>CAIOTJ010000718.1 GCA_903861195.1 uncultured Planctomycetaceae bacterium | reverse complement strand
TGACGACCCTGGTCCAGCAGCTCCCCTGCTGGTCGCTGCGGGTGGGCCCCGATCCCGATGAGACTCTCCCCTTGCTGAAACAGCTGGCCCACAAGTCCGCATGAAGCCGTCCTCCGCAAGCCCCCTGGTCAGCATCATCGTGCCGGTTTACAACGGGGCCGCCTATGTCGAACAGGGAATCCGCAGCATTCTGGCGCAGACCCATCGTCCCCTTGAGGTGATCGTGGTCGATGATGGCTCGCAGGACGCCAGTGCCGCGATCGCCGAGCGCCTGGGCGATCCCGTGCGGGTCCATCGTCAAGCCAACGGGGGCCCTCCGGTGGCCCGCAACATGGGCGTCTCGCTGGCGCGCGGCGAGTTCATCGGGTTTCTCGACGCCGACGACACCTTCACGGCCGACGCGCTCGACCGGCAACTCGACCGATTCCAGGCCCGGCCCGAGGTGCAATTGGTGGTGGGGCTGGGGCAGTACGAGTCGTTGCAGTCCCGGCCGACCGACGCCGTGGCTTCGTTCGCCGCCGTCGGCAATGAAATGCTGACTTTGCAGCTGGGAACCGCCCTCTTCCGCCGCGAGCTATTCGACACGGTGGGCCAGTTCGATGAAACGCTTCGTTATTGCGATGACTGGGACTGGTTTCTGCGCGCCCGCGAACTGGGGGTGCGGTTGCTGCTGCATCGCGATCTGATCGTCCACCAGCGGCTGCATGGAGGCAACATCACCCGTCAGCAACAGGTGTCGCAGCATTACCAGATCCTGATGTTCAAGAAGTCGCTGGAGCGCCGGCGGGCCCGGGGAGGCCAGGCCCTCAATCTGCCCCCGCTCTCCAGTTTCCAGAAGCCCGAAGCCCCACACAAACCGGTTGGGAATCCCCCCCATGACTCATTCTGAATCTCCCCAGCTCAGCCTGCTGATTCCCGTCTACAACGGGGCCCGCTACCTGGCCCAGACCCTCGAGAGTGTGCTGTCCCAGGAGGGTGTGACGCCGGAAATCATCGTGGTCGATGACGGCTCGACCGACGAGTCGGCCCAGATAGCCCAGTCGTTCGCCCCCCGTGTCCGCACGGTCTGCCGCCCGCATGCCGGGCTGGCCGCCAGCCGGAACGCCGCCCTGCGCGAGGCCCGCGGGGAGTTCATCGCCCATCTGGACCACGATGATCTGCTCACGCCCCGTTCCTTGAGCCTCCGTCTCGAGCGGCTGTGGGCCGATCCCCAACTCGACATGGTCGCGGGGCATCAACAGTCATTCTTCAGCGAAGACATCGATCCTGCGCTGCGCGCCCAGTTGCAGATTCCCCAGTCGCCGCAACCGGGGCATATCGCAGGAGTGGCCATCTTCCGCGCCCGGGTGTTCGCGCAGTTGGGAGGGTTTGACGAAACGCTCCAGAGTTTCGGTGATCTCGACTGGTCCATGCGGGCCACCGAGGCCGGCATCCGGACCGAGGTCCTGCCCGACGTGGTCCTGCTGCGGCGCGTGCATGGGGCCAACATGAGCCTCACCAAAAAGGCCCAGGCCGACCTCGAACGGGCCCGTCTGCTCAAGGCGTCACTCGATCGCCGCCGGGGGCGGCGGCCTGGAGGATCGGCGTGACCCATTCACCGGCCTGGCAGCCTTCCGCCTTGCAGACGTTGCTGCTGCACGCGTGCCTTGATTCCGACCCGGTCC
>CAIOTJ010000717.1 GCA_903861195.1 uncultured Planctomycetaceae bacterium | reverse complement strand
GAGAACGAAGTTCGCAGTCCCGCCGAGACGGGTGCCTGGGGGCTGTCGAGCGCCTGAAACACCCCTGCCGCCAGTTGCTGACCATATTTTTCGCACAGTTCGACCTTCCGGCGAGGCAAGGGATTCTGATCGCCGCCGCAGGTGTTGACGAACATCGCCAAGGCCCGGGGATATTTTTCTTCAATCAGCAGTTGGGCAAACCCCGGGTAGTCGCCACACCACGTCATGAAGCTGAGGGTGGTGGGGTGACAGGCATAACCGAAGACGATGGCCACCACATCCCCCCCCGGCCGGGAGACCCGGATGACGGGAACGGAGTGATCGACCGGCCCGACGAGGGGCGTTCCCTGCTCAAGCAGTTGGGGGACGTCGGCCTCGCGATTGTTACGTCGATTGACGGCAAAGGTGGCCCGCCCCTGGCTGGTGTGCAATTGGGCCGGGGCCAGTTGCCGCAAGGCGTCGGCAACCAATTCGACCGTCCGGTCGATCATGCTGCGGGTGTAAGCGGCGACCAGCTCTTCCTGTTCCGCCTCAACGGGGTAATAGTCGATGAGGTCATCGCCGAGGCGCGGGCCGCAGTGATTGTGCGAAAAGGTGAACATCACCTGCCGACGCTCGAGGCTGAATTCAGCCTTCAGACGGGCGAAGACAGGCTCGCTCATGCTCCTGGGGACCCCCTGGAAATCACTGGTGATGAGGACGGCCCGCTCACCCCCTTCCGCCTCGAGGGCCAGAGCCTTCATCCAGAGTTCATGCAGCTTGCCATCGGGGGCGCGCCTGGAGCCATAACCAGCGAGCCAGACCGAGGTCTCGGGGGTGATGGAGCGCTTGGCAACGCCGGCCTTCCAGAGGGTGTCGGCCGAGACCAGCCGTGGGGCGGCGAGAACGAGCAGCGTTGCAGCAATCCAGCCCAAACTCAAGGCCGGTGAAAACGAGAATGGAACCCGCATGCGACCTCCCACCGAAACTGGGGACTCGAATCCAACACGGCACCGCCTGACCGGCAGACCGATTGGTCGAACAGCATTGGTACCGGGAAGACGGCGGAGGGGCAAGCGGCAGGGCGGAAACGGAGTGGGAGGAGAACAACGGACAGCGAACCGCAGGTCGCAGGGACGACAGCGCCGCTGAGAGTGCGCGAAAAAAAAACACCCCGTCAGGGGGAACCTGACGGGGTGTTAAAATGAACCCGGCGATGACCTACTTTCGCACTGGTGGGCACTATCATCGGCCCCAGAAGCTTAACTGTCGTGTTCGGAATGGGAACGAGTGTTTCCTTCAGGGTATGTTCACCGGGAAGACCTGCAGGCACTGACTGTCTTGCGACGGGTCGCCCTCCTGCAGGGGATTCAACAGGCAGCGGTAAGGGACTTCTTCCGACTCTTCAGGAAGTCGGTGTGTTGCACGCGTTCATTGCTTCGGCTTTTGACTGGCCCCCGGGTTGTCACCCGAGAGACCGAAATCAAAGTGGCCAAGCGTTCGTCCTTTAGTACCGGTCAACTGAAGCGATTGCTCGCCGCACATCTCCGGCCTATCAACCTGGTCGTCTTCCAGGGGACTTCAACGAAACCTGATCTTGGGACTGGCTTCGTGCTTATATGCTTTCAGCACTTATCCTACCCGTACGTAGCTACCCTGCGCTGCCTCGAGCGAGACAACAGGAACACCAGAGGTACGTCCCTCCAAATCCTCTCGTACTAAAGAGAAACTCCCGCAAGTTTCGTACGCCCACAGCAGATAGGGACCAACCTGTCTCACGACGGTTTAAACCCAGCTCACGTACCACTTTAATCGGCGAACAGCCGAACCCTTGGGAGCTTCTTCACCCCCAGGATGTGATGAGCCGACATCGAGG
>CAIOTJ010000716.1 GCA_903861195.1 uncultured Planctomycetaceae bacterium | reverse complement strand
GGCACCCTCCGCCAGATCACCCGCATCACCCCCCGCCGCGGCCCCCCGGCCCCGGTGTTCAACCTCGAGGTTGACGCCGAGCACGTGTATTACGTGTCGGTGGATGGGGTGTTGGTACATAATGCGTGTCCGAAGCCGGGGGAGGACTTATATGTTGGTCTCTATGGAGAATCGTTGTCGGCAAACGAACTTTCAGCGCTAATAGATACACATACCCCGCATCATGTGGTTCAAAATGCAGTAAGCAACGTTTCTAGATGGAAGGGGGTGACAATCAATTTTCGTGCGGAGCTCCACGAAAAGACCCAAACTTTCTGCCGTAATGTCGATTTAGGGGACAATAGAAGAAATCTCGCTGCAGATATTCTAGATCTCAGGAATATTCTTCGAGAGGCTGGCTATGACCCGGCACTTGTCAATCAGCAAATGCGCAGGATCATAGAACTAAACAGGGCAAATCAATACATCAGATGACCACTGATTCAGGAAGCCGCTGAATGACCACCGATGAAGCTTTGAGGTTTCTGGCAGAACATCAGCCGATGCCGGATACTGAAAGTGCCACAGAGCAGCAGTTAAGACAACTTGCGGCAGTACTCAAGTACTTTCAGACGCATTGTGACGAGAGATGCATTCCTCTATTGCTAAACATTTTCGGTGAGGGAGATGGACATGGCGTATATCCAATGGTTGGAAGGGTCATTCGCCGCTTTCCCGAAAGTGTTGTTGTGTCTCACTTGAGAAATGGTCTGTCCAGTCCACGACGCAGCGTCCGTGAATGGTCCGCCGAGATTGCATTGAGTTATCATCACGAATGCTTAATCGAACCACTGATTGACCTTGCAATGTGCGAAGATCAAACCTTGCGAGAAATATCGATGTTTGCACTGAGCCGATATGAAGCGGGCACTGTGGTTCCATTGCTCAATGCTGCTCGGGAACGCCCTATGGACAAAAACATCCGACAAGAAATTGATGATTTGATTACCAAACTGTCTTCATCACGGTGATGATACTTTATACGTGCAGACAGCGACTGATGTCGGAGATTAATAGCGATGGTAACTGGTACATTTTGCCCCAGTGTGAACCGATGGACCTAACCATCGATGTACATTGAACATGTGATCCGCCAGCTTGTTGCTTATTGGTGTGATAGCACTCTCATCGACTTGTCGTGGGGTTGGAGTCGGAACTGGAACCTTTCGGAGTCGTCGCAATTGAGTGCGTCGGTGGCAGTGACCGCTTGGCCGCAGAGTCCCGCAAGGCGGGATACCGGTCGCGGTGCGCGGCGAATCGGGTTTGGTGCCGGACTTCGCCGGGGCATGGCCGTAGTGCTGGCGGTGGCGGCTCTGGCGTGCTGGTTGGGGAAGTCGCCGGTCAGTCCGGGTGCTCAGTCGACGGATGGCCGTGTTGCCGCCGGTCTGGCGCAGGCAGGACATTCGCCCGAGATGCGGCCGGTCCGAAGCGAGGCGGTGACGGCGCCCTCTGGAGAGGCCTATCACGCCCGGGCAATCGAGACGATTCAAACCGGGCAGCGGGTCTTGGCCCGCAATCCGGAGTTGGCCGGGGGGGAACTGCCGGATGCGCCGGTCGATCCCGCCAAGTGGGTCAACATCCGGCTGCGGATGCCGAAGCCGACGGGGGAGTTTTTGGAGATCACCCTGCTGCGGCCGGTCGAGTGGCTGGCCGCGCATCTGGCTGAAACGACGGCTCTTGATGAGGAGTATCCGCGAGCGCTGTCTGAGGCCCGGGGCACCGACTCCGCCCGAGTGGTCACGGAAGTGACCTCGGTAATTCCGACTGTGGATCCGCCCGACCTTTCCCAGCGGATTATCGAGCCGATCACGGCCGACAGCTTTACGGCCTCCCCCTGGATCTTCCTGACACTGCATGAGCTGGAAGCGGTGGGGCCGGCCGAGATCGTCGAGATCGTCCCTTGTCCGGAGCTGGAGCCCGGCGAGGGGCGGTTGGTGACGGGGACGTTCTCCCACCAGTCGCGCGAGGTCTTCGAGATTACGGTCGACGGACTCACCGAGCCGATCGGCTGCACGGGAGTGCACCCGTTCTTGAGCGAAGACCGCCACGAGTTCATCCCGGCCCGCGAGCTGCGCCTGGGAGAAACCCTCCGGACCGAATCGGGCACCCTCCGCCAGATCACCCGCATCACCCCCCGCCGGGGACCGCCCGTCCCGGTGTTCAACCTCGAGGTTGACGCCGAGCACGTGTATTACGTGTCGGTGAATGGGGTGTTGGTACATAATGCGTGTCCGAAGCCGGGGGAGGACTTATATGTTGGTCTCTATGGAGAATCGTTGTC
>CAIOTJ010000715.1 GCA_903861195.1 uncultured Planctomycetaceae bacterium | reverse complement strand
GATCACGTAGTTGCGATATCGCCAGGCGTACCGCATCACCGCGTTGGCGTCATTCGCGGTCGACTCGGCGTAACGGACCAGATCGAGCCAGTGCCGGGCCCACCTCTCGCCATACTGGGGCGATTGCAACAGCCGCTCGACAATCCGCTCGTACGCCTGGGGCGAGCTGTCGGCGAGGAACTCCTGCGTCTCTTCCAGAGTCGGAGGCAGCCCCGAGAGATCAAGGGTGACCCGCCGCAGCAGCGTCCGGCGGTCGGCCGGGGGCAAAGGACGCAGTCCGCGGTCTTCCATGGACCGCAAGACAAACCGGTCGACCGGCGTCCGTACCCAGGCTTCCTCCCGCACCGCAGGTGGAACCGGATCGCGCACTGGCTGATAGGCCCAAAACTGGCGCTCTTCGTCCGTGAACTCGGCCCGCGCGGCGAGGTCGGCCAATCCCTCCCAGAGGAAACCATACTTCTCGGCCAGGTGCCGTTCGAGCCCCTGCCTGTGGGCATCGGTCAGGGCCGTGTTGTAGATCAGCACCTCTCCCAGATCTCCCTGGATTGGTCCGCAAAAGCCGAGGGCTTTTCCGAGGAACACCCCCACATCACGCCGATGCTTCAGATCGAGAATCTCGTCCCGGCCATCGAGACCACCAGCCGCATTCACCAAGGGCCGGCCATTGACAAACAACTGGGTGTTCCGCAGCGTCGGCCCCGGGCGCTTCACAATCGTCAGCACCACGCTCTTACCGTAAAACGGGGCGAACGACCCACGTCCGGGAAAGACGTCGTGACCGAAGCCACCGGCGAAATCGAGGGAATGGTCTTGTGTGCGGTCGATCTCGATCAGGGCCGCCAACGGCCGGCCTGGGTCGGCACCATGTGCGGGATCTCCCACGCACAACACGCAGTCATGGCTGGAACCAGCCTCATGCCGCTGCAGGCTCATCACCAACACCAGCGTGAGGGGGGAATCTCCCGCCACCGGTATGGGGTTACCAGGGGACGAAGCCAACCCGGTGGTGGTCTCGAATCTCACGGCCGGCCGGCCCATGAGCGTGCTTTGCGGGATAAATTTTCCCGGGCCTCCCACCCCTCCCGGGCGAACCCCCTTCGTCACCGAGAGATCGCGGCCGTATGGCGATTGATCGGGCCAGACCGAGACCGCCTCGCCATCGGCCAGGGCCAGACTGTCGGCCCTCAGCCACAACTGCAACCCGCTGGCCAACTCTTCGGCATCGGGGGCGAGAGCCGGTTCCCGAAGGGCGGGGCGAACCTCGGAGACTGCGTCGGAAGGCTCAGGCCTGGCGGTTTGGGGCCAGGGGGCCCCGGCGGCAATCCATTCGCGCAAAGCGGCAATCTCGGCGTCTTTGAGGCGGCCATCGGGAGGCATCTTCAGTCCCCCGGTTTGCTCAACCGCCTGCAGCAACAGGCTGTCGGCCGGCTGTCCAGCCACCAGCGCCGGCCCGGTCTCGCCCCCCGTCAAGACCCGCTCGCGGCTGTCGAGACGCAACCCACCCTTGGCCCTGTCTGCGGAATGGCACTTGTGGCAGCGCTCCACCAGCACGGGACGCACCCGGCGTTCGAAAAACGCCTCATCGATCTCTGCCCCTTGGGTGGCCCACATCGCGCCCCCCGCCAACCAGACCACGACGGCCCAGCCCCGCCCCGCCACGCTCCAGCGACTTGAACCGCGCTCCCAGATCCGCACCAGAGTTCTCCCACAATTCCCCGTGACGAACGCTCACGAACCTCTCACCCAAACGCATCGATCGCAATCCATGTGATGGCGATCGTATGTCGTGCGGATCAAGAGGGTCAAGATGGTCACGATGGTCACCGATGGCCCCACACGACACCTCACCGAGGCTCGACGCAGCCGCCGTCCCTCACCCATCCCTGACCCGCAGACAACGTCGTCGCCGTCACAATCGACACCGGACATGCCTTCGAAACCGCGGGAGTTGACCAGATCGATTTGGCGACACGTCTGGCCGGCGGGTACGATGGAGCCAGCGGTCATTCCCCCTTTCGCCCCGAGACTGGAGCCCCCATGCTGCCCCCCGATCGTGAACTTGGACGACGGAGTTTCCTGCGCACCGCCTCGCGGGCATCGGCGGCAGGTTTGTGGCTGGGTTTCTGGCACACCCCCGGGGCGTTTGCCGAGGAATTGACCCGCACCCCGCGGCAAACCGAAGGTCCCTTCTATCCCGATCATCTGCCGCTCGACACCGACAATGACCTGCTCGTCATCAACGACGGCACCACCCCGGGCGTGGGGGCAATCACCCACCTGACAGGCCGCGTTCTCAATGCCAAGGGAGATCCCATCAAGAACGCCCTGGTCGAGATCTGGCAGTGCGACAGCCAGGGGGCCTACCTGCACACGAAGTCGGGGAATGCCGAGAAGCGTGACGGGCACTTCCAGGGATTTGGCCGGTTTCTCGCCAGCCGGCAGGGAGAGTACTACTTCCGCACGATCAAGCCTGTCCCCTACCCCGGGCGGACGCCCCACATCCATTTCGCCGTCAAGGTACCCGGGCAGGAGAAATTCACCACCCAGTGCTACATCGACGGCCACCCAGCCAACGAGAAAGATGGTGTGCTGCAGGGGGTGAAGGATCCCGCCGGGCGAGCCGCATTGATGGCCAGGTTCGAGCCCATTCCCGAATCGAAGACGGGCGAATTGACCGCCCGGTTCGACATTGTTTTGGGATTCACCCCGCAGGGGTGATCCCGAGAGAACGCCACCGGGCCGGACCGATGGACCGCCGCACCGGTTCCGCGCGTGGCTTTGTTTCCCACTTCCATTCCCCAGATCCGACTGGTCCTGGCGATGAACCGCGTTGTGTTGGCTGTCTCTGCCTGGCTGTTGCTGGTTCGCGGCGTGGCGGTCCGGGCCGAAGATCATGCCACGCAGATTCTGCTGGCGACGGTCAAGCTGCAGCATTCCCAATCAGCCGGCACGGGCTTCCTGATTGTTCCCAGGAACGGAGTCGACCGGGAAAAGGGAGAGTGTCTGCTGGTGACTGCCGCCCATGTCTTCGAGCCCTGTCCCGATGACGCGGTGACCGTGGCGTTGAGGGTGCCTCAGCCAGACGGCACCTACCAGCGGCGCGAGATCTCGGTCCCCATCCGGCGGGACAATCGCGAGAGGAAACCGCTGTGGGTCCGGCATCCGAAATTGGATGTGGCGGTGCTGAGACTCACTCTGCCCCAAGGGGTCGAGGCCACGCCGTTGCCGGTCGAGGTCCTCGCCGAGGGGCCCGAGCTGAAACAGCGGCGGGTGCGAATCGGAGCCCGCCTGCTGGTGTTTGGCTATCCCGCGCGAGTCGAGGGAAATCCAGCCGGGTTCCCCCTGGCCCGGCACGCCTCGCTGGCGACCTACCCAGTGGTCCCCCCCACGGCATTTCCCATCCTCACGCTCGACATGTCGGCCCATGGGGGAGACAGCGGCGGCCCGGTCATGCTCGAGACGGTCGATTCCCGTAATGAAGACGCCGGGTTGCCGGTCATCTTGGCGATGGTGGTGGGGAAGATCCAGCAAGATGAAAAGGTTGTGGGACTGTATGAAGAGCGAATCCTGCATCATCCGTTGGATCTGTCGATTGCCGTGCAGGCGCAGTTCATCCGCGAGACCGTCGTCCTGTGGGAACAGGCGGTCACCCGCACCGAGGCCCGCTGAGCCCGAGAGGGTTGTGGGACGGGTCGGTGTTTCCTCCCCCAGCGCAAGCGGGCCATCGGGATCCCCGGGGGCCTCGAATCGGATTCGGCCCTCCGCCCAGATCCTGCCCCGTCGGCCTGGCCTTTTGTTGACCCCCTCCCGCTTCCAACAGAAGCATCGGCTTCCGCGAGACATAGGTCGGTCCCCAACATCGATGCGAGCACCCCGCAGATTTCTGTCACACTTCGGACGAGGCTGCGCTGATCAGGATGTGGCGCCGTTCGAACACCCACTGACACCGTCTCCCTCCCCCGATCGGCGGACTTCCTCCGATGTTTTCTTCCCTGTTCCGATCCGATAGTCAACCAGCCGTCTCCCATTCGCATCCGTTCCTGGCAGCCAACCAGGCCGACAATCAGCTCGTCGCAGAGCGTCGATTTCAATGGCGTCTGGACGATGGCATCCTCGTGATCTCCCTCACGCCACACCGCCTCGTCGACGACGAGGTCGTGAATTGCGTTTTCAATCAATTGGCCGGTCTGCTGCAGGAAACGGGACGCTCGCTGATTCTGCTCGACTTCT
>CAIOTJ010000714.1 GCA_903861195.1 uncultured Planctomycetaceae bacterium | reverse complement strand
GAAAAAAGAAGACAGAACGACAAGGGTGCGAGGATCAAAGGACCCAGTCAACGAGGAGAACAAGCCCTCGCCGCACGAAAACCGCTGTCGTCGTTGATGACCGACGGATGCCTGAGGTCGCGAATCGCGGCACGGCAGACGGCGGGGTCGCTGTCGAACGACCCGCCACGCAACACACGGGACCTATCTGCATGTCCAGGTGCATCGGCCGGTTCTCGACGTGCGATCGGCTCGTAATGGTCCTGGCACCATTCCCAGACATTCCCCAACTGATCCATGATGCCGACGTGCTGCGCCAGATCGAGCTCTCGGGTTTGCGGACTGGCATGGGCCGGGCTGGGGACTGTCGCACAAGGCGGAGTCACCTGATCCTCGCCGAGGTGGACCGTGGCTTTGCTGCTTTCAAACTCCGGCCCCCACCAATACGGCCAGTCCGGGTTCTGCACCCCGTATTTGGCCACATATTCCCATTCGTGTTCCCAAGGCAATCGACAGACCCGCCCATCGGAACCGCGGGCCCACTGGCAATAGGCCCAGGCGTCGTAAAACGACAGAAAAATCGCTGGTTGCGGATCGCTGCCGCTGTAGCGTTCGTAGTCGGCCGCCCAGGGAGTGGGGGCCCGTCCATGGTCGGGTGCAAACAGCCGGTACCACGCGTTGAGGACGGGGGACCGCCCCAGTTCAAACGCCTTGACCGGAACGCCCATCTGCCGTTGTTCGTCTGCTACAGCGAACAACCCTTCGAAAACGATCATTCCGCTCTGCTGAGACTGCTCCCGCGCCAAGGCCGTTCGCCAGAGCGTACGCCACCCACGACGTTGATTTTCCCGATCGGGGCCTTGCCCTCCCAAGTTCGGTCGAGCCGCCAGCCACTGTTCGACAAACGATTCTGGATCCTGGTTGCGGGCGTCGTCGAGACCTTGTCTGAACACACGGGCCCATTCGGTCGGCATGGTCCCACGCCCCGCTTGGCTTCCCAGATCGACGGTCCCCGCCGGTATTGCCAGAAAGTCGGCTTCAAAGTCCAAAGCCGCCTGCTGTCGCTTTGGAGTCTGATCGCCTTTGACAATGCTGGCAAACTCTCCCCGCCACCACTCGCGAATGTATCGAGCCCGCTTTCCGACCGGGTCGTCCCGCTGGCCCAGTTTGTCCAAGCGGGGCCATGACCGGAAAATCATTTCCGTCGAACGGCTGGCCGTCCAGCCGCATGGTGCCTCTGGATCGGCCATTGCCCGGCGGTATAACGGCTCGATGACCATCAACCACGACGGAGGATTTCTGGCGATGACCGATTCGGGCATTTCACACAGATACTGCCAGACCCAGTACAACGCGTTGGTCTCGGGCCGGTCGGGGCGATAAAGCCAGGTGTGCAGTCGCTGGGCATCTTCCGGCGTTCCGTGCTGCGCCAGATACCGTGCCGCCAGAAACTCCAGCAGTTGCCGGTTGCGGAACAACACCTGGTTCAGCCCCTGCCCCTGCTGGCCATCCGATTCGAACACCCCCTGCTCCAGAGGATTCCCCAGGGCGGCCATCGCCCGCCAAGCCCAATTCATGCCCCCTTTCGACTTGGTGTGGAAACGCTTGACAACTTCATTCTCCGCGAAATCGCTGAATTTCGCTTTCGAGACCTGGTCGAAATTGAACGTGGGGGGCCCCTGTTGACCGGTCTGTTCATCAAGTTCGTATTCGCTATGAAACAGCATGGCATAGGCGATCGTCTGCAGCAGTTCCCAGGCTTCAGCTTGCGACGACGCCTGAGGTGCTTCGGGGATTTCGTCCTCCGTACCCGTATGGCCAATCAGCCGCGCCTCGCGCGATTGCTCCAACCCATGCCAGATGATCTTGCCCAACACCCGCTCAAACAGATCGGCTCCTGACGACAGCGTGCTGTATTCGTCCGGAGCCAACTCGCGCAGGTACCACAACACGCGCGGTGTGCCCAGCATGGGCTGGATGTTGGGGGGAATGTCTGCATACTGGGGACGTCCTTCACGTCCCAGATCGAGATAGCGCGTGATCTGGTCTGCGTTCAACGGCTCCATCCGCACGAACTTCCAGGCACGCGGATCATCGACTTCACGAGCGAGCCCGTCCGCGAACAATTTCGGCCGGGTGCCGACGGCGTACTGCCGTCCCGCCAGCACGAAACCGCACTCGGCCCAGAATTGCGACTCCACCACCTGTTTCAACAGGGTCGACTCGGACGACGCCTGATCGAGACCGTCGATCAGCAACACCAGTTTTCCCAGTCGGCGGGCGCGCTCGATCATCCGCTGGGCTGTCTGGATTAGCTGGGGATGCACGCCGGCCGAATCGGCCTCCCCCAGCGAGGGTTTAATAAGTTGGGTCGCCAGAAACTCAGTCAGCCTGGCATGCACCGTCGCCTCGGACGCACCCCGCAATGGCTCGCGATGAAAATCCCCCGCGTTCATCAAAATCGCCAGGCGGCCGGATCCGGAACGATTCCATTGCTGCCAGAGCCATTGGAGCGCTACGCTCTTCCCCCCGCCTGCTTCCGATGTAAACACCAGTCGCCGCACTGGCAGAGCCCCCGTCGGCCCGGCCCACTCACCGCAAATCACATCCTCCCGAGACAGCGTTACCCACGGATCGGCATGCTTCGTGGCTGGGCCAGCCTCGGGAACATGGCGAGCCGCCAGGTGCGGCAAGGGGTCGCGAAACGCGGTCAGCAGCGACCAGCCTTGGTCGTCGATGTAACGTGATTGTGTCTTAAGCAAGACGGCCTTCTCCGGAACGGCTCCGCTGAACGACATCGCGAAAGTAGTGTACTGCCCATACGTTACGCAATCACGAAGCAGCGGTGTTCCGCAACGACGACAACCGATGGTTCGAGCCACAGACCTGCTTCACCGTCCGCTGCGGATGGGGTCGGGTGTGCGTCAGTGGCATTGTTGAGGTGGTGTTGTTGCGATGCATGGTGTCGCAGTTCACGATGTTGTCGACCAACATATTGAGGTCCGCGTGGCCGGGTAGAGAGAGTGTCGTACTCGACTCGCCACAGAAGCCACGTGCTTCACCATCGGCCCGCACCTCAAAACCGACCCCATGCGCCTCGTGCCCATGGTGAAGCAGGTCTGTGGCTAATCAGGCCGCTGCTCCACACAGGGAAGACCCCATCCGCCTTGTGCGGATCGGTGAATCAGG
>CAIOTJ010000713.1 GCA_903861195.1 uncultured Planctomycetaceae bacterium | reverse complement strand
GTTGAAAACCTATCGTACGACGGGCCGGTGGGCCCTTGGGGCGACAGGTTGAAAACCTATCGTACGACGGGCCGGTGGGCCCGTGGGGCGACAGGTTGAAAACCTATCGTACGGGCGGCCTGGCGGCCGGGTGAGAGGACTCACCGTGCGGGCAACGAGTGAGGTCGGCGAAATAAATTCGGGGTGGCGGGGGGGCGGACCTCTGTGTCCGCTCCGCTGGATGTGGATCGGAAATGTGCAGATCAGCTGGGCAGCCAAACGATAAGGATCGGCCAAGAGCCGCTTGGGATTTCTGGCGGACTGCGCTGTTGTCCCCGAGGTCGAGATCTGTTCTTGAGATCCACGCGTCAAGCGAACCCACCTTGGGGTTCCGGTCTTTATTGGAAGGCCCCGGTCTGCGGGTAGCCGCTGCGCGTCAATCCCGGGCTATAAAAATTGCCCCTGCGTGCAATCGCTTTGGCGGATGTGAGACGGTGTTCTTCCTGGAATGTCTGTGGATTGGGTGATGATGGGGGGCCGATCCTGGCGGTTGTGCTGCCCGGCGGGACGTAGCGGATTGGTTGGATATCCAGCGGGCGGACACCGAGGTCGGCGCTGCCGCGGCGTTGGTTCCGGGCCCTGTCGGCGTCAGGTGTGGATGGGGGCGGATTGGTTTTCCGACCCCAATTGTTTCCAGCCCCGTGGGGCGGGGTTGGCGGTTGGTCGTCCAGCGGCGGCTTGGACGGAGCCGCGCCTTGACGGAAGGAGGCAATAAAATGAGGCCACCAAATCGTTCTTCGGATCGCTTCGTCAGCACTGTGGGCCTCCGGTTATTGCTCTCCTCCCAGCACCAGGGGCAGACGCAGCTCTTTGCCTCCCCGCAGAATCACAACCTCCACGCGGTCTCCCGGGCGTTTGGCCTCGATGTAAGACAGGAAGTCGTCGGCGGTTTTGACCTGCTCGGAATCAATCCCCACAATCAGGTCGGCGGCCGACTTGTCTTCCGACTCGACCACGAAGGGGCCCCGTCGCCGGGTGACGACCTGGGGGCCCCGCAGCCCGGCCCGTTCGGCGGGACCGTTGGGGGTCAGGCGATAAATCAACAGACCCCGTTCCGTCTCGAACACCTTGGCGATGCCAATTTCGGGGCGGGTCACCCGCCCGCGATCGAGCAGTTGCGGGACAATCCGGGCGACAGTGCTGATGGGGACGGCGAAACCGACACCGGCGCTTTGCCCGGTTTTGCTGGCGATGGCCGTGTTGATGCCAATCAACCGGCCATGCGAATCGAGCAGGGGGCCCCCCGAGTTGCCCGGATTGATCGCGGCGTCGATCTGGATGATGGACTTGATGGTGCGGGTCTCGTGCACCTGCAGGGTCCGGTTGAGACTTGAGATGACCCCGGTGGTGAGGGTCCGCTCGAGGCCAAACGGATTGCCGATCGCGTACACCCGCATCCCCACCTTGAGGTTCCGGGAATCGCCAAATTCCACGGGATGCAGGGCCTCGGGGAGAGCCTCGATGCGGATGATGGCCACGTCATTGACCGGGTCGGCCCCGACGAACCGCGCGTCGTACGACTTGCCGTCGTACAGCGTCACCTGAACCTGCCGGGCCCCCTCGATGACGTGGTTGTTGGTGAGAATGTGCCCCTGATGATCAATCACGCTGCCTGACCCGGAACCTTCGGTGGGAACCTCCAGGGCGAACAGCCCCGATTCGCGTGTCCCCCGAATGGTGATGTGCACGACGCTGCGGTTGACCGTCTCGTAGACCGCCACGTTCACCCGCTCTTCCGCGGTCAGGCCCCCGTCCTCCCAGGGAAGGTCCTGGTCGGGGTCGAGATGGGGGACTGGTCCGTGTGTGGCAGGGCCGGGTGTGGCTGGTTCGCGGGCTGCCGGGGCCCCCAGGGGGGCGTCCGGTTCGGGAAGTGCCGGGCGGGGACCTGGCGTGGCGGGCCGCCTGCCCGGTCGGGGGGCAAACTCCTGGGCGACTGCCTGCTCGGCCAGCGGACGCGGGTCCACCAGTTGCACGGCGACCAACCCCCCCAACACGGCGGAACAGAGGCAACTGACGCAGTTTTTCCACATGCTGAACTCCACTGGCGCGACTTGACCCCGGTTGGTATAAAAGTTTCTGGAAAGGGCCTCAAGACGTGATTTCCCGTCACTCAGCCCAGAAAGCCCACGCCGATGAAACGGATTGCCATTCTGACCGCCGGGGGAGACACCCCCGCCCTCAACGCCACCATCGCCGGGGCTGTGACCCGGGCCAACGCCCTGCAGATTCGGGTGTTTGGAATCATCAAGGGGTTCTCCGGGATGCTCAATCCCCGGTTCCCGCATCTGGAACTGAACCCTCTGTTCCATTCGATTCCCGAGCTGAACCCCTGTTATGGGGGGACCATCCTGGGTGCCTCGCGCACGTACATCGACAGCCGGGACAAAACGGCGCTCGATGCCGTCGCGCATCGGCTCAAGACCCTGCAGATTGATGGGCTGATCTGCATTGGTGGTGACGGCACCATCAACGGGATGCAGCCTTTGGCCGAGTATCTTCCGGTGGTCCTGGCCCCCAAGACGATCGACAACGACCTCGGGCTCAACTATCCCGAAGAGGCCAACGACTGGATCCGGGAACCGTCGGCCACACCGGGAAAGTACACGTACCGCAAGCTCGACACCCGGCCCGACATCGAGCTCGACGAGATCATCAACTACGCCACCCCCGGTTATGCCACGGCGGTTTATGTGGCCGCTTCGGGTATCGAACGCATTCGGACGACGGCCGAGAGTCATCGCCGCATCGCGATCATTGAGGTGATGGGGCGCGATTCGGGTTACATCGCCCTCGGCTCGGCCTATGGCCAACCCGACATGATCCTGGTGCCCGAATCGCCGATCGACTTCGACCGCATCGAGCAGCGCGTGCGCGAACTCTACGAGCTGCAGAAGAATGTGGTGCTGGTGGTGGGGGAGGGGGTGGTGACGGCCGACGGGCGGCTGTTGGGGGACGACGCCAAGCAGTTCGATCCCTCGGGAAAGCCGGTGCTGAGCGGGGCGGCCGAAGTGATCCGCAATGAACTGTGCCAGCGCCTGGGAGATTCGTACTTCACCAGCAAACGCCGGAACGAGGGGGCGAGCTCGGCCATCTTCACGCGAAAGCTGGGGCACACCCAGCGGGGGGGACGGCCCATTCATTTCGACCGGTTCCAGGCGATGCAACTGGGGGGCAAGGCGGTCGATCTGCTGCACCAGGGGGCCTCGAACTACGTCGCCACCCTGCAATGGACGGAAACCCGGGGGTTCTTCGTCGACGCGGTTCCCGCCAACAAGCTGCGCGACCAATGGGGGGGCATTCATCCCCGGCTGATGCACAAGTCGCTCTACGATGCCGCCCGTTTCAAACCCTCGGACTTCGGCGAGAAATACCTCGCTCCCATCTTCACCAACGCCATCGGGCCCGAAGACCTGGAGGCAGTGCGCGTGAATCTGTTTCACCCGGGCAACCTGCGCCATTCTTACCAGAGTGTGAACGTCGACATCCAGAAGCGAATCCGGCTGCTGGATGGGTGACCGGGGGCGAAAGCCACCGGGTTCGCGCGGGAGGCCTTGGTGGGATGTGGCACTCAGCAGCGCTCCCCAAAGTCTTCGCGAGTTGGGTGTTGGCGACAGCGTTCCGCCCGCGATGCGCGGGCCAGACCTCAGCGGGTCGCCGTGGGCCGATTCCAGAAAATCTCCACCTGGCCATCCCCCGGTTTCTCGGCAAACGAACCGACGATCAGTTCCAGCAGCCCGTCTCCATCGAGGTCGATCGCCTCCAGGGCGGCATGGTCGGCTCCCGAATGCTTCAATGTCTGGCGGGTGAACTTTCCGGGGGCGGTTTGTTCCAGCCAGATCACGGCGTCAAACGACACTCCCTGCTGGCGGCGGGTGAGCCGACCTGGCAGCAGGGCACAGGCCGCGATGTCGAGATCACCATCATTGTCGAGATCGGCGGCAATCGCCCGGTGGACTCCCGGCAGGTTGGTGAGCGGGTGTTTCGTCCATGGGTACTTTCCGGTGTTTTCCAGCCAGAAGACCCCATGGAACGGCTTGAGGTGGAAGCTGTCGAAGGTGTCTCCATTCGTGCAGAGCACGTCCAGGTCGCCATCGTGGTCAAGATCGACGAGTTGAATGCCGCTGGAGCCCCAGGAAGGTTCTCCGGCCGAGAACAAGCGTTCGGTCCGAAATGAACCCGCTCCGTCATTGAGAAACGCCTCGACCACCTCGTGTTCCTGGCTGATCAGGGCGATGACATCGAGGTGCCCATCGCCATCGAGGTCGACGGTCGGGACATGGATGGTGCCATGCCGGGAGTCGACTTCTTCGAGCGCGAATTTCGGCACCCGGGAGTTGCCGAGGTTCCTCAGCAGCAGCACCCGGCCCGCCTTTTGCCAGCCGAACTCGGCGACGACGAGATCGAGGTCTCCATCGCCGTCAAAATCGCCCGGCTGCACATCGGCGACCCGACCCAGGTCGGCCTGCAGCACCTGGGACTCGAACGCCGCATCTCCCGTCCGTCGTAGCCAGACCACGCGACCAGCCAGTTTGTCGGAGGGGGTGAAGGTCCCCAGATCGGCC
>CAIOTJ010000712.1 GCA_903861195.1 uncultured Planctomycetaceae bacterium | reverse complement strand
GGCTGCTTGTGGATCTGCCCTTCCTTCATCACGAAGACCACCTGCTTCATCACGCTGATCTCTTCGAGAGGGTTCCCCTCGACGGCGACCACGTCGGCCAGCTTGCCCACTTCGAGCGTTCCCAGCCGGTCGTCGATCTTCAGCATCTGCGCGGCGTTGCGGGTGGCGGTCAGAATCGCCTCCAGCGGCGGCATGCCCCCCTCGACCATCAGCTCGAACTCATGGGCGTTCTCGCCATGGGGCGAGACCCCGGTGTCGGTTCCGAAGGCAATCTTCACCCCCGCCTTGTAGGCCCGGGCGAACGTGTTGCGCATCAGCGGACCGATCTCGGCCGCCTTGGGACGCACGATCTCGGGAAAATACCCCGGCTCCTGCGACTTCTTCGCCACCCATTCCCCCGCCATGTTCGTGGGGACCCACCAGGTTCCCTTCTCTTTCATCAGGGCGATGGTCTCGTCGGTCAGATAGGTGCCATGTTCGATTGAGGTGACCCCGGCCAGCACCGCCCGGCGGATCCCCTCGGTCCCATGCGCATGCACCGCCACACTCATCCCATAATCGCGGGCGGTGCCGACCACCGCTTCGAGTTCTTCCTGGGTGAATTGCGGGTTCTGACCATTCGCGGCGAGACTGAGGACCCCTCCGGTGGCGGTCAGCTTGATGAGGTCGGCACCGTCTTTGTAGCGGGCGCGCACCGCCTTGCGGGCGTCGTCGACGCCGTTGATCACCCCCTCGACCGGACCGGGATCCCGCCGGTAGTCGCCCCGCAGTGAGTTGCTGGGGTCGGCATGGCCGCCGGTGGTGGCCAGCGACTTGCCCGAAGTGAAGATGCGGGGGCCGATCACCCAGCCGTTGGTGATCGCCTTGCGGAGGGCGATGGTGGTGGTGCCGTTGTCGCCCAGATCGCGCACCGTGGTGAACCCCGCCAGCAGGGTCGCCTTGGCGTACATGGTCGAGCGCAGGGCGTACTCGGCCTGATCCATGAAGAAGCGTTCGCTGTAGGCGTCTTTCGAGTGCTGCGACTGGAGGTGCGTGTGCATGTCCATCAGCCCGGGGAGAACGGTCTGTGTGGTGAGGCGGATCAGCGTGTCTCCCTGGCCCGGCTCACGGAACCCGGGTTCGATCGCCGCGATCTTCCCGGCTTCGATGACCAGGGTGACCCGCTCGCGGGGGGGCCCGCCGGTGGCGTCAATGAGCCGCCCGGCATGAATGAGCGTCGCCGCCGGACAGACCCCGCACATCGCCAGCCAGACCAGCACGCCGCAACCTGTTGCTCGGGTAATCATCACGGCCTCGCTCCGCCAAACCAGACACCAGCGCGCCGCACCGGACATCGGAACGGCAGTGCGCGGAGCATACTGCACGCTCCGCCCGCTTCGCGAGGGGGCCCGTCGGCCTGGCCCTTCAGGAACTTCCAGCGGGACCCGGGGGGAGGTCACCGGCACGTTGGAAACTCGTCGCCACCGGGGGGATCGAAGGCCGGATTGTGCCGGCCGGAACTGGAATCAGCCCCGGCCTCCCCTGAAAAATCGGAAAACCGGGTGCAGGATGGGATGTCATCCATAGAGGATCGCTGATATAAAGAGGTGTTACTCTAGTTTCCGAGACTGTCTCCCGCATTGCCCGAGCCCTGCCATGCTGTCGATTGCCGGCCGTCCCTCATCGTCCCGCGAGTTCTGCGACGGTGTTTCCCGCCGTGACTTTCTGCGGATCGGCACCCTGGCCGCCCTGGGAACCGGCGGAGGGTGGGGGCTGCCCGAGATCCTGCGGGCCGAGTCTCTCACGGGGAAGAAATCTCCCAAGTCGGTCATCATGATCTACCTGGTCGGCGGGCCGCCCCACCAGGACATGTTCGACCTCAAGCCCGAGGCTCCCAAGGAAGTGGCGGGGCCCTGGAAGCCCATCGCCACGAATGTGCCGGGGTTTGAGATCTGCGAAGCACTCCCCCGGTTGGCGCAGCAGGCCGACAAGCTGACGGTCATTCGCTCGATCGTCGGCAACCAGGCCGACCACGACGCCGTCCAGGTCTTCAATGGGCATGACCCCAAGAAGCCCAAGCCCCAGGGCGGGTGGCCGCAGTTTGGTTCGATGGTCTCGAAGGTGCTGGGTCCGGCCCGTCCCGAATCGCCCCCCTACGTGAGCCTCTGCTACACCTGCACGCATGGGCCGTACAACGAACCGGGCCCGGGCTTTCTGGGGATGTCGCACAATCCGTTCAAGCCGCTGGGCGAGACCCGCAAGGACATGGTCCTGAATGGGGTGACGCTCGACCGCCTGTCGGACCGCAAGACGCTGCTGAAAGGGTTTGATCAGCTGCGCCGCGAGATTGACCAGTCGTCGATGATGAACGGAATCGACACCTTCACCGAGCAGGCGATGGGGCTGTTGACCTCGTCGCGGCTGGCCGAGGCTCTCGACCTGTCGAAGGAAGATCCGAAGGTCGTGGCCCGTTACGGCACGGGTAACCCCAACATCATGATGGACGGCAATGGGGCTCCGCGGGTGCCCCAGAGTCTGCTGGCGGCCCGCCGGCTGATCGAGGCGGGGGTGCGGGTGGTGACCCTCAACTACAGCAAGTGGGACTGGCACGGCGGGACCAACACCGAAGGGCGGGCGAACAACTCGATCTTCGTGCGCGAGCAGGAAGACTTCCCGGTGTTCGACCAGTGCGTGAGCGCCCTGGTGGAAGACCTGCACAATCGCGGCCTGGCCGACGACTGTGCCGTGGTGATCTGGGGCGAATTCGGCCGGACGCCGAAGATCAGCCCGATCGTGGGACGCGACCACTGGCCGCAGGTGAATTGCGCCCTGCTGGCGGGGGGGGGCTTCCGGCACGGACAGATCATTGGAGCGACCGACCGCCTGGCGGGCGAGGCGATGTCGCGGCCGGTGACCTTCGGCGAGGTCTACGCGACGCTCTTCAAGCACCTCGGGGTGGACCCGCTGACCACCATCACCGATCTCAACGGCCGTCCGCAGTATCTGGTGGAAGACCAGGGACGATCGCTGCCCGAGCTGGTGTGAGGCGTTGCGAAAGCCTGGCGCACGGCTGTGGATCGCCCATCGGTCTGCGGACAGTGCTTGGGATTTCCCAAACGGAACACTGTGCGGAAGGGTCGACTCGTCTGTTGATTGATACCGCCGGAAACGACCGGAGGTTCGTCACGCGGGCGCTTGCCGATGCATTCCCTATCAGGCGGGTGGCGAGTCGGGCGGGACCTATCTGCCACTCGATGTGAGCAGCGTCTGGGGTTATGACGAAACCAGTTTGCCTGTTACATCTCGGTCAGCCCAAAACTGGCACAACATCCATCCAGGAGAGTTTGTTCTGGGGACTGGACGATTCGCGGTTTCGGCTGGTCTCTCTCGATTGTGATTTTGGCAACAAGACGATCGATTGCGCCTTCCAGGAGAGTCTGGACGATCGCCGCACGGCCTTCCTCGATTCGACACCCAGACACCGACGGGCGCTTTTGGGCACACGGTCGCGCGATTACCTCGATCGCGCTCTGCGGGCTGCCGGGCGAGCCGGTGTCACCCCGGTGATTTCGGCTGAAGTGGCGTTCTGGAAAGAAACGCCCCCGGCGGAAAATCTGTGGAGATTTGTGACTGACCGCGGATTTGAGCCGCGGATCATCTGTTATCTCCGGGCACCATTCGACATGGATGAAAGCCGCCTGCAGCAGGCGGTCAAGATTGGCCGTCGGCCCTGGGATTGGCTGGAAAGGTCGCAGACGACGTTCCCGGAGCCGATGGTCCTGGCGAACCTCGACCGGATTTTTGGCCGGGCGCAGGTGGAGGCCTTTGTGTTTGATCCCAACAGTTTTCCCGAACGATGTGTGGTGCGGCATTTCTGCCAGGCGGCGGGAATCCAAATGGATCCAGCGCGAATCGTGCGCAGCAATGAGTCGCTCAACCGGAATGCGCTGCAATTTGTCTCTGTATTCAACCGCCAGGCACGTGTTGGCTCGGGTTATTCAGGCACCTGGTTCCGGTTGCGGCGGGCGGTGCTCATCCAGGCTCTCTCGACATTGCCCGGAGCCCCATTTCGGCTCCACCTGTCGGTGCATGAACTCCGCCGCCCGCTGCTGGAACCACATCTTCCCTGGCTGGAAGAGCGACTGGGACAGCCATTTCCCCTGACTCTGGCGCGGCGCTTGCCCGACGACGGGATTTGCGAAGAACGGCAATTGCTCGACTTCGATCCGGCGGCGCTCGAGTGGCTGGCCCAGCGGACAGGCTCCCGCCCGGTTTCAGTCCGCTCTGGTCCTGAAGCCGCGCGGCAGGTGGCCGAGCAGTTGAATCGACTCGTTCGCCGTTCGTGGCGAGACGCATTGTCATTGGCGCGCGATCGGGGGCGACTGCTGTGGCACCGACGTCGTTTGCGGCAGCAGCTCCTGCGTTGACCGGGAATCCGGCACGCTCAGCGCACCAGCCGGGGTTCCATCATCGATTTGCGACTGGAGAACGACCCAGGCAGCGGAGCGAACTGGGCCGCGGCGCGGCGCATGCCACCGAACTCCCGCAGGGTGGCTTTGTTTTCGATGCATTCGGACGGGGACAGGCATCTCTGCGCTGCCGTCAGGCTGCCACGACGGGCCAGGCACTGTGCGCGATCGCTTTCCACAGACGGCCCACAGTAACCGGTCTGCTGGTGCATTGGCCGTTTGGCCCGGCTACCATCACAATTCGGCTCTCGTCGTTCCGTCGGAGAGGCGACGGGCAGACTCGACCGGCTGCAGGGTGCATTCGTGGCAAAACGCAGGCAACGCTCTTCTTCTTCGCTGTCTCAACTGGTCCCGGCGGCTTTAATGGGCCTGGCCCTGCTGGCGGGGGTTGGAGTCTGGTTTGTCTGGCCCGAACCGGAGGCGGCGGCACCCACCGGCGCCACCAGTGACGGCCCATCTTCCGGTGCGACCGCCGCTGCGACCGGGCCGGGACCTTCGGTCCCAGGCCCCGACAAGACCATGGCCGGGGTTCCCTCGGGGAAGCCGTACCGGCCCGGCGTTTCCGACAAGGAGTTGACCGCGTTTCTGGAACGGCTGCGGGCCGAGCAGGGAGAGGCGGCGGAGTCGGAGCTGACCGAACAGCAGATCATCGACATCATGGGGCCGCCGACCAAAAGCGAGCCACCCATCACGGGACGCAAGCACGGCCAGGTCTTCACCGTGAAGGAACTGCGGTGGGAACACCACACCCCGGCCAAGGACTATTCGACGGTGGTCAGCATCATCAATGGACGCTTCGCGGGCGGAGTGATCGGCCTGGAAGTAACCCCCCTTCAGTCGTCCACCGCCGCAGCCACTCCTGCCCCAGGGCCGACCCAGTCGGGGACCACATCCACCCAGCCGTCGGCCCCCACGGGGCCTTTGGAGGAATGGGTACTGGGCGTCTGGGAGGGGAAGTTGGCCGCCTCGGTGGGAATTCCGCCGCGCACACTGCGGGTGGAATTCCGGACGTCGGGAGAGCTGGTGGTGCTGTCGGAACCACGGGCCCCGGACAACTTCGAGGCCACCTGGCGGATCGAGAGGTCCGAGGCGAACAATCTCTGGATCCTGTTCGATGTCACCCGCCTGAATGGACAAACCGCCCAGAACCCCGGCCGCTCCATTCTCATCACGCGTCAGACCGAGGGGACCTTCACCTCCCGTGCGTTTCAACCACCGGACGCGGTGGAATTCCGCCGAGTCCCCAGCGGGCGTTGAGGGGGACCGCCGGCGCGGCTCCGACAACCTGGGGCAGCAATGCCTCGAGGGAACCTTTGTGGTAACCACTGGAGGGGGGCCGGAGGGTATTGACCCCGCGCGACTACCGCCGCTTTGCGCGAACTGACGGCCCCAGAATCAACACCCACGGCCCGATCGTCTCCCCCACATCGACCACGTGACACGTGGTGGGGAGACGACCGGGCCAGGAACGATTTGCCGCCAGGCGGAACAACCTGCCGGGACGACGGGTTGCAACCGCCGCCAGACAGCGGGGGGGCCGAACCTACGGAGCGGTTTCGATCGCTCCCGCAGCGGGGGCCACTGGGGGGCGGGGGTTCAGCAACAAGTCAGACTGGGCCAGCACACTGGCCCAGGCGGGCACATTGATACCCCGGGCGCCGGCGGTGGCGGTGTTGCCCAGAGTGGCCGAGAACTCGGTCGGGAGGGCGCCACTCAGAACCAGGGTGTTGCAGACCATGCTGTTGCCGTAGAAATTTGAACTCGACGGCGCCCGGATCAGGGTGCTGGTGTTGGATTCAAAGGTGTTGTGGGCCAACCGGATCTGCTGGGGATTTGTGCTGTAGGCGTCCTCGAGACGAAAGCCGGTCTCGCAATTGTTCGTCCAGCAATTCACCATGTCGAGCTTGCTGTGCATCGAGTTCGACAGCGACCGCACCCGCCAGCCAATCTTGGAATTCGACACCTCGCAGCGCTCGGCGATGACATCGACGTTTTCCTTCAGCACCAGGGCCGAGGCGTTGAAGGTGGGGGCCACCGTCATGGTAAAGCCCCACATGCGGAGGTCTTGCAGCCGCAGGATGCCCCGGCTGGTCGAGAGATGCTTGGTGTCGATCGCGTTCTCGGAAATCGTCTTTGACACCGGCAGGTTGGGATTGGGGAACGCGCCGTTGAAGAAGGGGTTGACCGTCTGGGCGGTCAGCGGCTCGTCGTACAGGTCGCAATCGCGCAGGGTCACATCAGTCCACGGGCCCCGATCGGCCTGGAACGAGTCGCCCGAGTTGACGTAGGAAATGCAGCGCTCGATCAACAGCCGCTTCGAATACATGGTCACGATACCGTGGGCATCGGTGCGCACTCCCCCGGGGAAAGCGAGATTGTGATGGGTCCAGCAATCGACGATCGTGCTGTCGTTGGAGTCGATGTCGATGCCATGGTTTCCGCAGTGAGTCACCTCGCATCTGCGAATGGTGATCCAGGTGCAGGCCGCGTCGACCTTGATCCCTCGCGCGGTCTGAAAGGCCCCTTCGATTTTGAGATCGGAAATCACCACACGGTTGCAGGAGGTGAGCCGCAACGCCGCCGTGGTCCCGGAGGGAACCGCGGAGTAAATGGTCGCACCCGCCTCGCCCCGAATCGTCACATCATTGCGGCGACTGAGCAGAGCCTGCTTGAGCAACCGGTGATTCCCACTCCGCACGACCACCACGTCCCCATTGGCCACACGCGTCAGCACCACATCGAGGGTCCCCTGATCGGGAACATACAGCGTGGCCGCCTCGGCCAGATTGCCGTTCAAACACCACGCGAGCAGACCCAACCCGGCCCAGATCCGCGTTCGCGCCCTGTATCCAAAACTCATCGTTACTCCTCCCGGTATTTTTTAAAAACCCGCCTTGGTGTGGTGGCGGACAACACCCCCCGGTCCCTCAACCCGGTCACCGCCTCTGGCGATGCAATCCGCCGGGATTCTTCGCAGCGTCCGGTGGAACATCAAGATTCAATTTCAGCAATTCCCTGAGCTTCTCAAGATCCATTCCAGCACACGAAACCGTGGTCGACCGCTGCAGCGAATTGCGCCGCTGACAATGATTTCGAATGGTCGAATTTGCAGCATACCAAGGCCATTTCGAGCACTTGACCTGATGACGTCATTGAGAAACGGACCTCCCGTGATGCACTTTGGCCAACACGGACCTCTCTCCCCCTGGCGGGATTGCCCGTTCCGCGCCAGATTCCTCCGGTCGATGCGACACGGTTGTCGAATCTCAAACTCCCCCAGACGCAGCCCGAGCGCATTGACGGCGTGTGAGCCACCGATCTGCGACGCGAGGCAGACGTGAGGGAAGCGAGTGCGTGGCAATTGATGGCAAACTGCGCCCTCACCCGACACGGCCAAAGTCGTCTGAATCTCTGCGCAAACTTCTTGCCGCGTGGAACTCTGCCAATCTTGCGGTCTCGAGACCCGGCGAAGATCGGGGTTGGAGCGGACCACTCTCAACCCTGGGTCAACCCGGAACACGCCAAAGCGGCCAACGCCAACCCCGCGGTTTCAATCCGCAGCAGGCGGGGACCCAGCGACATGACCCCCGCACCACGCGCGGCGGCGGCGGCCACTTCCTGTTCGGTCCAACCCCCTTCTGGCCCAATCAGGAACGTGACGGCCGCTGGCCACATCGGTGCGACTTCCGGCAACTCCCCCCCGCCCGGATGGGCCACCCACAACGAGCCCTCGGGAAACGACTCCGACAGCAACGCCGACACCGGCGTCAATGGTGCCAGATCCAGCAGGTCAGCGCGGCCGCATTGCTTGCTCGCCTCGACAATGACCCGCCGCAGTTTCTCCAGACGCGTGTCGCGCGGCTCGACCACGCTGCGGCTGGTCACCAACGGCACCACCCGGGCCACTCCCAGCTCGGTCGCCTTCTCGACCAGCCAATCGAACCGGTCTCCTTTGGGAACGGCAGTCGCCAGGGTGACCACACGGCGGTGCTGCGCAGACGCCGGCAGGTGGGCGGTGATCTCGATCTGCACCCCCAGCGAATCGACTCGACGAACTGTTCCGTCGGCCTGCAGCCCTCGCCCATTGAACAGAATCACCCGGTCTCCCGGTGCCGCCCGCAGCACCACGGCCAGATGCCGGCCCTCGTTTCCCGCGAGGGTCAAGTCGCTGGTCGTCGGCTGCAGTTCGGGACAGTAAAAGCGACGGCTCACGCGACGGCTTCCCCCGGCCACCACGCCGGGTCCACGCCTGTTCCGTGGGTGGCCCGGAACGAGGTGGTTTGAAGGCTCTTTCAGGAGCTGGTTGAGAACCAGCCGGCCAACGTCTGACTTTGCAGGGGGCTACTGTGCGGGGGGCAGCTTGTGCAGTTGCGGGGGCGCGGCCGATTCCTCGTTTTGAGGGGCGGCGGGAGGCGTGGCGGGAGCGGCCCCCCGCAGCCAGTCGAACAGCGCCCGCACCGGACTGCTAAAGGCGAATCCGCAAAAGATCAGCGGCAACGCCAGCTCGCGAACCATCAGCCCCACCACGATCCCCAAGACCACCAGCAACACGTGGGTATAGCTTTTGCGCCCCCGGAAGTAGCGGTTGAAAAAGTGCGAGTAGCGGATCCGCGAAACCATGAGGCAGGCGCACGACAGGGTGACCATCGGCAGCACCAACCGCAAGGCCGGGGCCCCCCAGGACATCAGGGCGTGCCCGGTCCGTTCCCACCAGTCGGCATCCGCGGCGGGGGGTATCGCCAGCGAGGCCAACAGGGGATAGGCGACCAGAAACGACACCACCGCCCCGCCTGCCGCTGGTGACGGCAGCCCACTGAAGAAATTGTGCGAGTCGTCCTCTTCAGTCTCGACGTTGAACCGCGCCAGCCGGAGGATGGCACAGATCACATACAGCACCGCGATTCCCCACAGCACCCGCGGATGCAGCGATGGGCCGTCGTACGGAAGGGCACAGAACTTGATGAGCATGAAGGCGGGGGCCACCCCAAAACTGACCGCGTCGCACAGACTGTCGAGCTCGGCCCCGAATTGACTGCTTTGCTTGGCCCACCGGGCGGCCCGGCCGTCAAGCATGTCGAACAGCATCGCGGCGAAGATCAGCAGGGCGGCGATGAACAGACAGCCGACGTCGTCTCCCCCCCAGCCGGTCTTCTCGATTCCCACCTTGGCCGCGAACGTGAGCGCGCCAAATCCACAGAGCACGTTCCCCAGGGTCAACACGGTGGGGAGGACGGCGAACAGCCGGGGGCCTCGCCGCAGGCGGAGTGTTCGGGGTGTCTTCATGATGTCACACAGTCCCTGGCGGAACCCGGGAAGCTTCCCCGCCGGTCAGGGGGACGGGGAATCGGTTTTCAGTTTCCAGCCGGGCTCGGTCACCGGAGGTTCGGAGCCTGGTTCCACCAGTTTACCATACAGTTCGGGACGGCGGGCTCGCAGGTAACGTCGGCCGCTCGAAAGTTCGACTTTCTCGGCCGTCAACAACCCCACCACCACCTGGTCGTCGAGATCGGTGCATTCGGCCAGCACCTCGCCGAACGGGTCGAGAATCAGTGAACCCCCCGGGCGAACCTCGCCTTCGTCCAGCCCGATGGGGTTGGAATAGACTCCGTAAACTCCATTTTCCCAGCAGCGGGTGGGGAGCCAGCGCAGCAGCCAGCCCCGCCCCTTGGGACCTTGAAATTCCTGCCGGAGCCGGACGGGATCGCGGTGCCGGTTGTGCCACAACGCCGGGTCGACCGTTCCCCGACCGGGCATGGTCGAGGGGAGGCACCCGGTGACGTGGGGCATGAGGAGGATCTCGGCCCCGAGCAGGGCGGTGGCCCGCACGTTCTCGGGGAGATTGTTGTCGTAGCAGATCAGAATTCCCCACCGGGTGCCCAGCAGGTCGAACGTGGTGAACTCGTCGCCGGGGGTGAGATACCGGCTGACAAACGTGTGCAGTTTGCGATGCCGGGCGATGAACCCCTCGGGGCTGACGACCACGTAGGTGTTGTGGATGCGGTCTCCGTCCCGTTCGAACAGCCCGGCCCCCACCGCCACCCGGAACTCGCGGGCGATGGCGATCAGCGCCTGCACGGAGGGTCCCGAGGGGACCGGCTCGGCCAGCTCCCACAGCCGCTGCCGCGAGAACGTCTGCACGTAGCTGTAGGCCTGGAGGCAGCATTCCGGAAACGAGACCAATTCGGCTCCCCGTTCGACGGCCTGCCGGGTCAGGTCGCGAATGCGTCCGAGGTTGAAGCCCACATCGCCGTTGCGGTATTCGAACTGGGCGGTGCCGACGCGGATGTCACGCATGGACTGGGGCCTTTTCAGGAACGCGAGAGTCCCGACCGGACCCCCGACAAATCGAGCGGCGGTCGGCCCGCGATCTGTTCGAAGTACCAGGCGAAGAGGGTCTGGAAACAGACCGAGAACCGGGTCGGTTCGCGGAGGATCCAGGCCGCCACGTCGTCGAGGGAATGAAACGACACGGCATCGATCTCGTGCCGATCGATCACCGGGATGTCATCGCTGGTGGTGCGGTAAAGCACGGTGTGCTCGCGGGCGGTCTCGGGGGCGGCGGCGAACCTGGCGACGTATTCCAGCGGAGCCGAGAGGCCCAGTTCCTCGGCCAGTTCCCGGGGAGCGGCCGCCTCGTAGGTTTCTCCCGCGCCGAGGTGCCCGGAGGCGGACGAGGTGAACTGCAACGGCGCCTCGTCCTTGTGGCGCGAACGCATCTGCAGCAGCAGTTCTCCCGCGCTGTTGAACACGAAGACGTGCACCGCCCGATGCAGCAACCCCTGGGCATGCACCACCGAGCGCGGCGCCTGGCCAATCACCCGGTCGTGCTCGTCGCAGACGTCGAAGATCTCTTCCATCCGTTTTCTGACCCTCTGGCTTTCCGTGTCGGGGGGGACCGGTGTCACCTGGCGTCACTCGGGACACCCCTGGTGTCTGACGCCGACAAATTCATCCGTTTCACTCGGAACCGGTCTGCTGGCGCACGGCCCGGCGATGCCACTGTTCGAGCACGAAGTAGCCCCCGGGATCGAACCCGAGGCTGGCGTAGGTGGCGTGGGCGCGGGTGTTGTCCTGCTCGACATACAGCCGCAGGCCAACCACCTGGGGATTGGTCTGCGCTTCGGTCTGCAGGTGCTCGAACAGCGCCCGGAAGACCCCCTGGCGGCGGTGGTCGGGATGCACATAGACGCTCTGCAGCCACCAGATGTCGCCATTGCGCCAGTCGCTCCACTCGCGGGTGTGCATCAACTGGCCGACAATCTGCCCGGCCTTCTCGGCGACGAAGTAACGCCCCTTCGAGGGGTCGGCCAGCAGAGCCTGGACCCCGGGAACGAGATGGGCGCGGTCGAGCAACTTCCCCTCGCTCTCTTCGGCCAGGCGGCTGTTGAAGTCGACCAACACAGGCCAGTCTGAGGGCTGGGCCGGGCGGATGTGCAGTTCTGGCGCGGTGGCGGAAGTCATGTGACGCGGGGATGGATTGGGAAGAATCTGGGGCACCCAGACAGGGGGACGCTCACACGTCGAGTTCCTTCACCTCGAGGGCGTGTTTCTCGATGAACTCGCGGCGCGGTTCGACGTGGTCCCCCATCAGCACCCGGAAGATCTCATCGGCCGCGGCGGCGTCGTCCATCGTCACCTGCAACAGGGTGCGGGTCTTGGGATCCATGGTGGTGATCCCCAGCTCGTCGGAGTTCATTTCGCCCAGCCCCTTGAAGCGGGTCAGCTTGAGGCCATTTTCACCCAGCCGCCGCAGCTCTGGCAGCAGGTCGCGCAACGATGTGAGGGGAACGTCTTCATCCTCGTTGATGAGGTGGTAGGGGTACACGGGGAGCCCGTTCTTGACCCCGGCGGGAAGCAGGTTGGCCAGCCGGACGCCGTAGCCTGCCAGTTCCTGCAGCAGCAGATTGATGGTGCGGGTCTCGTGGAGGTCGTAGACCTGCAGGTAACCCTCGGGAAGCTGGGGGATGGCGGGGGCCGCTTCGGTCCCTGGAACCGGAGGGGTGGGAGGCGGCGGGGGGACCTCGCGATTCGCGTCGGCGACGCGCAGTTCGCGCCCCAGGCGTTTTTCTTCGGCCTGGATGAAGGTCTCGAGCTGGGCCTTGTCGGCGAACCAATGCTGCTGCCGGCCCAGGAAGACGCGGTACCGGGGGAGCAGGCCCCGCTCGGTGAGGTGCCGGGCCGCGAGGGGACGCAGATCGATCCCCCGGCGTTCGATGGTCCGCAGCGGTACCTCGAGCTGGTCGATCAGCGTGGCGATCTTGTGCAGCGATTCCCCTTCGAGGCGGGCGCCATCGGAGAACTCGAGCCGGGCCCCGTGGAGCCCCAGGCTGGCGAGTTCCTGCATCATCGACTCGGCGGTCTGCACATAGCGGATGTTCTTCTTCTGCGTCACCCGGTACAGGGGGGGCTGGGCGATGTAGATGCAGCCCTGGGCCACCAGAGCCCGCATCTGGCGGAAGAACAGGGTGAGCAGCAGGGTGCGGATGTGGCTGCCGTCGACGTCGGCATCGGTCATGAGGATGATCTTGCCGTAGCGCCGCTTGGCGACATCTTCGTCGGCACTCATCGGGGTGATGCCGATGGCGCGGAAGATCGCGATGATCTCTTCGTTCTCGAGCATCTTGAGCTGCTGGGCCTTCTCGACATTCAGGATCTTCCCGCGCAGGGGAAGGATGGCCTGGATGTTCGAGTCGCGTCCCGTGTCGGCCGACCCGCCGGCCGAATCTCCCTCGACCAGGAACAGCTCGGTCGACTGCAGATCGTGCGAGCGGCAATCGCGCAGCTTTTCGGGGAGCCCGGACGAAGTGAGGGCCCCCTTGCGGCGGACCATGTCGCGGGCCTTGCGGGCCGCCTCGCGGGCCTCGGCCGTGTTGCGGGCCTTTTCGCAGATCCGCTTGGCGGTTCCCGGATGCTCTTCGAGATAGATCGTGAGCACCTCGTAGACCACCTTCGAGACCGCCCCTTCGACGTCGTTATTCAGCAGCTTGGTCTTGTTCTGCGACTGGAACTGCGGATCGGGGTGGTTGATCGAGACGATCGCGGTCAGTCCCTCGCGGAAGTCATCTCCCCCCGGCTCGATGTCCTTGAACAGATTCTCTTTCTTGCCGTAGCTGTTGAGGGCCCGGGTGAGAGCGCTGCGGAACCCCGAGAGATGGGTCCCTCCATCGGGATTGGGGATGTTGTTGGCGAAACAGCGGACGTTTTCGTTGTACCCCTCGTTGTACTGCAGGACGACATTGACCTCGATGGCCGATTGCACCCCCTCGACCAGGATTGGTTCCTCACCGGAGATCGAGATCACCTCGGGAAACAGCACGTTCTCGGTGCGGTTGAGCCAGGCGACAAACTCGGCCAGGCCCCCGTCGTAGTGGAACTCGTCGGTGCGGCCGTCGCGGTCGTCGATCAGCTGGATCTTCACCCCGCTGTTCAGGAAAGCCAGTTCCTGCAGCCGGCGCTGCAGCGTGTCGTAGTGGAAGTTGACGTCGGGGAAGATCTGTGGGTCGGGTTTGAACGTGAGGATCGAGCCGGTCTCACTGCTGGCCCCCAGCTTCTTCAGCGGGCTCGTGACCTGGCTGCGGGCGAACTCCATCTGCCAGACATGCCCCTCGCGGCGGATCTCGACGGTCAGCCATTCCGACAGGGCGTTGACCGCCTTGATGCCCACCCCGTGCAGCCCACCCGTCCCCTTCTTGTAGCCCCCTTTGCGGTCGAACTTCCCCCCGGCATGCAGCCCGGTCAGCACCACCTCGACCGCGGGCTTGTTGTCTTGATCGGGCATGGGACCGACGGGAATGCCCCGCCCGTCGTCCGAGCAGGTGACCGACCCGTCGACGTTGATCCGCACGGTGATGGTCGTGCCAAACCCGGCACCAAACTCATCGATCGAGTTGTCGACCACCTCGAAGACCAGATGATGCAGTCCCCGGGCGTCGGTTCCCCCGATGTACATCGCGGGACGCATGCGGATCCCCTCGAGTCCCTTGAGGGCCCGGATCTGATCGGCACCATAGTCGGCCCCCGACGGAGCGGCGGCGGGAACGGGAGTCGCGGGGGTGGGCTGGTCGGTATTGCTCATGGTCAATCTGGTCTTTCGTTCATCCGGGAATCGTCTGCGGCGGCTCGAACCGTATGGTCAAGCGTGCGCCGCAGGGAACCCCTCATCCTGGGGGAGTCTGGGTGGCGGCAACGCGGCGGCCACCCTGGTGGATCGGCAGCAGGGGTTGGTCTGTCCCTCGCCATCAGACATCGTCGAGGCCCCGGCGGGCGGCCGCCGCGTCGAGTCGGAACTTCACATCCTTGATCCGCAATTCGGGAGCTTGAGTCTTCAACTGGGCCACCAACTGGGTGCGGTAGAACCCGACCAGTTCCGACAGCAACACCGAACTGGCCACCGCCACCTGCAGCACGCCGCGCTTCACGTCGAGGGCCCGCGTCTGGGCGGCGACCGTCTCGCCGGCCACCCGCGCCCACGTCCGTTGCAGCTCGCGGGTCCCCTCGCGACGGGCATAACCCCGCAGGGCGACCAGTTCGCTCAGCACGTTCCGCAAGGCCTGCGGACCCCGTTCTTCGTTCATCGGGCGCTCTCTCGGGTGGGGCGGGGAATCAGCGGTCGCGCGACAGCGGCATCACGATGTAGATCGAGCCATCCTCGGTCTTCAACACCACCGCGCTCTCGCCGTCGGTCAGCTCCACATGCACCGTCTTCGACGAGTCGAGCACCCGCAGGAAGTCGGAAACGAACTTGGGATCGAGGCTGATCGTCAGCGGAGCGGCGTTGTAACTGATCGGCAGATCGACCTTCGACTCGCCGATGTCGGGGGCCTGGCTGACCAGCGTCAGCACACCGTCCTGGAAGACGAAATCGACCCCGCGGCTTTCTTCGTTGGTGACGATCTGCGACTGGCGGACCACCGCCAGAAAGGGTTCGACCGGAATGTCGAGCGCCACCTCGCAACTGGTGGGGATGACATCCTGGTAGGCGGGAAACCGTCCCTCAACCAGACGGGTGTAGATGGTCGCCAGACCTCCCCGCAGCAGCATGTCGTTCGAACGGACCGCCACCAGCACCTGGGCCGTGTCGTCTCCCAGGCAGCGCTCGATCACCGCCAGGGCCTTCGCGGGAACCACTGGGGCCGGACTGGGCGTGGTGGGCTGGCCGTGCACGGCACACCTCCCATGGGCCACCGACAGCCGGCGGGTGTCGGTCGCCGCCATCGTGACCTTGTCGGTCCCCAATTCGACCTGCACCCCACCCAGGGCATAGCGGGTGCTCTCGGTGTCGACGGCGAAGATCGTGCGGCGAATCAACTGCCGCAGCGTCCCCGCGTCGATGACGTGATAGTTCTCTTCCTTGAAATCGGCGATGGTGGGGAACAGGTCGGGATTCTCCAGACCCAGCTTGTAATCGGCCCGCTCCCCCTGGATGCGAACGTTGTTGGCCAGCGTCTCGACCGTTACCTGGTCTCCCTGCAGCTCGCGCAGGATGGTCAGTGTGCGGCTGGTGGGCAGCAACAGCGCGCCCGGGGTCTCGATGGTCGCGTCGGGAATCGAATAGCGGATCGACGACTCCCCGTCAGTCGCCAGCAGGGTCACCTCTCCATCGAACGCTTCGACCTTGGTGTTCATCAACACGGTCTTGGTGGTCTTGCCGGGAACAATCCCGCCGACCGTCTGGAAGGCCGTCGCCAGGGCCTGCCGCTGGCACGTGATCTTCATGCAAGGAACGCCTTCTCCCCCAGGGGGCAACGGGTTCACCGAGACGCCGCTTGACCCTCCTGCTCATCCACAGCGGAGCCGAGGGTGTTCAGTCCCTTCTCTTGGAAAGGTTCAAAACAGTAGTCGTCGTATCTGTGACCGTGGAAAATGTGGAAAATCCAGCTTGATTTTGCAGAGGTTCATATTAGCAAACGAGTTAGGGTTCGACAAACCACCGGGTCCCGCTGGGGATATGCTGTTCAGTATCTGTGGAATCGTGTGGCTGAGCCGTGGATCCCGGGGAGAGTTCTTCACAGCCGCTCGGCCGGAAGCCCCCTGACCCACCCCCGGCGCACGGGGTCTTCACGCTCGCTCGACAGGTTGTCCCCCGCCTGGGACCCACCTCCGCGGGGGCCCGCCAGCCTCCCGGTCGGGGCTCTGGCCGGGCCCGTTCAGACTTCCCGCCGCAGCTTCCGGCGAATGCGTTCGATGCGCGTGGGAAGTTCCCCATCGCTGGCCAGCAGTTCCGCCACTTTCTGGCAGGCATGCCCCACCGTGGTGTGGTCGCGGCCACCGTAAAAACGGCCGACATTCAGCAGGCTTTCTCCCAGCAATTGCCGGGAGAGCCACATTCCCACCTGCCGGGGAAAGGCCAGCTCGCGGGTGCGGCGGCTCGACCGCAGGTCGGCCAGTTTCAGCCCGAATTCCGCCGCCACCTCCCGGGCAATGTCCTGCAACGTGAGATCGGGCAGCTCGGCCTCCCGTTCGAGATAGCGGCGGACCAGTTCGAGGTCGAGCGGCCGCCGATGCTGCCGCGACATCGATTCCAGCCGGCTCAGCACCCCTCCCAGTTCCCGGGGGGTGACGGGGTGCTGGTTGGCGAGGTGCACCAGGGCCTCGCGCGAGACCCGCAGCTTCTTGCCGCGGGCCAATTGCAGCAGGATCTTGAGCCGCGACTCGGGGCCGGGCACAGTCAGACGCACCGAAATTCCCCCGCGCAACCGGCTGACCAACCGTGGCGGAAACCCCGCCAGACCGCCGGGGGGGCAATTGGCCGTGAAGGCCATGGCCGCTTCCCGCTCGCGCAGGGCAATCATCAGATTGAGCAACTGGGTCAGCGTCTCCCCCCGCCCCTGCAAGGTCTGCAGGTCTTCCACCACCAGCAGGTCGAGCTCCCGCAGGGCGGTCTGGAACAGGGGAATGGTCTGGTTGGCCGAGGCCTCGGCGAACTGGGCGGCGAAATCGGCCGCCGTCAGCACCAGCGAAGAGAGCTTGGGATGCCGCGACAAACACTGCCGAACCCCCCACCGCACCAACAGCGACTTTCCGCAGCCCGCCGGGCCCGACAGAAAGATGACGGGTTCGATCTCTCCCGCCTCGCGGGCCGTCCCCCAGTGCTCGAAGGCGGTGTAGGCTTCGGCATTCTCGGGAATCCGCAGAGGATTTTCCGGTGACGACGCAATTTTGGCGGAGGTGGGTGGGGGCACGGGAAGTCTCTCAACCGGAGGCGAAAACTTCACCGTGGCGGTCGGCTGTGCGATGAGCCCGCAGCCTCCGGACGGTTTCCGATATGATTCGGATCGCCTGCTCGATCTCGTCGGCGGTGGTCTGGGGACCGAGACTGAAGCGCACCGAAGAGAGCAACAATTCGGGGGGGCGTCGCATGGCGACCAGCACGGGAGCCGGCTCGGCCGATCCACTGGCGCAGGCGCTGCCCAGAGAGCAGGCCACCCCACCCAGATCAAGGGCCACCAGCAAAGCCTCGCCATCGATTCCCGGGAAGCCCACATTCAGGGTGTTGGGCAGGCGGTGGGCGCGCGACCCATTGAGCACCACGGGGGGGCAGCGCTGCGCCAGACCCTGTTCGAGACGGTCGCGCAACTGGGTCTGGCGATCGAGACGCTGCTGCTGTTCGGCCTGAAACAGCTCCAGGGCCCGCACCATGCCGGCCACGAGGGGCACCGCTTCGGTCCCGGGACGGCGACCCCCTTCCTGATGCCCGCCCCAGGCCTGCGGGGCGAGATTCCAACCCCGGCGGACCAGCAGGGCTCCCACCCCGCGGGGGCCCTGGAACTTGTGCGCTCCTACCGCCAGGGTGGCGCAGCCCAACTCGTGGAATGACACGGGAATCTTCCCCACCCCCTGCAATCCGTCGAGGTGCAGGGGAATCCGCCGCTCGAGGCAGGCGCGGGCCAATGGCTGGGGAGACTGGATGACCCCGGTCTCGTTGTGGGCCAGAATGAGGCAGACCAGCCGCAGCGAGGGGCCCCACCACAAATTCCCCCCGGGAGGGTCGACCCAGGCCAGCCGGCCGTCCCCATCGAGCGGCAGCCATTCCAGCGTAAAACCTTCGGCTTCCCGGGAATGGCACGCCTGCAGCACGGCCGGGTGTTCCCCCGGGGTCAGGGCAATCACCCCTGGGGAACCCGCAGTGAATCCGCGGACCGCCAGGTTGTTGGCCTCGGTCCCCCCACTGGTGAACAGCACTTCATCGGGATGCGCCCCCAGCAGGTGGGCGAACTGTTCGCGGGCCGTTTCCAGCGCCTGACGGGCCCGCCGCCCGAGGGCATGGGGGCTGCCAGGATTGGCATAGGCTTCGCGGGAGACTCGACCAATCACCTCCACCACCTCGGGATGAGGGGGGGTTGTGGCGTTGTTGTCGAGGTAGATCATGCGCGGGCCAGGAGGAAGGAACTTGAAACATTATCCGCGAAAACCCGCCCACTTTGCCAGATCAAACCTCACTGATCCAAAAAATTGTCTGGACGACTATTGTTTGCACCGATATAAAGATGAGGATGGCCAACTCGTCTTCCCGCCGGTCGGCGACGACCCGTTTCGATTCCCTCGAGCAGGAGGCGTTCCTCAGCCTGTGGCGGACCTACGACCGCCTGCGGGCCCTGGAAGATGAGTTTTTCCGTCCGTACGACCTCACACCGCAGCAGTACAACGTGCTTCGGCTGCTGAAAGCCCAGCAGCCCGCCCTGTTGCCCACGCTCGATGTGGCCAACCTGCTGGTCTCGCGGGCTCCCGACATCACCCGGATGCTCGACAAGCTGGCCCAGCGGGGATTGGTCAGTCGGGTCCGGTCCGAGAGTGACCGGCGGACGGTGCTGGTGGGGATCACACCGGCTGGAACCCAGTTGTTGGCCGAGATGCACGAACCCCTCCGGGCTTGTCATGAGCGGCAGTTGGGGCATCTGCCCCCCGAAACCTTACTGCAGTTGATTGAGTTGTTGCGGCAGGTGCGAGATCCGCATGAGCCCCAAGAGAGTTCCTGGCACTAGAGTTCCTGGCACTAGAGTGCCCGGTCGTGTTCGCGGTTGTGTCCAGATGTGGTTCCTAGCAGGCGAATTTCCATGATTGCGAAGCCTCAGAACGACTACGACGTGATTGTGATTGGCGGGGGTCCCGCGGGAGCCACGGCAGCCACGCTGATCGCCCAACAGGGGCATCGCGTGGCGGTCTTCGAGCGCGACCGTTTTCCCCGGTTTCATATCGGCGAATCGCTGATTCCCCAGACCTATTGGGTGCTCCAGCGCTTGAACATGCTGGACAAGCTCAAGGGGAGTCCGTTCGTCAAGAAGTACAGTGTGCAGTTTATTTCCGACAAGGGGCGGCTGTCGGAGCCGTTTTATTTCCACGATCATCGTCCGCACGAATCGTCGCAGACCTGGCAGGTGCGGCGGGCCGAGTTCGATCATCTCATGCTGCAGAACGCCCGTGAGCACGGCGTCGAGTGCTTCGAGGGGGCCCGGGTGTACGATGTGCTGTTTGAAGGGGCCCAGGCGACCGGGGTGCGGGTCTCGATTGGCCAGGATGCGCCGATCGAAGAGATCCGGGCGAAGGTGGTCGTCGACGCCAGTGGTCAGCAGTCATTACTGCTGGGCAAATTGGGGCTGCGGGAGTGGGACCCGGTGCTGAAGAAGGCAGCGTTGTGGACCTACTTCAAAGGGGCCCAACGCGAAGCGGGTCAAGACGAAGGGGGAACGATCGTCATGCAGACCCACGAAAAGAAAGGATGGTTCTGGTACATCCCCCTGCAGGATGACATCGTGAGCGTGGGGGTGGTGGCGGGCTACGATCACCTCTTCAAAAATCGCGGCACCACCGATTTCGAGACGTTGTTTTTCGAAGAGGTGGCGCGATGTCCCGGGGTGCAGCCCCGGATCGCGAATGCCGAACGGTGCGATATCTTCCGCGCCCAGAAAGAGTACTCGTACCGCACCCGGCAGGCGGCCGGCGACGGCTGGGTCATGGTGGGCGATGCGTTTGGCTTCCTCGATCCGCTGTACTCGTCGGGAATTCTGCTGGCCCTGGTCTCGGGCGAGATGGCCGCCGACGCCATCAGCGAGGGGCTGACGAAGGGCGACACCTCGCGGGCCCAACTGGGGAGGTGGGAGGGAGTCTACAACCAGGGGATGGACCGCATGCGGCGACTGGTGTGCGAGTTCTACGACGGACTCAACTTCGGCAAGTTCGTCCGCAAGCATCCCGACAAGAAGGGTTTGATCACCGATATCCTCATCGGCGACATCTACAACGACAAAATCGACGAGCTCTGGCCCCTCATCGATGAACTCAAGCGCGAAGAGGCCGCCATGGCCGCCACCGCTCCCCTGGCGATGGTCGGCTGACCTTGGCAATGGTCGGCTGATTTCAAGGGAGCACGCGCCAAACACTCTTCCGGTTCGTTGCCGAACGACGACACTGTCGCCTGCGGTTGCTCGAGGAGCAAGCTGAAGTTGCACTCAAGGGCCGTTCCCATGGCGGCCGCCTGGGGCGGCGTGCGGGGGTGAAAGGCCCGTGAAACGACATCAAACTACCGCCCTGTCTTGCGACGATCCCGGCGAATTTTGCGAGCGTTGGGCCGAATTGGATCGGATGGGGGCGTGGGTGGAATGACAGGGCCCGGCAGCAAAACCGGCGCGCTCGCTCCCGTGGCGGTTCCCGGCAGGCCGTCGACCAGCGTGTTGGGATAATAACTTGACCACGCCCACCAGCTGGTCTCCACAATGTCGACCGTTGGCAAGTCGGTGCCGGCGAGTATTCCCACGGTGATCTTTCCCGACGGATCGACCAGCGTGCCATCCGGGCCCAGCAATTGGGGACGCCCGTCGATTTCGACCACCCCCAGCGTCAGCGGCTTGCCCGACAGCCGGGGTTCGAATGCCGAGAGACCTCCATCCGTCCCCTGGCAGATCACCACACCGCGGTCTCCCAACATCTCCACCTGGCACCCCCGCAGGGCTGCGACCGGCCACGCTTTGGCCACACCTCCCAGGACCACGCCCACCACGCGGGTTTCGGGGGGCCGCCGGCCATCGATCGGACCCAGGCTGTGCGTCGCCTGGGGTGAGAGTTGCAGCATTGTTCGGGGGTAACTCGTCCGGTAGCGCGCGGCGTAATCGACGTTGGGAACTTCGGTTTGGGGAGCCCGCAGCCGCCAGTCGGCCCAGGCTCCCACAACCAGGGGCAGGCTGGTCAGTTGTGCTCCCCGATGCACCCCGGCCAGGCAATACCCCGTCAATGGCGACCAGAGACTGCCCGTCTCGGCGTCCCGCAGCACCATCACCCCCAGGTACCACCCCTGAAACCGCAGGGTCAGTCGTTGGGCTCCCACCTGTGGCACCAGGGCCCGGGCCATGCCCGCATCGACATCCCAGGTGATCGCCACGGGACCAGCCAGATCATCGTTGATGACCCGATGGTCTCCCAGCACGCGCAGCGGATAGGCCCGCGACCGGCCTCCCCGTTGCAGACCCACCACCAATTCTTCGTCCGAGAGGGGAACAATCGAGGTTCCCGGCATCGCCGGCGGGCGGGTGAGTTCGGGAAAGGCTCCGGGAAGCTCAAACAGCGTCCCCCGGGGCTGCGCGCAGGCGAATGCTGACAGCCACAGGGCAATCATCACTCCGCCGAACAGGATTCGTATTCTCCGCATGCCGCAGAGTCTCGTGGACTTTGTTCCAGGGGCCGCTCCACCGAACGGCCAACCAAGCTCCCCCGCCGGGTCCACCCGCCAGATTCGGATGGTCCCTCAACGGGCCGCAGCGCCAGTACGCCGCCGGCTCGGCCGTCGAAAAATTCGTCTCTATGCACTCTGCGTCGTGCGGCCCGCCAAGTCAAGAGGAGTGGCGGGGCTCGCGGGCCTTCCGGCGGCTGCTGAACGCTGTGATTGCTTCCGCCCGCAGAGTTTCGCCAGCCGGTGAAGTTCCACAAGCGGGCTGGATGGCGGGGATTCAGGGGGCCAGGCCCGTCTCGGCCAGGCGGCGTTCCAGATGCGTCTCGGGCAAGCCGAGGCACTCGCGGTAGGCCAGCAGTTCGCGGTGGCGGGTGGCGGTGAGATCGGGGGGTTGCCGGGGGCGGCGGACGGCCCGCAGCAAGACATTTTTGGGGGTGTGTTCGAGATCGATGAATTCGACCATCTGGGTGGTGTACCCCTCGCGTTCGAGCACCAGGGCCCGCAGGGCGTCGGTCACCAGGGTCCCCAGGCGTTCGCGGGCCAGGCCATGCCGCAACAGCGGCTCGAGCGCCGGGTTGGTCAGTTGAGGGGCGAGTTCATGCTGGCAGCAGGGGACGGCGAGGATGACCCGCGCCTCCCAGCGCAGGGCCTGCACCAGGGCATCGTCGGTCGCGGTGTCGCAGGCGTGCAGGGACACCACGAGGTCAACCGGTTCGGTGGCCGTGAACCCGGCGATCGAGCCCACCTGGAAGTCGAGACCGGCACAGTGCAGCCGTTGCGCCACCCCCTGGCAGTGGGCGATCACATCGGGCTTGAGATCGAGCCCCGTAATCTGGGCCGGGCGGTTCTCGATGTGAGTCAGCAGGTGGTGCAGGGCGAACGTGAGGTAGCTCTTGCCGCAGCCGAAGTCGATCACCCGCAGGGGGCGATCGGCGGGGAGTTCCCGCAGCACATCGCGGACCAGTTCGAGGAACCGGTTGATTTGCCGGAACTTCGCCATCATTGGGCGGTGGACCTGTCCCTGGGGATTCATCACCCCCATTTCATGCAGGAATGGGCAGGGAACCCCCTCGGGCAGCAGGTAGTTTTTGGGGCGATTGTGCGCGGTCTCGGCGGTCGGGGGGGCGGGAGACCGGCGGGGGGTGCGGTGCAGTTGCCAGGTCTGGCCTGGCTGGCGAGGGGGCCGGGCCGAACTGTCTTCCGAGCCGGTCGACCAATGCACCTGGCGGAACGTGTCGTGCAGCAGTTGGGCCAGGCGGCGCAGGGCGGGGGCTGGTGCGAGATTCTCGTGGAGGGCCTTCTGAGGTTCGTGCAGGGTGAATTGCCAGGCGGTCTCGCCCTGGAGCTCGATGGGGCGCACCTGGACCTTGACGAGGGGCGAGGTGGTGCCGGGCCGCCGTTCGCTAAGAGTCAGCCGGCGCAGGGTGCGCTCTCGCAGGGCGTCCGCGAGGGGCTCGGGCAGATCGGCAATCATCGGCATTCGGGCCCGGCAGCCAGTCGCGGGCCGCACTTCAGACGGAGGAACAGAGTCGGAGAAACCCAGCGCGAAAAAGAGAAGTGCCGCGTTCCCCGAAGAGAGAACGCGGCACCTGGTATCAAACTCCGCTGGTCAGCACTCCCCCGGGCCGAAGAGACTTGAGCCCGGGAGGACCGATTACTTGAACCAGCCCGTCAGGCCGGCGGTGATCTTGTCGAGGATCGGCTTGAGGATGTCGGCGACGCCGGGCAGCCCCAGGATGTCGGTGATCTTCGAGGACAGGGCACCCGAGGCCTCCTTGACGACCGCACTCACCGCGCTCTGGGCGGCTTCCGGCAGGTCCTTGGTCCCGGCGATCATCTTCTCGAGCACGCTGTACTGCGCTTCCAGCTTGGGAGCGGCAGCAGTGGCGGTGTCGGCGTCCTTGATGCCGTTTAGCAGACCGGTCAGGTCCTTGAACATGCCCTTGGTATTGCCGAGGAACGCCTCACCCGCTTCGCCGAGGGCGGCAGCAGCGCCGTCGACGGCCCCTTCGACCGCCTTGCCAGCGTTGGCGGCAGCCTTCTTGGTCTCTTCGGCAATCTGGGTGCCCATCTGGGCAGCCTGGCCAGCGGCCTTGCCGGCGGCAGCCTTGGCGGCATCGACCTTGTCCGCGGCGGGACGGGTCAGGAACCACAGCCCGGCCAACAGGGCGAGAGCCCCCAGGGCCAAGGGCAGCAGCTTGCCGATGAAGTCCGAGCCGGCTTCGGCCGCCTGGCCCGCGGCGCGAGTGGCCGAGTGAGCGGCCGAATCAACCGCCCTGCCCGCCGAGTGAGCGGCCGAATCAACCGCCCTGCCCGCCGAGTGAGCGGCCGAATCAATCGCCCTGCCCGCCGAGTGAGCCGCAGCACCAGCCGTCCGGGCGACGTCGCCGCCCAGATCAGCGAAGCCCTGCACACCCTTGAGAGCGTCACCCAGACCCGAGGGAAGCGCCCCCAGGAAGCTGCTCCTCTGGCCAACCAGCAGCTTGGTGAGCGCGCCGATGTCGAAGCCACCCCCCGCGCTCTTCCCAATCTGGCCGGCGATCATCTTGAACGCCAAAGGAGCCAGCAGGGGGAGCAGCTTGGTGATCAGACCGCTGTTCCCCAGCACCTTGCCGAGCAAAGGCAGCAGAGCCAGCAACATGCCCTTGCCGAAGAGCCCTTCGAGAATCGAAGTTCCCTTCTTCGTCGCTTCTTCGACTCTCGTCGGGCCACCATTGAGGATCGCGTCGAGGTCGAATTCTTTCCCTTCGGTCGAGCCCTTGAGGGCCGCCGCAATTTTGTCCGAGCCTCCGGGAGCGGCAGCGGTCGACGACAATCCAGCCAGGATCGTCGGCAGCAGCCCCTTCACCAGATTTCCCACATCAGCCGAGTCGCCACCCACGACTTTGGCCAGCTGTCCAACCGTGTCACCCCCGAAATTCTTCAGCAGGGTTTCCAACAAGTTCATCTTCAACTCCAGACGTTGCAAGACCAAGCGTGCAAAACCAAAAAAACGGTTTCATCCGTTTCACGAGCGAAAAGTATAGTTTTGTGTCGGGTTGGCGGATACTCTTCGCTGGCACTTTCCTTCGGGAATTCTCCAGACTTCCGGTAGGATCGATACAAGCGGTTTCTTTCCCACTTTCAGATCGCTCCCAACGCCAGCCCACCCCACTCCAATTCCCTCAAGAATTCAACTCCAACTGCGAAACAAGGTGTTCAAATAGTCAGGGACCCGGGCGATTATTCGCCCGGGTCCCTGCAGATCCACTTTCTCAAATGTCTGACCCGCGATCATTCACCCCGCGCGATCCACCTCACCAGAGGCGGCGGGGCCGATGGAGGGTCGTTAGCGCCCCTTGCTGGTCTCGCCCCCGCCGAACGACTGCGGCTTGGTCCGCTGGATCCCATTGATGGCGGCCGAGTTCTCGCCGCTGGTGAACGAGCGGTTCTTCGCATCGACCGCCGCCTGCCGGGTTCCCGACCGCAGCGTGAACGGCTCTCCCGGTACGAACAGCCGCTTCTGCGGGACATAGCCGACGAACGACAGAAAGTCGCTCAGGCTGATGATCCGCACGCCCCGTTCAAACGCTTGCTTCTCGAGGCTGGTGAGCAGTTCATTGAGCCGCAGGATCTGGGCCTGCTCATCCTTGTCCTTGGCGTTGGCCAGCTCAGGCAGTTTCCCTTTCACCAGGAACTTGGTGTTCTCGGTGATCTTGGGCTCGCCCCCTTCCGACAGCCGGCCGTTGAGGTACAGCTCACCCTTCTGGTTCACCAGGTTGTCGATCTTCGCCCCGGTGTTCTGGATCATTTCGTTCAGCATGTCGAAATCGCCCTTGCCATCCTTGTCGATGTCGATATCGCCGATGAACGAGATGAACTCTTCGCGGCCGGGGCTCCACAGCGGGGTATAGACCGGGTCGCCGCTGGTGATGGGG
>CAIOTJ010000711.1 GCA_903861195.1 uncultured Planctomycetaceae bacterium | reverse complement strand
TGCGATTTCACCCAGCCCCTCGAACTGCAGGCGGTGCGCGAACTGGGACGGCAGGTGGTGCGCTTCGCCCACGCGCTCCCCCGGCACCGCCGCCAGTCGGGGGAAGTCGCGGGGCAGTTGCGCCTCTCCACAGAACATTGCGATTGGCTGCTCCCCGCCGATCCGCTTCCCACCGGTCTCGTTCCTGCTCCGGGAGACACCCTGCAGTCGGGCGATGAACGCTGGCTGGTGCAGACGGCCGAGGTGCTGGTGGGAGGGAGCGTCTGGCGGTGTCACTGTCGGCTGCAGGATTGAGCCGGAGCGACTTCCCTCTGAGACGGTCTTGGTTGCCAGCGACCGAGGGGCTGGTGTTCGTTCTCTGTATTCCCAACTCAATCCACGCGGCCCGCCATGCGCCACTGGTCCCTCCTGTTGGAAGCGACCCGGCAGACGATTGTCTCGCTGCGGCTTCCCGAGCTTCCCGACACCAACGTGCTCGTCCTGCCGACCCTGGTCGAGCGGAAGGGGGAAGTCTCCCGGGCCGACCGGCCGGCCATCTGGGTGGCTCCGTCCGGCCCAGAACGGCTCGACCCCGCCCAGGGAACCAACTGCCGCGACGATGTGGTGTACCCGCTGGGGGTGGTCTGCCTGCTCGACGACACCCCCGACCGGTTCGCGCTGGTCACCCAGTGGCGGGCCCGGCTGGGGCAGGCGTTTCATCTGCGCCCGCTGCCGGGGACCCCCTGTTTCCGCGTCACGGTCGAACCCCGCGACCTGGTCGACCAGGCCGCCTGGGCCAGCCGCCGCCTCTGGCTCTCTCAGTTGCAATTGCTTTGCCTCACCCGTGAACCACGCGAGTAATCCCCCATGACCACCCCTTCGCTGGGCACCTTCGCCCGTCTGGCCATCGCCCCCGCCGGCACTCCCGTGGCCCAGTTTGCCGACGCGCTCGAATTCACCTCCGAATCGCTGCGGCGCGAGCAGACCCTGCTCGACACCGCCGGCCTGCGGGGGACCCGCGCGCATCCGCTGGAACGGACCCGCACCGGCACCAGTCTGATCCAGGGAGAGGTGCGGCTGCCCGTCTCTCCCGCGGGGCTCGCCCTGCTGTGGCCCCGTATTCTGGGAGGGACCCCGGTCGAGGGGCTGTTTCCCCTGGCCGAGACTTTGCCAAGCTGCGATCTGTTGGTCGACCGGGTGGCCCGCCGGTTCGTCTACCGCGGCTGCCGGGTCGACCGCGCCTTGCTGCGCGGTCGGGCGGGAGGGCTGCTCGAACTGGTGATCGAATGGATCGGGGCCACCGAAGAAGTACTGACCACTCCCGCCCCCAACCTCGCCCCGCCGCTCGATCCGCCGTTGGTGTTTCACGACAGCACGCTCACACTGCGGCAGCTCGATCGTCCGCTGCTGGAGTTTGAACTCGTGATCGACAATCATCTGGCGGTGCGGTTCGCGAACAGCCCCACGCCGGGAGAGATCTCACCCCTCGACCGCACGGTGCAACTGACCGCGGTGCTTCCCTTCACCACCGAGGCGGTGGATTTGTACGGACTGGGTGCGGCGGGCATTGGGGCGGGGCTGCTGCGGTTCACCAATGGTCCGCAGAGCGTGGCGATCCAGTTACCAGCCATTCAGTGGACCGACCGTTCGCCGGTGGTTCCCGGCCGGCAGGAGATCACGCTGCCCCTCACCGGCTTCGCCCGCCGCACCGCCACCCAGCCTGAGCTGCTCGTGCAGCACACCAGCACGACGTGAAAGTGGCGCGCCCCAGCGCTCTCGCTCAACGCCCGATCGTATTTTCCCCGTGCCGTTCACCACGGTTCTTCTCCGTCATGTCGCTCCCCCGGGTACCCCTCATCTGTCTGCCGAGTCCTCTCACCCGCCTCGCCCAGGCACCGGGGGAACTCGATTCGCGTGCCTGGGTCGAGGTGTTGCCGCTGGGGGAGACCGAACGGCAGACGCTGGCTCCACGGCTGGACCGCCTGCTGGAGCACGATGGGGAGGAGCCGGGCCCTGCCGAAGAGCTGCTCCGCGCGTTGCTGCTGCCCCGGTTGATCGCCTGGAATTTGTGCGACAGTCAGCAACGCCCGGTGCCACTGTCGGCGGCCGGGCTGGCCGGACTGAG
>CAIOTJ010000710.1 GCA_903861195.1 uncultured Planctomycetaceae bacterium | reverse complement strand
CTCGAAGAACTTCATGCCGAAGCCCTGGTTGAGTTCGAACTGCGCCCGGCTCGACCAGGGGGTGTTGGGATGGGTCTTTTTGACGAACTCGAACTTCTGTTTCGCGAGGGCCAGTTGCGAATTGAGCTGGTCGGTGTCGACCTTCGTCAGCTTGACCTGCCGTTCGGTGGGAACCAGCATCTCCTGCACGCGGCCAATGTTCCAGGCGTTGTTCTGCTTGTTCTTCGGCTCGGGAAAATTCGTGAGGTGCCCGTCCATCGCCAGCAGAAACTGAAACAGCCGCACCCGGTACGCCAGCAACTGCGCATAGGCGAGGTCGAAATTCGCCCGCCAGCGGCTGGATTCTTCCGACTCGCGCAGCGGCTCGACCTTCTGCAGGACGGCGATCGCCTGGTTGAGCAGGCCCATGGCGCGGATGGCCCGCTGGAAGTTTTCCTGTCCGGCCGAGCGGAACGCGGCCGGGTCGGTCGAGTACCAGATCTCCTGGATCTGCAGTTGGGGGTCGATCCGGGGGTCGAGCAGCCGCACCACCTCGGCCACCGCCAGGCGGAACTTGCTCTTCTGCCGTCCCTCGGCATACCGCCGCCGCGACGAGAGGTCGGGAATGTATTCCTTCATGTCGAGGAAGGCGAATTTCCGCTGGTCGATGGCCACCTGCCCCACGAGGTTTTGTTCTTCGTGCGGCAGCAGGAAGTAGATACCGCCCGATTCTTTGGCGAGGCGGGCCATTTCGTAGGGGGCGAAGCCACTGGGGTGCGAATCCCATCGGTCGTGCAGACCGTCGTATTGCAGCGCCTCGGCAAAGGGGGTCTCGGGGCCGCGGTGAATGGTCAGCCAGTGGTCGAGACCGTACTTGGGGTCCTGCCACCGCATGCGTCCGTACTTGTAGCCAAACAACGACTCGCGACCGAGGATGTAGACCGGTGAACGGGCGGTTTTGCAGCGTTTCACCGCCTCTTCGAGCAGATCTCCCTCGCCATCATCTCCCGATTCGTCGGTGACGATGATCAGGCACAGCTTGCGGTTTCCCGCCTGGGCCAGTCGGCGGTGGGCGTCGATCGTCTTCACCACCGCCCCCAGCACATTTTCGGCCCCGGAGGGATCGTTGGGGATCTTGTCGATCGCCGCGCGGATCTCGGCCAGGTCGGCAGTCGGTTTGCTGGTCAGCGGGTGCAGGTCCTGTCCGAAGCTGTTGATGGAGGTGAGCAGAATCTCCTTGTTCCCCTTCAGTTGCTTGTCGCGCTCCATCACGATGCCCAGTTCTTCATAGACCTTGTGGAACTGCTCGCGGATCTCCTTCTGGTCGTCCTTCATCGATTCCGACTCATCGAACAGCCAGGCGACCAGCAGGCGATCCTCACGCATCATGCGGGTCAGCTCCTGGGTGATCCGGCTGAGGGCGGTGCCATATCCTTCGGCCACCGCCTGCGGTTCGCCGCTGATCTCTCCCTCGCCCAGATCGGTCCCCAGCATATCGAGCCCGGGGAGGGTCACATCGCCGATGTTCACGGCGACCTGGGGATCGGAAAAGGTCTCGGAACTCTCGATCTTGGTTTGCGAGACCGCCGGTCCGCCCGTGCCGGTGGACACGGCCCCCACATTGGCCCCTCCGGAGACGATGTTCATCGTCTCGGAGATCTCGGTTTCCTGGGTCAGTTCGCGGGTGAATTCTTCGGGCGTCCGCTCTCCCGAAAACAGCGACTCAATCGCCACCTTCACATCATCGAACTGGACCTGATAGGTCAAAAACAGCAGGGCCAGCAACACCGCGAGATGCAGCCCGGCGGACAGCAGGAACGCCGAGATTTCGGAGCGTTTGAGGCGAAAGGTCGCTGGCATCGGGGCGCTTCCGGGCGAGAGACGGCAAGCCCGGGTCGGGCTCGCACGCTAATTACAAAGTCGGTTCCGAGGAATCTGGCGAACGGTCTGGTCCCTCGCCAGTGGGGGCCACTCAGAGCCTGGGCCGGTCAGAGTTTGGAAAGGTCAGAGTTTGGAAAGGTCAGAGTTTGGGAAGGTCACGCGGCTTCATGGGGGCGGGGCGCTTCTTGGCCTCTTCGCGGGCCCGTTCTTCGGCCAGCATGATCTGCCGCTGGGCGTCTTCCTGGCTGGTATTGGCGGCGAAGATCGCCGGGTTCTTCTGCTCCTGCCACTCCCAGCCCATCGGGGTCGACAATTCCAATTCGGCAATGTGCGCCCAGGGAGTTCCGGGGTGTTCGTCCATCACCCGTTTGAGATACATCGCGGCCCGCTTCTCTTCCTTCTTGATGGCCGCCCCGCTGTTGATGGTCTTGGAGGGGACGATTCTCCACTCATTGCTCTCTTTGTTGGTGAAGGGACGAGGGCTGGACTTCATCTCGGCCAGCATCAGGTTGTAGCCGTCGGCCCGAACCCGCATCGCCAGGGCGCGCCCCAGCGCCAGGTCATAGGCGGCCCGCCACCGCGGTTCCACAATCTTCTCGCGGTCCTTCTCGCCCACGGTCAGTCCATCGCCCAGACGGTTGATCTTGTAGATCAGTTCGGCGGCCGGCTTCTGCGCCTCGTTCACCGTCTCGCGCAGCACGTTGTCGTTGTACGCGGGGAAATCGAGCCGGGGGAGCGGGATGTTGTCGATCTTCGAAGCCTTCGCCGTCGTCACCAGGGCGAGCTTCGCCCGGTTGACCTTCAACTGCTTCTGATACTCGACAATCGGGCGATAGTCGGGGGTGTAGCTGCGCATCACCGCCGGGCTGAACTTCAGCCGCGAATCTTCCTGGGCCACGAAATACAGCCCACCCGTCTCCTTGCAGAGCCGGGTCAGTCCATACGGGCCATATCCCGACGACATCTGGTCGAGATCAACTCCCCGGTTGCCCCACAGTCCCACGTTCAACGACTCGGGTTCGACGGTCTCGGGCCCGGCGTCGTAGGCCAACCGCACCGACTCCCCATCTTCGAACTTCCAGTCCATGAAGGCTTTTTCCCGGCCGAAGGGGGCCACATTGCCCACCACATAAACCCGGATTCCCCCCCGCCGGCAGAGCACCAGTGCTTCTTCCAGCCAGCGCTCGGCATCATCTCCCTTTTCATCGGTGATGATGAAGAACCGCACGTTGCGCCCCTTGCTGCGCTCGCGCAGAAATCGCTTGGCCAGTTCGGTCACGGCCCCGAAGACGTTCTCTTTGCCCGAGGGGTCGTTGGCAATGCTGCGGACCTTGGGGATCAGCGACTTGATGTCGGAGGTTGGCTTCTCATTCACAATCGCGAACTTTTCGCCGTAGGTCGCCACCACGGTCTGCAGCGAGTCGGAGCCCCCTTCTCCCAGTGATTCCAACTGCCGGTAGACATTCTCAAACCGGTCGGCGATGAGGTTCCGGCGTTCCTTCAGCGAGAGGGACTGGTCGAACAGCCAGACCACCGTGGTCTTGCGCTCGTGCAGCGACTGCTGGATTTCCCAGGTCAACCGGTCAATCGCCCCTTCGACACCTCCCCCGCCCTGGGCCGTGTTCTCGACCGTGCCACCGGTGGTCTCCACCGTCCCGCTGAAGTCGCCTTCTTTCGGAAGCATGGGGCCTTCGGCCGCCAGGGTGACCTCAGGATCAATCGCCTCGGCGGTGCGCTCGATGCCCTTCTCGGCATTTTGTTGCACCGACTCCGCGGTGGCGGCGACGATGTTGCCCGCCCCCAGCAGCGAATTCACTTCGGCAGTGGTTCCGACCTGATCCTGCAGCGTGTTGTCGAAGTGAATCTCCTGCTGGAGCTCTTCGAGCGCACTGAGGAGCGGCGTTTCCTGTGAGCTCTCGAGGTGATACCGGAACAGCATCAGCGCCAGCAGGGCGACGGCGTGAATGGCGATGCTGAGCGCCCAACCGGGAAGGTCCTCCAGAGACAGCCAGCGGGGCAGCCAGGCCGTTGCGGGGGGAGACTCCACCACGTCGTCGACCTTCCCCAGGGGCGCAGAGGAAGCCGGAGCTCGCGTCGTACCGGGAATCGAGGCTGCACTCATGAAGCTCTCCCCTCAATCTCGCTGGAGCGGAGCCCGGTCGGGCTCTGGGCTGAGACCGGCCACCGCGGATGAGTTCCCCACAAAATCCAATCGTCAGTCTATACCGAATGCGGACTGCGGGGAACCATGATCCGACGGTTTTGGCCGACCATCTGCCCCGGTCCAGACCACCGTCAGCGACTCCCCCCCCCGACTTCCCGCGCGATCGCGAGCGCCGGGTGTCGTTCCCCGGTGGGGGAACAGGGCCCGACAGCGAGCTCTTCCGGAGACTGAGGCTGCCGGGCAAATGCCCAGTCGCCAGCCCGAAGAGACGAAAAAACCCGGCGGGAAACATCCCGCCGGGTGCAAACTCAAGCGGTTCTCTTCTCCCCCCGCCCGTCACCAGGGGAGGACCGAACTCGCCCAATCGATTTTCGAGTGCCAGGCCGTGAACTAGGCCGAGAAGCTGCTTCCGCAGCCGCAACTCTTGACGGCATTCGGGTTGTTGAAGGTGAAGCCCCGCTTCTCCAGCCCGTCGTAGAAATCGAGAACGGTCCCGTCCAGGAAGAGCTCGCTCTTCTTGTCGACCGCCACCATGACCCCGTGGTGATCTTCAATTACATCCTTCTGGGGATCCGACGCTTCATCAAATCCCAGGCTGTACTGAAAACCACTGCAGCCACCCCCCACGACCCCGATCCGCAGCACCATGTTGGTGAGCTGCTTGTCGGACATCACACGTTGAACTTCTTTCGCGGCCTTCTCAGTCAAGGTAATCGGCATCTTACTCACTCCTGGTCTGCCCGAGGCGACCCCGCCCGGGATGGGTTGTCCTCATTGCCGCCGGTTTAAACACAATTGCGGCAGTGAAAATTATATCAAACCACCACGGAAATCAACACCCGATTGTCGGATCGCGCCTGTCGCCGGGGGTCGGTGTTGTCATTCGAACACACGGCGGTGCGTTTGTTCCGCAGGGTTCGCTGGAACCTCGGACCGTGGTCCGTTGGTGGTCGAGGCCCGCTTTGTCCCGGATGGGATGAGGGGTGGGGGATTTCCCGGCACAGGCCGCCCACCCGAGGCTTTGGCAGTTTCTCTGTCACGAACTAAAGTACTTGTTCCTCGGAGAAGGCGCGCTTCTTCCGACGGGTTCCCGAATTCCGACTCTTTGCCCGAACACTTTCGACTTCCATGCGTTTCACGAAGATGCACGGTGCTGGCAATGACTACGTCTACGTCAATGCCTTCCAGGAACGACTTCCGGCCGACATCGCCCCCCTGGCGATTGCAGTCAGCGATCGCCACACCGGCATTGGGTCCGACGGCCTGATTCTGATCGGCCCCTCCGACGTGGCCGACGCCCGCATGCGGATGTTCAATGCCGATGGCAGCGAGTCGGAAATGTGCGGGAATGGAGTCCGCTGCGTCGCCAAGTACGTCTATGACCATGGCATTGCCCGCAAGGACGAACTCCAGATCGAAACCGGCCGGGGGGTTTTGTCGCTGCAGTTGGAAGTCCAGGGGGAAAAGGCCCGTCGGGTGCGGGTGAACATGGGGGCTCCCATTCTGGAGGCGGCGAAGATTCCCACGCTGCTCGAGGGGAATCCTCCCGTGAGGCAAAAGCTCTCCGCCGGGGGACGGGAGTTCGAGGTCACCTGTGTTTCGATGGGAAATCCGCACTGTGTGACCTTTGTCGACGAGGTGACCGACGACTGGGTGCTGCGGGTGGGGCCCGAGGTGGAACGGCACCCGGCGTTTCCCCGGCGGGTGAATGCCGAGTTCATCAAGATTCTGTCTCCCCGGGAATTCCAGATGCGGGTCTGGGAGCGTGGATCGGGAGAAACGCTGGCCTGTGGCACGGGAGCCTGCGCCGTCGCGGTGGCGGGGGTCTTGAACGGCCTGCTCGAGCGGCGTTGTGTGGGACATCTGCCCGGAGGAGATCTTGAACTGGAGTGGAGTGCGGCAGGCCCGGTCTACCTGACCGGGCCTGCCGAGGAAGTCTTTTCCGGAGATTGGCCCCAGACCTTCTGAGTTGGACCCTCAGCGGGGGTGGGCGGCCCAAAATGGGGGCCCGGACTGATGGGAGGGGAGCGGGTGGGGGGGCCGATTGGGAGGGCCGGGAGTGCGCCGACCTCGCCCTCACGGGGCCGAATGTGTAGCATTCGCCGAACCTGTTCAGTAAACTTTGTGTCGTGACGGTGAGGATCGGTCGGCATTCTCACGAGTCGCACAGCACTCCAGCCGGGGTGGCGGAATGGCAGACGCACCGGATTCAAAATCCGGCGCCCTCAAAGGCGTGTGGGTTCGACTCCCACCCTCGGCACTTTCTGATGGATGCGTGGTTTCTGGTTGATGCGTGGTATGGGGAATCGTTGGCTGGTGCGCCGGATTCCTGTCGGACCCAATTGTGTTTCGCTCTGGGGTGTGTTGCGGTTTGGGCGTCTCTTTTGGAACTGTCTGCCGGGCCGGAATTTCGGCGTGACTGTGGAGTCACCGTGACTTGGGGCGACCCGGAACGGGTTGCTGCGAGCCTTTGGCGGGGCGCGGCCGGTGGCGAAATGGAGGAGCCCCCCGAGACCTTGTCTGCGGTGTCTGCCGCCAGTGGGATGGCCATGGAGGTTGGCGCCGCCGATGCGGGCGCGTGCCCGGCTGGATCTGAGGGGGCGTGTGTTGGGGAGGCTTGACCGGGGCGAAGTCTGACCGGGGCGAAGTCTGACCGGGGCGAAGTCTGACCGGGGCGAAGTCTGACCGGGGCGAAGTCTGACCGGGGCGAAGTCTGACCG
>CAIOTJ010000709.1 GCA_903861195.1 uncultured Planctomycetaceae bacterium | reverse complement strand
TGTATGCGCTCGGTCGCAACGATCCCGATGCGTGGGAAGGCTTGATGTCTTGGCAACGGAACCTGCTGGAGAAACCGCTGACCCCCTCCCGTCCAGCCCCGACTCGCGCTCCTGCGTTAGAAACCCCGAACGCCCTCGACGCCCCCAACGCCGACGTCGATGACGAAGAACGTCAGCTCCCTCTGTGCGGGCTGGATTGATCCGCACAGGCGCAACCTCCCAAGATCTAACAGCGCCTTGAGTGGCCGTTTCTGAAGCAAAACAACCCGCAGGAGCGGAGGGCTGATTTTCACGGCGAGCCTGGGAGAAGCGATTTAAACCGACCGTTATTGTCGGCTGCCGAACCCTGCCTTGCCTAAGTCCACTCAGACCCTCTCCACTGAGAAATGTGAACCGTCCTTGAGCTTGTCAGACAACCTCATTTTCCCCTCCAACCTTCCGAACTCATGATCCCGAGGGTCAAGGGATACGGGCTTTCAATTGATCCCGAAGGGACTCCGGCAAGTTGGACTGCTCCACCCAGGACTTGGCTTGAGCGGGATGCGAACGTCCCCATCGTTGGAAGACCGAGTCGAGCAGTTCGGCACGGGTAAGAGAATCGGAGACCATAAGCCCGAGATCGGCGGCCTGGGCGACCGAGGTGTTCATGCGCTCATGAATGATACCCACCAACGCCTGGTCGCGTTGGATCGAATTCAGTCGCTCCAAGGAGGCCTTCGCGCTATTGAATTGGTTGCCAGACCAAACCTGATAGACGGACCGAATGGCCGCGGTTTGTTCGCTGCCCGGTGGCAAAGACGCGGCCCAATTCAGCGCGTTTTCAGGGTCACGGGAAGACCACTGCAACCCGATGTCTGCGATGGTTTTCGCCCGAAGCGCCGGGTCACGAATCCCGGACACGGCCGCAACGGCAGTGGCTGGATCGGCAGCAACTGCCATTGGCAGAAGGCGGCTCAGGACGGCGTCGCGGCCTTGAGCCGGCACCACTTCATTCAGAGCCCCCAGGGCTGCGGAGGGTTCGGCCGTGACCCAGAGTTGGACGAGTTCTTGTCGATCGCTGGGCTGACGGACCGTCGGCAACACTTCCTTGAGGAATGCCGCGGCTGCGGCGGCATCAGTTCGGATCCACGATTCGGTACCTCGGACCAGCGCCACGATCCCGTGCCCCAGCCGCCATTGTTGCTCAGCCCAGCGACTGGCTGCGGCGGGATCCTGGATTGCCCACTCCCGGGTCAGGGTGGGCAGCCATTTGCCCTGTTGCTCTGCCGAGGCAGCATCCCATCGTGCGATGGCGGCCGCGGGATCTCGCCGAGTCAATTCCGCCATGAGCGAATCCACCCGCGACTCCGCCGAGCCATCGGGGGCCGGGTGGGCCAAAATCCATTCCAAAGCGGCATTGGGATCTTGTTCACCCCAGGCGTCGACCACTTTGAAGGTCACCCGTGGGCTGAAATTCTCGGGGAGCTGCTGCAACAGGACCACAGCGACTTCCAAGTGCTCGCTTTTCCAAAACCCGAGAATTTCGGAGATTTTTTCTTCCGACAGTTGCGCCCAGGTTGCGGTAGGAATGGAACGGGCTAACCGGAGTGCCAAGTCCGGGGTTTTTTGATCGACGATGGTCAGAAGAAAGAATCGTGGATCCTCGATCTCCGGATCTTCATCGATGGGTGCCTGACGGATGCTTCTCAAGGCCGTTTCCGGCTCGCTTTGCAGCCACTTCAGATACAGGTCCACAACCAAATCCGATCGAGTTC
>CAIOTJ010000708.1 GCA_903861195.1 uncultured Planctomycetaceae bacterium | reverse complement strand
CCTGGCCCCCGTCCGGGTTGAGCACGTACCCCAGTCTCCCCTCGAGTTTGCGGATCATGTCCGCTTTTTCGAGCTTGTTGAAGGCGGTGCGGACCTGGCGGTCGAAGGCATGGAAAAACAAGGAGGCTGAAGCCTCACGTCGATGTGGTTTCCCCACAGGCCGCAACATTCGGCCGGAAGTCGTTCAAGCATCTGTCAGTCGTGGTTTCCGGTTTGAGTCCGGGGTTTGAAGAGGAATGGTTTGACCGTTTGATTGAGACGCTGCCGATCCGCGTCGTTGTGCCGCAACTGTTCGTCATCCCAAACCAGCGAGGTTCCCTGGTCGCAATCATTTGCCAGTCGTCTTCCGATCTGCTCGAGGCCGATTTTCAGCGCACTCTTGAGAGTCTCCGGCTCGTCCCTTGAGCCGAGCACAAATACGCGCGTCTTCAAATCAGCAGGAATCTGTTTCTCAAAGAGGGCTCGACGACTTTCGAAGTGCTTATCGAAGTCAATAATCATTACAACTTGAGCGACCGGATAACGCCGCAAAATCTGAATGTATTCATCAATGAATTTCTGCAGGACCTTGCGCCAACCCCCAACCGGCGGCATCACCTGGATCCGACGATGGTCGACGCTGTCATGCAGACAGAAACCATCGGCAAGCTGCCGATCCTTTTAATCTTCGGGGATCGCATAGACGTGCAGGACATTCTTGTTCACGGCTGCCCGATGACCTCATCGCGAATCAAGGCATCGATCAGGTCGCCGTGGTAAGAGTCTGTCAGTGGTCTGACAATCGTGGGGTCCAGGTGGGACTTGCGGGTGAGCACGAACGTCGTGTCGTCCGAGAACTTTCGAATCGTCTCGGGATGGTGCGACGTGGCGAGGAACTGCCCCCCCTGATTGCTCATTTTCCGCAGGCTGGTGATGAAGTGGCCGACTTCGGAAATCGACAGGTGATTGTCTGGCTCGTCCCACAGGCAGAAGACGGGGCAGCAGCGTGAGTTATAGGCAAGAATGTAGGCGCACAAGAAGAAACACTTTTCGCCGCTGGACAGCGCTTTGAAGTCCAGCGCCAGAGTCTGGCGCGGATTCTGTTGTTCGAAGTGGACGATCAACTGAGTTCCGCTTTCGCCGCGGGGTGGATTTTCGAGAGAGGAGAAATCGGGGATCACAGTTTTCAAATAGGAGTCAAAGACGCTGTAAGCCGCTGGTTTTTGACCCAACAGCGCCCGCAGGGAGGATGCGAAGTTGGCACCGTCGCGCTGGAGTTCCGTGGACGGGGCATCTGAGAATCCCGAGATGTTCGCGGGGATTGGGGCGAGCAGCATCATCGACGCGAAGAACTGCCTGAGATTCTGAATCGCGTGTTCGCCGGGTCGCTCGTTGATCACGGGCAACGCCACGATGTGCCAGTCGATACCAAACGCTTGTCCGCCCGAGAGTTGCGTCTGCGATCCGTGGCGTTCGAAGATCGATTGTCCTTCGACCACCAAACTCTCGTCCAGGATCCTTGCCTCACGAAAACCGGGCGTCCATTCGAACGAGACCGAGTACTTGTAACGCTTTCCTGAGAGAGTCAAATCCACTTCGAATCGCATGGGAAGATCGGTGCGATGCCGAGTGAAATCGCTGGCAGAAATGAGACTACCAATCCGATTGGAGCCCCGACAGATGCTTTGAAATAGCCTGAGACAGGCCAGAACCGTCGACTTTCCCGTGCCATTCCGACCGATCAATAGGGCCGATGGATGGGCCGCAAGATCCAGTGTGAAATTCTCCAGGCAGCGGAAGTTATGGACGTAAATGCGTTCGATCATGGGACATGCAACAGGACCGGGTTCACTGCAAAGTAAGTTCCGAAGAACTGTTTGGGCACCAAAAGGCCCGCAACGGATTGTACACCGGCCGAAGGGAGGTCTGCTAAGGACTATCGGCTTGCCCACTCCATTCGTCAGTCCGACACAGGCTGGTGGAGCCGGTTGCGATGGGTGGCGATGGATTGAAAAACCGCTGGATTTGCATGGCTGAGCCGGGGGGGGGCGTAGCGAGTCAATCAGGGACAACAGCGCCCAAGCGGGGGGGATCGCAGGGGAGAGCCAAGTCTGAGGACAGGGCTCGAACCGCCTGCCGGTCCTCGCACCCGGGCCCGGCGCTTGGCCCAGGTGTGCCCACCGGTAAGGGCCCCGGGAATGCGGGGGCCGGGCGGTTCACCGCCGGGGGGACCGCGCTCCTCCCCCCCCCGCTTGGCACACCTCGAATTCATCTGCTACCCTTTCAGCACATCGGCGACTACACTGTCGCTGCACACTTGTCGATTTGCTCTCCCCTTGGGAAAAAGACGCGCGGCCATGTCACCCCTTATCAACCTCGTTCAGTCTCTCGGTTCGCTGCTCCAGTCGGTTCTCGATGTGGTGTGGGCGGTCCTTTCGCTGCTGGGCCCGTGGTTGCCGCTGGTGGGCTGGGTCGCCTTCTGGCTGTGTGCCGTCAATTGGCAACGGCTGCGAAGCGTTCTGGGACGCGGGGGCTGGATCGGCATTGTGCTGCTGGCTTCGATGGCCGTGCTGATCTGGGGGAATCTCTCGCCGTCCCGCGACGGGGTCGACCTCTTTGGCCTCAAAATCAGCAATTTCGTTGAGAAGACCGTGTATGTCTCGGGACTGGTCTCGCTGATGTTCCTCGCAGGGGCCCTGCAACTTTCGGGCTTCTGCTCGCAATGGTGCGAGGTACCGGCCCCTCCCGCCGATGACCACCACCACAGCCACGACCATGGGCACGATCACGCCCACGGCGGGCACGACCACGACCATTCCCACGATCACGATCATTCGCACGACCACAGCCACGATCATGGCCAGGCCCCCGCGTTGGCCCATCATTGATCGGGTGAATTGCCTGAGTGCATTCCGCTGGGTGCATTCCGCTGGGTGAGTGAGCTGACGAAATGATTGGGGGGCTTTTCCGCGCCGACTGTGTGATCGCGGCTGTGTGATCGCGGCTGTGTGATCGCGGCTG
>CAIOTJ010000707.1 GCA_903861195.1 uncultured Planctomycetaceae bacterium | reverse complement strand
GCCCGCTCTCGTCCAGAGTCACGCTGCCGTACACAAAGGACTTGTGTTTCTCCAGCCGATTGAGGATCGTCTTCAGCTGCATCCTGTGGCTCCGTGGGGCGTACGCCGGTTGTCTGTTCAACTCCCAGCTTACTCTCCCGCCCACAGGATGCGCTTCTTTCCCCCCCAGGGCCTCCCTCGCCCCCTTCCGCCTTCGCCGTCGCATCGCCCGCACCCCTACAGGGCGATGCGACGGCGAAGGGGGAAGGCGGCTCCCCCTTCTGTCGAGCCCGAGCTACACCCCCAACTCTCCCTTTTTACCCCCCCTTTTCACCCACGGATTCGGGTGACGAACCAATCATTTGAGGTTCCCCAATCCTTCTTAGACGACCTCAGAGCCAGTGCCGTCAGCGAACGCCGTGCAAGACTTCTCCCTGATCGGCCATTCATAGTTGATTTGACAAAGGCCGCCGATCAATTTGGCCTTCGTACTGAACAGATTGATGCCCTGAGACGTGCCATAATCCAAGGCACCGGACAGGAGGGATTCTAAAATGCTGGACTTCACAAACGCCATCGAGAAGGAGTCAGTTCGACTGAATACAACACCCCAAGCAGATGTTAAGCCTGACGGCATGGGAACGGTACAATTCGTTTGCCATACGAAAGGCGATAGCGACAAAGTTGTTGAAAAAGCCAAAGCCGTGCTGACGCTCGTTAATGAACACAGCAGAAAAGCCTGGCCTAATAACGATCAATGGAGAGGCATTTTGCCGGAATGGTTTTTGGCTGAATGCGGACCAGAGTTGACGGTAGAGCAAGCAGAGCGGCAGGTTGAGTTAGAGCGACACCTTAGTTTTGAGCAGCGAGCAGCGTTGGAAAGAGAGGCTCGATGGTCGGCAGCAGACTGGACGTACTGGTTGCATCCCGACCAACGCCTCTGGTTCTGGTGGGATGCTGCCTTGGTTACGAAGAATGATTTTTTCGTTGCTATCGAAACCCATGAATGGCCGTTTCCTTCCGGGGCATTGAAATGGCTTCTCCGGGCCTGTGGAGCCGACACGGTTGAAGCCGAGATATGATCGTCACAGCTTCGGCTTGAACGGAATGGGGACCATCGCCCAGAAGGGCTTGTCTTGGGCGTCTTCACGACGCCCGGCTTCGCCTCCGGCAGCTTCAATGGCTTGACCTTCGCTTTCTTCTGCAATAGCGGGTTGATATTCGACATACCGACCACGGCATTCTTGTCGTTGAGCCACTGCCCTTCGTTGTTCGTAGTGCGTTCTGCCAGCCAGTCGTGAAACGTCTTCATGCCAATTTCTATCGCCCCCGCTGGCGGTTCTTGGCGTTCGTCCGTGCGTGCAAATCTGCGAAGTTATCGAATGAGAGGCCAATTGTCGGCAATCGGAGGTCACCGGCGAAGGTGGCGGACGTGAGAGTGTCAGCATTGGGAGGTCGGTTGTCGTACGCCGCGCGCGCGTGAGTGACAGTAATCGGAGGTCAGTCATGAAAGGTCTTGCCTGAGGCTGAGTAGTGGAAAGTTGCAAGCAGGGGTTGGCTGGTCGGATCTCGTCTTCGAAGGCTATGAATCCTGTCCTGTTCGCTGTGAGATCGACTTCAATGTGGACCAGGCGGTGGCACCAGACCGGGCTGACTTCAAATGAGTGGCCGAACACCTTCACCCGACCTTTCCCATCCGTGAGGCGGATGACGATCACCGTGCCATGCAACGGACGTTGCAGATCGAGTTTCCATTGTCGAGGGAATGGCCGACGTCGCGGCGCATCGTCTATGCGAACCGCGTGACGCAACCTGTGACCCGCCACAAAGCGCGTCGACTGCGCCTGAACCTCCGCCAGATCACGGAATACGAATCGTTTCCACACCGCGTCCTACCCAACGGCGATTGAATGCTGCGATGTCGGCCTGGAACCCCCGGGTCAATGGCGGGGCGCAAATTGGAATCACACCCAGAGCAAGACATACACGTGTCACCCGGCCAAGTGTGTCGGGCCAGACATACGGACCGTGAAACACCGTATCGTTGTCGACCTTGGCATAAGCGGGGAGCCCTTGCTCCCGCCAGTGCTTGATCAGCACTTCAACCGTGGTTCTCGCGGTGATCTGCGCACGTGGCGAGGAACCGCATAGCCCTCCATGAAGACTGATCCCAGTCGGAATATTGATGTCTTGACCTCCACGAATGACCAGATCCTCGACGATGTCGAAGCTGTCCAATTCGCGTCGACCAGCGGCCACCTGGGGGGGTACCGTTCGGGCGGAGGTGCTTGACGACGAATCCTGCGGCGTCCATCCAACGCACCATTCCGATAGAGAATTCGCCCAATTGTTCAGACCGATGGCACATTCTTCTTCCCCAATGCCAACAGTTCGCGATGAATCGCCGCAGCGCCATATTCACCCAGATCACTCTTGGTCTGAAGCTTCTTTCGCAAACGAAGCACATGCTGCTCCATTCCGTGTTTCTTTTTCGAGGCCGCGGACCGACAGCCAGGGGTACGAGACTCCTGGTCGACCTCATTCCATGGCAATGTCCCTGCCCGAGTTACCCAACACTGCACGGTCGACAGGGTGACGCGATGCTTTCTTGCGACCGCGCGTGACGACATTCCACTGCGGACGTCGGCAAAGATCATCCGACGCTTGGCTTCGACCGTCGTTTGTTGCTCACCACATATCTTTTCAAGGAGTTGGACAGGCACGCTTTACCACCAGAATACCGACCTCCGAATGGTGGCACTTCACTGACCTCCCATTCATGACACTCCAAGCATCACGGGGGCCGCGAGTGACCTCCGATTACTGACACTTGGCCCTTTAGGCGAATCGCCAGAGCCGCCCGTTGTGGTCCCCGACCACCCGGCACACCCGGTTGACCATTCCTCGACCACGGCGCAGAATGACCTCCGTTCCGACCACCCGGCCGTCCCGACCGCCGCGATGCCTCTCATAAGCCGACTCAGCCCCACGCTGTGCGAGTTCGCCCGCCCGCTGTCTCGCGCGGGGTGGGGGGCTGGTGCTGTGGTCGGTGGAGGTGGACCCGAGTTCGGTTCGGATTCGAGCCTCGGCAGGGTGCAGGCCGGGCAAACGGATTCCAGCGCTCGCCCAGACTTGATCCCCTGCGGTCCCGCGCCCCATGGCGATCCGTCGGTCGCTGGGACTCCAACGCCGGTTGCTCGCGCGCTGGCTGCGGGTGTCG
>CAIOTJ010000706.1 GCA_903861195.1 uncultured Planctomycetaceae bacterium | reverse complement strand
GTGTTGCGGACCACGGTGGACTCGACAAGCCTTCAGGCTCGTCGCCACGGTCGTGGCGTGGGCTTTCAGCCTGCGATACCGCTGGGGTCCCAGCCGAACCACACCTTGGCCTCGGCCCGGAAAACAGGTGGCGGGCGGAGAGGTGTGAGAGGGGGTCGGGACCTGGGTTCACACAAAACGGTGGAAGCGGGGAAGCGCCGCGCGCGGGCCGGGAGGAGGGCCTCCGCGCACCGCACGACGCGGGCGCGGTCGACCCAGCCACCGCCGCGGTCGACCCGCGACACGCCTCCGACTTGCTCATTACACCATTCCCACACGTTCCCGGCACAATCCTCCAAACCGAAGTCATGCGACCGCGATCCGGCAAACAAGCCGACGGTCGATGTCTGCCCCAATTGCGCCTCCGCTGAATTGCAGATTCCGTCTTTCCAATCGTTACCCCATGGATACTCCAAGCCTTGCGGCCCACGGGCCGCGGCTTCCGATTCGTTGGCCGTGGGCAGTCGGCAGCCCGCCCAGCGGGCGAAGGCCTCGGCTTCATAATACGAGACCCCCACGACCGGTTGATTGGGACCGTTCCAGCGCGAGTCTGTCCAGAGGCTCGGCTGTTCACAATTGCGACTGACTAACCATTTCCAACCCTCATCCGACCACCATGTTGGCTGCTGATATCCCCCCTCCCGCAAGAACAGAGCGTACTGCGAGTTGGTCACCAGGTACTTCGACATCTGCAGCGAGTGGGTGAGCCGAAAGGGGATTTTCTTGTCGCCGATCGGATAGCTGTCCGCCGGAATCGTCACAAACCCTTCCCCTGTCCGCAGGTCCTCCACCAGGCGGGGATCTCCCAGATGCCCCAGAGCCAGACCCAACTCATGCCGCTGGGCCAGCGGGGCTTCGCGCTCGATGGCGTCCAAGACGATCGCGACCAAGCGGTCTTGGACCGTCTGCGGAATGGCCAACTTGCGGCTCGCTGCGATCTGCACAGCATCCCAGACAACCAAGGCGAGATTCCAAGCTCCATCCGGTAACTCGCAGGTCAAGTCATGCAGCAGTAAATTGAGTTGTTCGACATCATGCGCAATGGCACCACACAGGAAATTCAGGGTGCTGCGCCACTCCGCAACCACACCCCGCGTCAGAAAAACCGTCTTGATGGTTCCCGCGTACCGCTTGAGTAAACGTTCCGCCGCGAAGAAATCCTGAATCGTCGGGTGATAGAAGCCCGCATTCTCTTCCCCTTGCGGCAGAAACAATCCGGATTTACTGAGCAGATCCTCGCGGACACTCGCCACCTCTTGCGCCGCCACATCCGTGAACTCGACGATATTCCGGCAGGCGGCCAAGAGCGTGTCGATCTCGGTCTCGTGGATCTCGGCCTGCGGAGTGGGACGCTCGTCCCCCAATCGCTCGCCGGTATGCATCCCTTCCGCCAGAAAGCCCAGGCGATAGCGAACCGCAGTGATTGTGTTGGGCTCATTCGCATAGCGATTGTGCAGCACATACCTGACAATCTCCGAATACAACTCGTGGCGATCCTGCGGCAGACGGCGGCCCTGGTGATACACGACGCAGGTCGCCGTCAGCAGCATGGGATTCGGGATCAACTCCTGCAAATCCCGTCGCTGCCGCACATGATCCAGCATCTGTTCGGCTTCTCGTTCGGCCGCAGGCGGGTCCTGAACCAGGCAGCGATACCACCGCTGAACGAGAAAGTCCTGGAGCGGTTCATCCATATCGACGATCGGCTGGCGACTCAACCCCAACTGCCGCGTCTCGGCTTCGGTCACCCCATACGGGCGGCTGGTGATCAAGACCCGGTTGTTGGACTTGGTCCAGGCGGCGCACGCCGGTCCCAACCCGGCGACCAACGGACGGCGGATGGGGGAGACGTGCGGTGTGGCCCCATCGTTGATGGGAACTTCATCGACTCCGTCGAGAATCAGCAGCACAGTTCCCTGTTGCAGATGTCCCTCGAACACGGGGCGTTCGAGGCCATGCGGGCGGGTTCGTTC
>CAIOTJ010000705.1 GCA_903861195.1 uncultured Planctomycetaceae bacterium | reverse complement strand
TACACCAAAATCGACAACGCAAGCCAGCCACCTCGGTCGCCCCGGCACAACGGACTGTTTCCCACAGATTGCTACAGCGCGCAATCCAGACCGGCGCAACAGGATGCTCAACGTGTCTCGCAAAGTTCTCGACGGCTGTAATCCGGCTGCGCTGCCTCAGTTGACATGGATTTCGCAAGTGGCGCGCTCCTCTGGAGATCACCGAACCGGTGTTACAGCGGACGGTTTCAGGCATCAGGACGTCAAACCTGGGATGCCTGAACATGATCTGCGCATAGTACGCCGAACTGCTGGAGTGGACCGGCCACCAATTCAAGGCACAGCAAGTCGGACGGATCCCAGCCAACGAACCCCCGATCTTGAAATAGTTGGGAGTCGCAGCGAGGGTTGGCTGAAGCTGGTCGCGAGCTTTCACACCAAGCGCGGGGGCCTGCGGCGGGCGATCGGTCGACCCGCCTCGCTGGAGGCCGACGCGGCCAAACGCGGACAACGCTGGATCCAGGGAATCGCCCTCAGCCGGGAAATCTTCGGCCAGACCTCGGGCGAGCGTCCTCCCGAGGCGAACTGAAGCGATCAGCCACACGAACGGCACAAATTCGAATTGCCAATCGGGCCCAACGTCCGACTCACGGTGCCTCGAACCCGGGAATTTGGACCGCGGCCCGTATTTTGGCAGGCAATTGCCGGTGCTCTTGAGTGCAAATGCGCTGGGAAGCGCGGCCACGACGACGTCACGGACGTCGCATTACTGTGGGTCCACACTCGAATTGCCATGCCAGTCAAACAAAGGGTGGCCCCCGTCTTTCCCCTTTGCGATGCTGGTCAATGCCCACGTACAACATGAAGAGGTCCTCCTGAAAGAATCTTTGGGGATCACTGGAAGAGACTGAATTGGGCGATCCCCAGTGGATACGCCGTGCTCTGACGGTATCCAGGGGGCCCCCCCTCTTTCATAGAATCAGGGCTTTCGCCCACAGGCGATGCAGGAGATTCCGCAGCAGGGCCGTCTCACCGGTCTCTTTGCCGGCGTACGGTCCGATCTCCAGATCGGCGACCATTCCCGTGGCCAGGGACAGAAGCACCACACAGCGCGCCAGTGGAAATCCCACGCCTGCCTGCTGCGACCGGGATTGCGGATACTCGGCCTGGTTGGCTTCCGTATCCGGCAGGCTGACCACGAAGCCTTCCACCAGCTTGACGTGCCGACCGTTCCAGAGCCACTCGTCGGGCACGAGCATCTCCGCCGCGTCCGCCACGTCGGTCGTCAACCGTCGAACCACTTCCGTCGGGATCTTGGCGCGGGCGCGACAGTACGCACCCGTGTTCTCCGAGCACGGCTTGCGTCCGAGAGCGACGAGGAAACACGATCACTCGCGAGACCGCCGCCGCGCAACTGCGTTGTTCGCCTTTGAATAACACCTGCGACAGAAACGCCCAGAGAGTGATCGCGGGAGTGTACACCGGATTGACTTCGTCTTGAGCGAACGTGACGTTCGCCTCAGCGAACACTCGTGCGATGTGTTCCTCCGGCAGCACCTTGGAAAACGGCAAGCCGTCGCGCTGCAGAAATGAAGTGATCACAATCGCGAATTGATCTACCCCTGCCCGGGCGAAATGGGAAAATGACACGAGACCTTCCTTCGTTCATTCACAACGCTGGCGCGTCACCAAGAAAGGTCCCGTGAGTCTGGATTTTGTGCCAGGGAGAGGTTCCACCGCAAGGTCAGAATTCCAGACTCACCAGATTGATACGCTGCGACAGCCATCCGAGAACCCGAATACACGCGTCTCGAGGCCATTCAAACGCGAGTCTCTCGCGGAGCGGTCGAGTTGCGCGCCGACTCACAACTCGTCGTGAGCGCCGGAGACGACGTCACGATCGACCAGCTTGACGCCCCACCGCCAGGCGTCTGCGCACCAATCGACGTGCGGGCGATTGCGGTGACCGGAAGGCTGTCGCGAACTGGACCGTCGACGTAAACTCAAGCGCTGCAAGCGGCAGTGCCATTCGCTTCGCGGACCCTTAGTCATGTACCCGCCCAGTACTTATCACCACCAGCCTTTATGTATGTGTCCAGGAAACGGGCGAAGGACTTCGAAATCCTGTGCCACTGGTGACGAGGGTCAATCGGAGTCGCAACCAGGATGGTCCCGAAATCAGACGATGAAGGATCACAACGTATGATCAGTAGATCTGAATCGCCAATAAACCGCCCCACGACCAGATCATCCAAAACATAGTCTCGGAATCTTCGTGCCCGGAGTTTTTCAGTCGCAGCAACTGCATTGGCAGGGTCTAGAATCGATAGTCCCCATTGTCCATAGACCTTGTCCTCAAAAAGTTTCGCACTGCGAGCAATCCGCCAGAACTCGGTAAGGTCACCCGGACATTCGGTAACGATTCCGGAAATCATTGAGTTGTCTGCGCCCGTATCCTCGAATGAGCTCACGAACTCCATGTCTTGCATGCCTTCAACAGGTGTCGGCTTTGCGAACCTTGAATCATCTGTCTTCACCAACCCGATTAGCTCTGGGATCGTCACGTCATGCTCCACTAAAGACAGATGAATTCGCGCCAGAATTCGTTGAATAACTCCTGGTGTGTTTCCCGGTCAACTGGCACGAGATTCCAGAAGTCGTTTGTGCCGCCAAACTCGCGGGGCTGAATATGATGAATGTCATAATTTGGCCAGCCTCCGAGCGGTGTTGGATATCCTCTCCGGGACCATTCAGCTATACAATGACCTTGGTCCAGTTTGGAATCCCAGGAAACTTTCAGTGCCGGGTCTACCCGCCCGCCGATCCCAGTCGGAAACCCGATGTTCCTTCCAGTTCGTGGATCAACAACCTTCGGATGAGCCCCGATTTTTTCTTGGATTTTAGCGATTAAGTCGCCTGGAATGACGTTTAACGCTTCTTTTCTCGCCATTGCACTCGCCGCATCATCAGCGACTGCTGACAAGCCTTTTTTGACCACCTTCGACTCGGTGGCAGCGAGGTCTTTGGCCAATTCCAGTCCTGGTTTGGCAGCCCCGGGAACAATGGGCAACATCGCCAAGAAATTCGTCACGCTGGGATCGTGAGCGAATTCCACAGCGGATGCGATATTGTCCAGTGGGTCATATGCCAGCCGAATGAGCACCTGCGTGGCGGTGATTCCGGCTCCCAGAGCCGCCTTGATCTCTTTCAGCGACAACCCTCTTTCCATTTGGGCCGCGTCTGAATCGCAAGATCATGTTCGTCAGGATTGCTCTTGGCGTAGGCGACTGAACCCATAAACGTTGGAGTGGCAAATGGGTTCCACCAGGGTGCGGGGCAATAGACATTGATGAAGTCCCACTTCGAATTTCCGCCAGTTGATACAGGCGACCCTACCGCAAACTGCATCTGCTGCATCATCGCCAGATAGCTATCTGCGTATTCGCGTGCCGGATCCTGAGTTGGTGCTGCTGGTTCCATCCCACTCGGATCCACCCACAACGTCGCCCCGTTCCCCACATACCGGTTGAGATTCACATCGCCGGCGGCGAAGCCGATCGGGTCTTCGCTGAGGAACCGGCCGGCGCGGGGGTCGTACCGGCGGGCGCGGTAGAAGTAGAGACCGGCGGCGGGGTCCCATTCCCGGCCGGTGTAGGCGAACCAGGGTTGGAACTGGCTGTTGGTCTGGCCGACGATCTGCCCGAACGTGTCGTAGCGGACGTGGTTGACGACGCTGGTGGTGCCTGTGGTGGCGTTGTATTGGACCAGGTCGCGGATCGTGCCGAGGTTGTCGCCCAGGCTCCAGGTGACGGTTCCAGCCGTACTGGTGGTGCCGGTGGTGATCTTTTCGTCGGCCAGGATCTCATCAGTCGCCGGGCCGTAGAGGTAGCGGTTGGTGAGGACGTTGGTCGTTCCCGAGAACGCGAGGATCAGGTCTTCGCCGTCGTAGCTAAGAAGTGGGGCCACCCCTTGTTGGCAACGGGATTGGTCGCGGCCCGCAGTGTGTCATTCATGTTGCCATAAGCCGCATCCACAAAACAGCTTGTGGCGAAAGTGGGATGCCCGCAAACAAATGGGTGGCTTGGGACTCTTATCCCACCAAGGAACTCAGTCGGTCCTCACTGTCGAACGGCAGATAACCATTGAAGATTATTCGGTCGCAACACGACAGTACACAAACAATCAATTCTAGGAACTGGGTGACGAATCGTTTGGCGAACAGGACGGCGTGCTGCCCCAAATGGTGGTGTGACAACGCCATCGTGGAGGTGGAACGCCGTGTTTTCTACCCTACCCGAAAAGGGATGATTCAAGGATTCAATCGACCATTGGGCTGCGGGCAACGCCCGCGTCAAGAAGGCCGGTGATGAGGGAAGGTTTGTTTCTCACGTTTTGCTGCAGAGGTCTTCTTCAATCGGTGTCAAGTCCACTCCCTTTAGCTTCGCATTACAAATGGCCTTTGCCGCCACTTTTCCGCAGATCAACAGCGGGTGTTTCTCATCGCCACTGCCAAACTCCAGATCGGTACGAACAAACTCGTGGTCGTCTACTACGCTTCCAGTCTTTAGAAAGACTGGTTTGGCGCCAACAACAGATTCACAGCGTCCACATTTTTGGCAGGGCTTAATGAAACGAGTCTTTCGTCGTTCAGCGTCGAATTCGACCGTCCTCGTAGCGTGAATGGCGAAGAACTGAGTGTCATTAGGAAGTCGCCGAAACTCCAGCCCCAATAGATTGTTCGCCGCGTACACCGACTTGAACTTTTCAGAGGCTATCAGGACGCCGTCATAAGTTATCGAAAGATCATATTTTCGTTTATTGATATTGACCCCTAACAGTGGTTCATCCCATTTTGATGTAAGCTCACCACACCTATCGCAGCGATGGATTCCTTCATGGCTATTCCCAGACATGTCGGGAACCAATTCTTGATGAACTTGTTGATTCCATGTAACCACTGAATAGTCACGGAAGGCATAGGTGTCGTTGTGTTGAAGCGACGCTCGAAAAACACTCATGGTAATCCCTTTATTCCAAATGCGGGTGCTGTTTGAAGAAGTCACGAGCGGCGTCAGGATACGTGGCTCGAAACTTCTTGTAAAACTCCGCAGAGGCATCGAGCCGCTCTTGTCGAGTAAAGTTCTGTTGAATGTCCGCCGCCGAGTTCCCACGTTGAGGCCGCATATGATTGCCTGCCGTATCGGTCTTTCCACGCAGGAAGTTGTTCAAGTCTTTGTGCAGACCTTGGTGGTCGGGCACGGGGAGGTCAGTGACGGGCTGGTTTGGATCTCCTCCCAGGAATTTTGGGTCCGAGTGGTGGCCATGAGTTTTCACCTTTGGCCTAGCGCTCTTGGCGGTCGGACCAGCACGACGGCTTGGCGGTCCCCCGGTTCTGGAGACTACCATCCCTAAGCCCATAGTTAAAGCATAAAGTTCACTTTGTTCCCTGAGTTCATTAAGTGCATACGCAGCTGAGTCACCACCAAAATATTTGGCGATATCGTCAAGAACACCGTCCCGTGCTTTCCCAGTTGTTAACTCCTGGAATCCGGCGATGACTCGATCCACTCCATCACCCACCAGAAGACTACCGCCAATGACACCAACAGTTGCTACTCCCAGCGTTGGAGCTTCTGCTAAAACGCTTCCAGACAACACCAACGCGCCTGCCCCGGCCTCCAATAGTCCACCAAGAACCTCCCTCGCTCCATGACTCAGCCCGGACGGTTCTCTCTGAGGGGTATCTGAGGGCGAGTATTGCACCAAAATCATCCCACTCGGATCCACCCACAGCGTCGCCCCGTTCCCCACATACCGGCTGAGGTTGACATCGCCGGCGGCGAAGCCGAGGGGGTCTTCGCTGAGGAACCGGCCGGCGCGGGGGTCGTACCAGCGGGCGCGGTAGAAGTAGAGGCCGACGGCGGGGTCCCATTCCCGGCCGGTGTAGGCGAACCAG
>CAIOTJ010000704.1 GCA_903861195.1 uncultured Planctomycetaceae bacterium | reverse complement strand
TCACCTCGGCCAATGAGGCCAGCGGAGCCCGGTCGGCCGGGCTCTGGCAGGCGAACCGCAACTCGGGCAACGGCTGCCGCACCCGCTGACCCGCCTGCTCGCGCAGGGCATGCCCCAGGTTCACCACCCGCTGGGCCAGCGCCATCCGCTGGCTGAGGGCCGGGTCGGCCAACGCCCCGTCCGCCTCGGGATACGGGCACAGGTGCACGCTTTCGGGCAGACTCGCGTCTCCTCCCGACCGGCACAGGTTCTGATACATCCGCTCGCAGACAAACGGGGTGATGGGCGCCAGCAGCCGCGTCAGCGTCGTCAAGACCGTGTACAGCGTCTGGTACGCCGCCTGCTTGTCGCGGTCGTCCCCCGCGCGCGAACGCCAGAACCGCCGGCGGTTGCGCCGCACGTACCAGCTCGACAAATCATCGATGAACCGCGCCGCCTCGCGCAAAAAGCCGGGGGCGTTGTAGTTCTCCATCTCCCGCCGGGCGGTGCCAATCAACGCCTGCAGGTTCGACAGCACCCAGCGGTCGATCTCGGGCCGCTCGGCCACCGGCACCTGCGCCCCCCGCGGATCAAACCCGTCCAGCCGGGCGTAGTTCACGAAGAATGCATAGGTGTTCCACAGCGGAATCAGCACCTGCCGGCGCACATCGTCGGCGGGAGTGCTGGTCACCAGGCAGGTCGGCATTCCCTCGGCAGTCTGGCTGATGGGGCCATCCATGGTCTGCAGAGTGACCGGCTGGCTCTTGTCGCGCCGGCCAAACCGCAGGTCATGCGCCGGATTGTGCGACATGTAAAGCCAGCGCAACGTGTCGACCCCCAATTGCTCGGCCGCCTCTTCGAACCAGATGGCGGTGCCGTCCGACTTGTGCATCGGCTTGCCGTCTTCGTTCATCACCAACCGATGCCCCAGCAACGCCCGGAACGGCGGCGTCCCGTCCATCATCGTGGCCATCGACAACATGGCGTAGAACCAGTTGCGGAACTGCCCGGGGAAACACTCGGTCACCAGGTGAGCCGGGTACCACTCGCGCCACGCGTCTTTGTTGCTGTTGTACTGCATCGTCGAGAACGGCACGATCCCCGCGTCCAGCCAGGGATTTCCCACATCCGGAATGCGGGTCATCAGATTGCCGGTCTGCGGATTGCGGATCTTCACCTTGTCGATCCAGGGCCGGTGCGGGGTGTGCCCGGCGAACTCGTCCCACCCCTCGACCGCCCGCTCTTTCAGTTCGGCCAGCGAGCCGATCACCTCGAAGTCGCCGGTCACGTCGTCGACCCAGATCGGCAGCGCCAGGCCCCAGAAGCGCTTCTTCGAGATCATCCAGTCGCGCATGTTGGTGAGCCATTCCAGCTCGCGCGCCAGACCGTCGATGCTCTCCGGCAGCCATTCGATCTGCCGGGAGACATTCATGATCTCCTCCCGCCAGTCCATGTTGATGAACCACTCGTCCACCAGCCGGAAGACCAGCTCTTCTCCAGTGCGCCAGCAGTGGGGATAGATGTGCGGATACTCCTCCACCGCCACCAGCAGCCCCTTCTTGCGCAGCTCTTCGAACACCAACTCGGCCGTGGCCGGGTCGATCGCCTCGCGGCCCGTGAACAGCCCAAACCCGTCGACATACCGGCCATCCTCCCCCAGCGGGGCGATCGCCACGATCCCCAGGTTCCGACCCAGCACATGGTCGACATCGCCACAGCCCGGGGCGATGTGCACGATGCCGGTTCCTTCCCCCGCCAGCACCATCGGCTGCCCTTCGCTGTCGCGACCCCCGTCGACCACGGAGTGGCAGTCGACCCCCGCCCGTTGGGCGACCCGCTCGTCGAACGGCACTCCGCCCCGCAGCTGCTGGGCGGGCAGTTCATCGAACGGTCCGCGGTACTGCCACCCCACCAGGGCCGAGCCCGGCAGCGTGTCAAGCACCTCGTAGCCGCCATTCTCCTTGAAGATCTGGGCGATGGTCTTGAGCTTGGGAACCCCGCGCGGCCAGCTCCACTCGGGACGGCCGAAACCTTCCTTGAATTCCTTCGCGAGCCGGGCGAATTCGAGGTTCTCCTTCGCGAAATAATAGACCGCTCCATCCCTCTTCGCCTTCAGCTTCACGTACTCGAGCTGCGGGTTGACGGCGGCGGCCACGTTGCTGGTGAGCGTCCAGGGGGTGGTGGTCCAGACCAGCAGGAACTCGTTGTCGCGCCCAGCCAGCGGCAGCCGGATGAAGACCGACTTGTGCACGGTCAGCTTGCGTCCCTCGGCCACCTCCATCTGGCTGTAGGCGCTGCCACCCCGACCCGACCAGGGCATGACGTCGTGCCCGCGGTAGAGTTTCCCCCGCTGGTGGCACCTCTTGAGGAAGGTCCAGATGGTCTCGTTGTTTTCGGTCGAAAAGGTGAAGTAGCTGCCCCCCCAGTCGGGGTTCCCAAGGCGCGAGACGAGCGTTTCGGGCTCGCCGGTCACTTCTTCGCCGCGGGGAGTGCGGATGGTGACGGGGGCCTCCTGGCCAATTCCGGCCGCCAGACGGCGCAGCATGGAGGGGTCATCCCAGTCCATCCAGTAGCCGAGGCGGATCGACTGCTCGGTCTGCCGGGCGGCGAAGTTCAGCACCCGCTGCTTGCACGCCTGGCTGAAGCGGTCGATGCCGAATTCGCCAATGGAGTTCTTGGTCCCCAGACTCAGCTGCTTTTCGACCTCGACCTCGACCCAGAGTCCCTGGCAATCGAAGCCGTTCTGGTAGCGCTGGTCATGCCCGGTCATCGCGAAGTAGCGCTGGTAGGCGTCTTTATAGGTGCGGCCCCAGGCGTGGTGGACCCCCATCGGGTTGTTGGCCGTGATGGGTCCGTCGAGGAAGCTCCATTTTTTCCGCCCGCGATTCTGGTCGCGCAGCCGGCGGAAGATCTGGCGGTCGCGCCAGAAACGAAGCATGTCGTGTTCGCCGCGGATGAATTCGGCGTCGGTCGAGACTTTATCGAACATGGTGTCCGGAAGCAGGCAGCAGGGAACGCCCGTCCCCCAGGGCCATCGCCCCGGGAGGATCGGGAACCAAGCCCCACAGGATA
>CAIOTJ010000703.1 GCA_903861195.1 uncultured Planctomycetaceae bacterium | reverse complement strand
GAGAGAAAGTCGTTTCTGCTGCGAATGGACCCGGCGTTGTATGCCGCGCTCGAACGCTGGGCCCAGCAGGAACTCCGTTCCGTCAATGGCCAGATCGAGTTCCTGCTTCGTGAGGCCGTCCGACGGCGGGAACAACCCCAGCCAGTAGAACCACCTGAGGCCCCCCCCGCACCGGACAGTCCGCCGCCGGGGTGAGGTGCACCGTTCTCGACAGCCAAATGCCCACGCACCACGTACCACAGGCAACATCAAAACTCCCCAGTTGGCGAGTCGCCCGTTCTCTGGTATACTTCGGAAACTTCAGTCCGCTCGGCACCTAGGCCACGGGATGAGTGCCAGGTCCAGTGGAATTCTTTCGACGCAGTTCGCAGTCGTGACATTCGGTCCTGGGAAACACCACGAGACACGAATGTCCTTCTCTGATTTGGGGCTTTCTGAGCCCATTCTGCGCGCTGTTACGTCCGAAGGTTACGAGAACCCCACCCCCATCCAGGCCCAGTCCATCCCCCATGTCATGGCGGGACGAGATTTGTTGGGCTGTGCGCAGACCGGCACCGGCAAAACTGCCGCGTTCGCGCTTCCCATCCTCCATCGCCTCACGGCCGAAGGCAATCCTCCCCCCGGCTCGGGCCGCAAGATTCGCGTGCTGGTGCTGGCCCCCACCCGCGAACTCGCCCTGCAGATCAGCGAGAGCTTTTCCTCTTACGGCCGCAATACGCCCCTCCGCAACACTGTCATCTTCGGCGGTGTCGGACAGGGGAATCAGGTCAAGGCGCTGCAGCGCGGCGTCGACATCCTCATCGCCACCCCCGGTCGCCTCAACGACCTCATGGATCAGGGCTACATCAACCTCGCCCAGCTGCAGATCTTCGTGCTCGATGAAGCCGACCGCATGCTCGACATCGGCTTCCTCCCCGACATCCGCCGGGTGATGGCCAAGCTGCCCAAGGTCCGCCAGACCTTGTTCTTCTCGGCCACCATGCCCCCCGAGGTGCGCAAGCTCGCCGACGATCTGCTGCACCAACCCGCCAAGGTCGAAATCGCCCCCGTGAAAGCCACGGCCGATCTCATCGACCAGTCGGTCGTGCACATCCCCAAGGCCAAGAAAACCCGTCTGCTGGCGGCGTTCCTCAAGCAGCCCGGCGTCGATCGCTCGATTGTCTTCGCCCGTACCAAGCACGGAGCCGACCGCATTGCCCGCCAACTGCTGCGGTATGGCATTCGGGCCGAGGCGATTCATGGCAACAAGAGCCAGAACGCCCGGCAACGGACTCTCGACCGCTTCCGCATTGGCAAGCTGCGGGTGCTGCTGGCGACCGATCTCGCCGCCCGCGGCATCGATGTCGACAACATCACCCACGTCTTCAACTTCGACCTGCCGCACGAGCCTGAGACCTACGTCCATCGCATTGGGCGGACGGGGCGAGCCGGCTCGGCCGGCAAGGCAATCGCCTTCTGCGACCCCGCCGAACGCTCGATGCTCAAGGGCATCGAACGGCTCACGCGCAAGTCGATTCCCGTCCTCGAAGAGCTCCCCGAGCCTCCCGAGGTCACTCCCGAAGAACAGGCGCTCATCGACGAGTTCGCCGCTGAGGAAGAAGCGTTCGCCGACGGGGTTGGCATTCACCGCCCCGTCCGTGACGGTCGCCGCCGACACGAAGAGGGGGAGCGTTCCGAAGGTGGCCCCGGCCGTTCGCAGGGGACCGGTGGGCCCCCGCGCCGTGGCAACCGTCGCCGTCGCCCTGGCGGCACTGGCCCCGCTGGCAGCGGCCCGGGCGGTCCCGGAGCCCATCGTCCCCCCCGCGAAGGTCGCCCCGTCGGTGCCCAGGCGGGTGCCGAGTCGACCGGCGGCCAAACCGCCCCTGTTGGTGAACCGGGCCAGGCCCGCGGCCCTGGCCGCGGTCCGGGACGTCCCCATGGTCGCCCCGGCGGCCGCCCCTATGGCGGCGGCGGCGGCGGCGGCGGGAGTGGAGGAGCCTCACGCGGTCCCTGGCAGCCTGGTCCGGGAACTGCCGGTGGTGAAGGACGCGGTCCCCGCCGTCCTCCCCGCAAGGGAGGCCCCCGCCGTCCCCGTGGCCGCGGCTAACCTCGCCCGGCGAGGGGCAATTTGAGTCCTCTTGCGGAATGAAACCCTCAGGACCACTCGGGACCCAACGTCCCGGGTGGTCCTGTTTCGTTTCCAGAGAGCGGCAGGTCAAATGCCGGCAGCGAAATCGTACCGATCATCCGCCCCGACCTGGATCCGTTCCGATCAGGATCCACATCACCCCCTGGCTAGGCCCGCGTACAAAACGACGCCTGGCCTCAGGTCAGACCAGACAGACCCGCCTGGCTCTATCGCCCGTTCGCCCCCCGCCGCTCCCGCGATTGGGGCCCCGGTGACTGTAAAGTCTGTCGCTCAGACTTCGGTGACCGGCATGTCGCCGACCGGGGGGCCAATTACCTGGTCGCCAGCGGCTGCGTCGCCCGCAGGTAGGCGAACAGATCCCGCACCTGCTGGTCGGTGTAGTCTTTCAGCAGCCCCTCGGGCATCAGCGATTGCGGGCTGGCGGTCAGTTCGTCCAGTTCCTCGCGACGCAGCGACGTCGTCTGCCCGTCGCTCCCCCGCAGTACCACCACCCGGGCGTCCTGGTCGGCAATAAAGCCGTTCAGCGTGCGTCCATCCTTGGTCAGCGCCACGAAATTCTCGAACCCCTCGCGAATCTGGGCACTCGGATTGACCACGTTCACCAGCATCGTGTGCAGGTCGTCCCGCTTGTAGGCGGTCAGCTCGGGACCAATCCGGCCCCCCTCTTCAAACAGGACGTGGCACTTGCCGCAATTCGCCAAAAAAAGCTTCCGGCCGTTGTACGGGCTTCCCGTTCCCACCGCCAGCACTTCCTTCAGCCGGTCGACCTGGGCCAGCATCTCGCCGGTCGACGCCCCCTGCACCTCGCCAAACCCCTGCTGCGCCAGCCGGGCCAGTTCGTCATCCCGCTGGAACAAAATCCGCTGCACCACTTCGATGGGCACGGTCTTGGGCTCGATCTTCCCTTCGGCCACCTGGGTCAGCAGTTGCCGGGCCCACGCCTTACGGCTCGCCAGTACCTGCAGCGCCGTCGGCCGCACCGTCTCGGGCAATGTCTTGAGCCGGGCGGTAATCGCCTCGCCAAGGGCCGGGGCTTCGTACCCTTGCAGCACCGCCAACGCGGCATTCTGCACCTCGGCCTCCCTCGTGGATTCGAACAGCGTCCGCACCGGAGCGAGTGCCTCGGGGGGATGGATCTCGGCCAACACCTGCAGCAGTTTCAGCCGGTCCGATTTGGCGGTCTGGGCATTGCCAATCGCCTGCAGAGCCTCCTGCAAGGCCGGCCCGTCACCCTGACGGACCCGCAAAGCCAGAGAGCCACCCCCGGCCTTCGCGATGGCGGCAATCAGTTCCTCGGGCAGCCCCACCAGAGGCCGACCTTCAAACGCCTTCTCGAAACCGGCCAGCAACTGCCGCCCCTGTTCGGTAGTCGGAGCCAGCGACAGCAACTGGGCACACGCCAGCAGATCCTTCCGGGTCCCCGCCGTCGCGTACCGCCGCATCACGCGTTCCAGAATTGTCCCGGTCACCAGCTTTCGGCTCCAGGCCGCCGGGTCGCGGAACAGGCCAATCACCCCGTCCCGGTCACTCTCGGCCTGCGCCTCGATCGCCCACCACAAGAGCAGGGGAATATGAATGTCTCCCGCATCATCATCACGCTGCAGCAGCGTACCAATCAGGGGCAGGGCGATGGCCGCCGGAAGCCGGCGCACCGAACAGGCCAACTGGCTGCGGCTTTCGGGGTGCGTCTCGTGCCCCGCCAACGCCTGCAGTTCCGCCGCGAACGCCGGCGACACCTGGTTCTGGTCGCACACCAGCCGCACGGTCCACAGCCTCACGTACGGATTCGCATGCGACAACAGCCGCACGGCCAGCGCATCATCCAGTCCGTTCAGTTGATACAGCGCCCACAACAGGGTGACGGCCGAATCATCCCCCTCGGCCAGCAGTTTTTCTTTCAGGACCGGCAGTGCATCCGCCGGCTGTTTCCAAGCCAGAACCTGCAGCGCGGTCTGCCGGAACCATTTGTTGGCATCCTGCAGCCGGTTGATCAGCTCGGCGGTCGACGCCCGGGTCAGATCGAACCGCGCCGCGGGCGTCCCCCCCCGCCGCTTCAACCGCCAGACCCGTCCCCGCTCGCGGTCGATCCGTCCCTGGTAGTGGCTGGCATGATCGATCCGCTGTTCGTACAGGTCGGCAATGTAAATGGCGCCGTCGGGTCCCACCTGGATGTCGACCGGGCGGAACCACGTGTCACGGGTGGTGACGGGATGATCGACATCCTTCGTCTTCAGGGACGACCGGTCGGGAAACACATCGGCCCGCACCACATGTCCCTGCAGCGGCCCCACGCCAAACAACTGTCCGTGGTACTGCACCGGCAGCGAAGACTCGCCCGAGTTGCTGCGGGCCCCTTCATAAATGACGAACTGGTGCGTGAAACGCGGGACATTGTCGTGCGTCATGTGCTCGAAGAACCCGAACGCATACGGGTTCGACAGCGACCCATGCTTCTCGAACCCCTTGCGGTAGTAGCCCCCCTGCACGTAGTGGAAGCCGCGGGTGTTGCCGCCGTTGTGTCCCGAGAAGGCCCGGCCATGGGTGTCGAACTCGAGGCCGAACGAATTCCCCCCCCCTTCGCCAAAGAACTCGTACCGCTTCGCGACCGGGTGATAGCGCCAGATCCCCTGTCCCAGCGAACGGACCGCCTGCTCGACCGGCGTCCCCGGTGCGCGAATCACTCCGGTCACCGTGCTTCCCTGCGCGCCGTAGAGCCAGCCATCGGGGCCGAACCGCAGGCTGTTGGCGATCGAATGCGAGTCTTCCATCCCGAACCCTTCGAGATGCACCACCGGGTCGCCATCCGGTTTGTCGTCGTGATCGCGATCGGGATAGAACAGCAGGTACGGCGGCTGCAGGACCCAGACTCCGTCCCGGTCAAACGCGAACGAACTCGTCAGGCTCAGTCCCTCGACGAAGACCCCGTGCGTCTCGTACTTCCCATCGCCGTCGTTGTCGGCATGCCACGAAATGCGGTCCATGCCGGGAAAGTGATTCGGCGGCGCCGGGGGGACCTTGTCGTAGACCGACCGCAGGAACTTGTCACGGGCCACCATCTTCAGCCCGGCGGGATCGGGATACTGGATGAACTCGCAGACCCACAGTCGGCCGCGGGCATCCCACTTGATGCTCAGCGGCTGACGAATGTCGGGCTCACTCAGGGCCAGTTCAATTTCCAGATCCGCGGGAACCTGGAACTGCGCGAGGGCTTCGGCGGGAGATTGCGGGCCGGCATCATCAATCCGCTTGAGCGACTTCACCACCTCGGCCGCATCTTCCAGCTTCGTCGCCAGAGCGATTCCCTCGGGAACCTGTGGTTCGTCGTACTGCGCGAAGACCGGGTTGTCTCCCGGGCGGAACTGCCAGGCCCCGGCCAGCCGCAGTGCCTGCTGCTTGCCGAACAGCACGGGAGCCGCGACGTTGAACCCCGTCCGCCCCTCTTGGTTGTAGACCCGCAGGGCCACCGCGTTGGGCCGGTCGGTCCGTACGCTGTCGGCCGCGATGAAGAACCGGTCCTTCCCCCCCAGCCCACTTCGGAAGAACGGGGGAAACTCCCCCGCCTGCCCCACCTTCTTGCCGTTGAACCAGACCTCGTGCGCGGCGTCGACCGGCTCGACGAACAGTTCAAGATCTTCTCCCTGCCAGTTGGCCGGCGGCTGCACAAACCCCCGGT
>CAIOTJ010000702.1 GCA_903861195.1 uncultured Planctomycetaceae bacterium | reverse complement strand
CGCACCAGACATCACGCACCTTCCCAAACCCGGTTCGTCAGTCCCGTCCGCACAATCCCGGAGCACGGCGATGACGATCCCTACCCAGAACATCTTCGCCGGTGGACGCGAGGCTGACAAATGGTCGACATGCAGCGTCTGTCCCTTTTTCAGCAGACCCGCCTGCCTCAGTCCGTCCAGAATCTTGTCTCCCCGGGCGTCACCGGTCAGCAGGATCTTTTTGGGGCCCGCCTCGACCAGGGCCACGATGCTCGAGAGATTGAAGGAGGAATCATCGTCGTAGGCGGCGAGAGCGGCCCCCGCCTTCAGCTTGGCCTGGCTTTTGACCCACTTCTCGAATTCCTTGCGCAGCTTGTCGATTTCTTTCTGCTGCGGTCCCAGGATGGTGACTTTCAGTGGGCCAATCTGCAGCGGTGTGAACGGTTTGGCGGCGGTGATCAGGCCGTCGGGCGATTGCTGGTTCGAAATGCGCAGTTGGCTGGCGTAGTTTTCCAGCGTTGCTCCCTGCGGCACACTGGCCAGCACCTTGCCGACGTCGTGGCTCAGCCCCTCGACTTTCGCAATCTGACCGAGTGAGGCCACACCATACGCGGCGGCCGTGGTCTTCTGGACCAGCCCCGCTTCCTGCTGCAGCAGTCGGGCGAACGAGTTGTGCCACAGACTGTTGATCTTGAGAGAAACCAGCCGTCCTTCTCGTTTGGCGTCAGCCAGGCTCTTGAACAGGTCGAGCATTCCCTGGATGTGATCGTCATCGATGTGGCTGATCATCACCAGGTCGACCGGCAGCGGCTTGGTGTCGGCGATCTTCCGCTGCTTGCGGATCTGGTTGAGCCGGGGCTGGAGGGAGTCTTCATAAATCGTGGCCGGCCCACCGTCGATCAGGATCAGCCCCGGCTTCCTGGCGGTTCCGAAGTGCAGACACAGACAGTCCCCCTTGGCCGCCCGCAACACATCGAGAGAAAACAGCATCTGGTAACTCCATGACTAAATGTTGACACATGACTTATGGGAGAGTGCTTTGGTTCGGTGACGCGATCACCGTTTCTGCAACGCCCTCAGTATGTCTAGCATTCCGTGCCCCTGAAAACTTCGCTCGCGCGCCAGGTCGGTGGCCGTGGAGCACAAAACCTCCTTTATCACGCGGGGCCGACCTTTCATCTCGGAATATCGCGCCATCAGCATGGCCGCCGCTCCACTCACGTGCGGTGCCGCCATACTCGTCCCATCCATTTCCCCCCAATGAGGCCGATCTTCATCTTCAAGTTTCAGGCACGAGGTGATGCGTTCGCCGGGTGCCACAAGGTCGGGTTTCAATCGACCGTCTCCCGTAGGACCCCGGCTGGAAAAAAAGCTGACCCCATAAGTGTGAGGCCAGAAGCGGTGAGTGGCTCCAACCGTGATCACCCCATCGGCGTTGCCCGGATCCGTAATGCTCAAAGGAACATAGCCATCATACATCCCATGATCGGTTTGCATCCTCTGATAACCGAAGTTGCCTGCTGCCGCGACGACTACGACCCCACTATTGACCAATTTGTCGCACTCAATACAGACTGGTGTCTGCCCACACGCCCAATTCCTTACGTTGTGCCGCATCTGCAGACTGAGGTTGGCCCCATGAATACGCAGAAAACCCAGCCTTTCGTTCAAATGGCGGATGTATTGCAGAGCGGCAATCACGGCGAATTCGGTCTCTATCTCTGATTCTCCCAGAACGCGTAAGTCGTATAACTCAATCTCAGGACACAGGCCCTGCTGGGCCCTCTGGGGATCCTGCCCCACGTTTCTCTGACTATCCTTGGGGTCGACGATACGCACTCCATTGGGGTCCGCTGCCAGGATACCTGCGACATGCGTGCCATGGTCTGTTACAGGGGGATTTTGCTCGGGGTCCACGGCAATCAGTTCCTCGACGACCTGCCATAACAGAGGGCGATCATTCCGTGAGTCATCGATCAGAAGTTGTAACCTCTGCCGCACTTCATCCCTCTTTTCCTGGTTATCCCGCGCAATCCCGCGACGGCCAAGAATGGTGTCGATTTTATCATTCAGCTTTCGCTCATCTTCGAAGTCAGCATCGATGCTAAGAATCTCACGAATGTAACCGAAGTCGAGAGCCTTGATGATTCGACAACCCGTCTTCGGTCCACTGTCGGTATCTCCAATGCCAGACCGCTCGACACTCGAAGTCAAAGGTCTATGAAACGCAGGGTGACGTCCGTCGATACCCGAATCGAGTATCGCCCACACAATCTTATCACAGCGCACTTCGAACAGATGGCGTGCGGCATCTCCCTTGACAGCGGCGACTGATTCCCGGAGTGCCGGGCTGACCTCCCGATTGAGCGAAATCTGAAACACCCATGGAATCTGTTTGTCGAGACATACGGCCCATTCGTGGCTGGTATCTGCCTCGTCGGTGCTCCGTTTCGTCTTGGCCCCCCCTCCCGGCAACTTAGCGAGGGCCTGCGAAAGCCGCTTCCCCAGTTCATCCGCTGCATTTTTCAACTTGAGTAACCCGAGAATTCCCGCGTCCTCTCGCGATCTCTCCCGGTCGCCCGTTTTTTCTTCCCCCCACAGAATCAGGACCCCCAGCACCATCATTCGAAGAAATTCGGGCAAGCTCGCCAGACTCTTTCTGGCTTTACGACGCTCATCCTCTTTTTTGGTTGTTGCCCATTTTACGAAGTCTTTGATCAACTCTGTGGTGTCCAATTCCGTCAGTCGTGTGTCCGTTGATTGCCGGTGTTTCCACTGGGTGATGCGATCATGCCACCAGTTCGTCATGGGAAGAATATTGCCGATCACTTCGCTGAAAGTCAGGCGGGCAGCGATCAAGCCCTGGAGATATGCCACATTCGGGCTCAGATCTTTCTCCGTTCTCCTTCTCGGTGTTTTCCCTTTGCGCGGACTCTGACCGCCAATGCGAGAGGAAATCTCCTTCGCCAGAGGGCCTGCCGGTATTCCAAACTGCGGCGTGATCAATAAATCCACTCGCTTGGCGGGAGCTTCGGCATACTCGAGCCACACGTCCCCCAGAATAGGTGAAGATTGCAGTTCTCTTTGCCCTGCCGTGGACGAGAATAAGACGATGTCGACCAGATCTTTGGTCGAGAATGGCTGTATTTGGGGGGCCATCATTGACTCCTTGATTCGACAACAGGATTCGTTGACTCACACTGTTGTATCCCTCCCGTCCATCGACGGCAACACCTGG
>CAIOTJ010000701.1 GCA_903861195.1 uncultured Planctomycetaceae bacterium | reverse complement strand
GTTCCCGGATTGCATTATCTGGAAGGGGAACACCTGCTGGGGGCCGACAATGAAGGGACAGTCGACAGTTCGCATCCGACCGACCTGGGGTTTGTGCGTCAGGCCGACGCGTTTGAGGCGGCCCTGCGGCCGATTCTGGGGCTGCCGGCGGACACTCGCTGAGAGCGCTCTGCTGCCAGCCAGGCAGCCTGGGAATTCGAGTGGCTTACGGCCCGGCGTTGTCCCGCGGGGAAACCGGGGGATACACTGCAGATCGCGTTCGACACCTCCTGATGGATTCCTTCGAGGACTTGGCATGTTGCGAACATCGTCCCGTCTCTGGCTGTGCGGTCTGTTCGGTCTGCTGTGCGTGGCCTGTGGTCTTCCGGTCGCCGCCCAGGAGATCAAGAGCGAGGTAAAAAAGGCGGAGGTGAAGAAAGCCGTCGGTCGCCCCGCCCCGCAGGCAGTCGTTCCGATGCAGAAGCTGATTCCCGCCCAAAAGGTGAAGGCTGAGGAAGTGGGGGAGTCTTACGAATTGAGTGCCCTGCAGCCCCCGGTGAACTGCCAGGTGGTCAAGGTGACGGCCCAGGGCGAAGTCGAACTCAAGACTGGATCAGACCAGTCGGGACACGGGCCCGTTCCGCAGCCGGAGCTGACCGAAGGCTGGTACCTGGGGCTGGCGGTGACTGAGCCGCAAAAGGGGATCCAGGGGGCCCGGGTCGTCCGGGTGAAGGTCACTGAAATCCTGGAAGATGGAGGGGTGCGGGCGGAAGTCGGAAAAGTGGCGGCCGCCCAAGTGAAAGCCGGAGAATCCCTGATGCTGTTCCGACCGGCCAAGACCACGACAGCCAAGCTCAAATTGTTGCCCGACATCGCGCCGCTCGATGAGGCGGCCGCCCCCGGGCGGGGCGTGGCGTCGGAATCGAAACTGATCGAGTCGAAGAACAATCTCAAGCAGATTGCCCTCGCGATGCACAACTACCACGATGTCTATGGCCGGTTTCCGCCGGCCGTGGTGAACGGTCCGGATGGCAAGCCCTGGCACAGTTGGCGGGTGTTGATCCTGCCGTTTCTGGAGGGAAACGAAGTTTACAACCAATACCGGTTTGACGAGCCGTGGGACGGTCCCAACAACCGCAAGTTGCTCGCACAGATGCCGAAGGTCTATTCCGATCCGATCCATGGTGAGAACAAGGAGTTCTACACCCATTATGCCCTGCCAACCGGCGACGATACGATCTTCGAGGCCGACGGGATTGACATGACCGACAAGGCGGACAAACGCTTTATGGGGGCTGGCCGCGGAATTCGCGACGTTCTGGACGGCACTTCGAACACCATCCTCACGGTTTCCGTGACTCCCGAACAGAAGATTCCGTGGATGAAGCCGGAAGACTTCGAAGTGGGGGTGTCCATTCCCGATGTGGGGAAGAAGGATTCGATTCCCGCACCTTATGCCGTTGGGACCGGCAAGGGAGTCCCCGTCGGGTTTGCGGACGGGTCGGTTCGCACTCTGACGGATGCGATGTCGGGGGAAATGCTGCTGGCCCTGCTGACCCGTGCCGGTGGCGAGGTGATCGACGGCGCCGTTTTCGCCCAGGGAGCGGAACAGCCAGAGGCCGGTCCCCCGTCTCCGGTCATTCGGATCATCAAGCAGGGGGCCGAGACCAAAGCCGCTCTGGAACTGCGCCGTTAGTCGGCTGGTCAAGACAGCCTGGCTGGTGACCGTGAAGTACCCGGTTCCTCGGGGGGAAGGTGTGGTGCGGTGTTGGGAACTCTGAAGAGGGGTGCTGCTCGTGCTGGGCTGTTTGTCTGGGCGCTGCTCGCGGGATTTCTGGGAGGGATGTGGGGGGATTCCCTGCGGGCCGAAGACACTCTCACCCCTGCCCATCGCGAATTCTTCGAACAGAAGATCCGGCCTGTGCTTGCCGAGCAGTGCCAGCATTGCCACAACTCGGTCCGCCAGACCGAAGGGGGGCTGGCGCTCGATCACCGGGCGGGCCTGCTCAAGGGGGGGGCGGGCGGAGCGATTGTTGTCCCAGGCCAGCCGGCCAAAAGCCGGTTGATTGCCATCCTCCGACATGAAGTCCCCGGACTCAAGATGCCCCGCGACGGGGCCCGGCTTCCCCCTGCGGTCATCTCCGACTTCGAACGCTGGATTGCCCTCGGCGTTCCCGATCCGCGTGACAACCCCCCGACTGCCGAAGAACTCGACCAGCAGGCGCAGTCGCGCGACATCATCACGACACGCCGCGGCTGGTGGAGCTTTCAGCCCGTCCAGCGCCCCGCTCTCCCCGAAGTCCAACAGGCCGACTGGGCGCGAACTGCGGTGGACCGGTTTCTCCTCGCCAGAATGGAAGCCGAGGGATTGTCCCCGGCTCACGCCACCGACCGACTCACGCTGCTCCGCCGGCTGACGTTTGTGTTGACCGGATTGCCGCCGACGGCTGCCGAACAAGACGGGTTCCTGGCCGATCTGGCTCCCGGTGCCGAGGAACGCCTGGTGGACCGGCTGCTGGAGTCGCCCCGGTTTGGTGAGCGGTGGGCCCGGCACTGGATGGACGTGATGCGCTACTGCGAGTCGCACGGCAGCCAGGGGGACCCCGAGCTGGCGAATGCGTGGCGCTACCGCGACTACCTCGTGCGGGCGTTCAACGAAGATCTCCCCTACGACCAGTTCGTTCGCGAACAGATCGCCGGTGATCTGTTGCCCCAGCCGCGCTGGAATGCGGTGGAGGGTTGGAACGAGTCGGCCCTCGGCACCGCGCACTGGCGGATGGTCGAGCTGGGGTTTGTGCCGGTCGACGCCCTGGACGACCAGGTCAAGGTGGTCGACAACCAGGTGGATGTCTATTCGAAGGCGTTCCTGGGGCTGACCGTCAGTTGTGCCCGCTGCCATGACCACAAGTTCGATCCGATCCGGCAGACCGACTTCTACGCCCTGTATGGCATTCTCGCAAGTGGCCGCCCGGGGCAGTTGCTGATCGATCCTCCCGCCAATTTGAACCGTCATCGCGAAGAACTGCTGCGCTTGAAGGGTGTGATTCGTACGAAGCTCGCCGCCGCGTGGCGGCTGGCGGCCCAGCAGTTGCCCGAACGCCTGCGGGGCGAGGCCGAGCGGCGCCAGCGTCTGGTGGTGGTCGAGGCCGAGCAGCAACGGCTGCGCAACGAGATCGCCGCGATTGAACGCCCGGCCCGCAAGGCCGTTCTGGAACGACGCGGGCAGGGGAGTACGGCCGATCTGCCGCAACCCGATGCCCGTTGGAGCTTCGAGGGGGATGCCCGCGACAGTGTGGGAGCGCACCACGGCGAATTGCTCTCGGGGGCGGTGGTGCGGAATGGCCGGCTGGTGCTCGATGGCGTCGCGGCCAATATGCGCACGGTGCCTCTCGATCGTGATCTGCGCGAGAAAACCCTCGAAGCCTGGGTGGCTCTGGCCAACCTCGACCAGCGCGGGGGGGGCGTGGTTGGGCTGGATGTGCCCGAGGGACGTTTCTTCGATTCGATCGTGTTTGGCGAGCAGAAGCCCGGCTACTGGATGCCCGGCAGCGACTTTTTCAATCGCACCCAGCAACCCGATGGACCGCGGGAGACCGCTGGCCCCCAGGAATTGATTCATGTCGCGATTGTCTACGCGGCTGACAACTCGATCGCGATGTACCGCAAGGGCGTCCCTTACGGAGCTCCCTACACCAAGGGAACGCTCCAGCCGTTCCTGAAGGGGAAGTCGCGATTTCTCTTCGGACAGCGGCTGTCGGACGTGAACCCGCCACTGGCGGGCGAGGTGGATGAGGTGCGGGTTTACGCCCGGGCCCTGTCGGCAGCCGAAGTGGCGGCCTCCTTCGCGGCCGGGCCGGAGTCGGTCTCGCAGTCCGAATTGCTGGCGGCGATGTCGGCCGGGGATCAGGCCCGGCGAAAGATGCTCCAGGATCATCTGGCCGGGTTGACGGCCGAGCAAGAGAAACTCGCTCCGGGGAAGGAGAACCCCGTGGGAGCGGCCTTGGCGAAGGCCGAGGGAGATCCGTCCCATCCGCTGCATCTCTGGGCCACGCTGCGGCAGCCGGGGGCCGACTCGAGTTTGGTCGCGACACGCTGGGCCGAGCAGGCCGCACATTGGCAACAGGAACTGGCCCAGCGGCAAGAGTTCAACCGGCAGTTCGAGCCCCTGTGGGATTTGCGCGGTCCTCAACAACGCGACTGGTTCCGTTACGGCCCGGGCCCGACGGCGGAGTCGACTCCGCCAGGCGAGTTCACCGTCGAGCCAACAGGGGATCGGGTCGTACGGGGACTGCTCCCGGCGGGGACGTACAGTGCGTTGCTGAGCACCCGGCATCCGGGTTCCTTCAGTTCGCCCCGGTTCCTCATCGACACCGACAGCATCAGCGTGCGGGCATTGGGGCAGGGGGCGATGGCCCGTGTGGTGATTGAGAATTATCCGCTGGGGAACGGGGGTATTTATCCGGCCACCCGCTTGTCGCGCGATGAGCTGGGGTGGATCCGCATCGACACCGCCTACCGCAAGGGATCGAAAGCCTACATCGAGTTCGTCACCGATCCAGCCGAGCGGGCGCACTGGGGGGCGGTGGCGGTGGTGAAGTCGAACGGAGGCGAGGCCCCCCGCGAGACCGAATTGCCGATCGCCTGGTTTCTGGAGGGACCCGCCCCGCAAACGCCCGAGGAACTCGCCCTCCGCCATGCCGAACGTCTGGTGCAGGGAGTGACGGCGTGGGAACAGGGGGCGCTGGATGACACCGCCTGCCAGGCCCTGAATGTCTTTCTGCAGGGAGGCTTGTTGCCGACGACATTGGCCGAGCTGCCCGAGTTGGCTCCGCTTGTAACGCGGTATCGCGAACTCGAGGGGCAGATTCCAGTGCCGCGTCGGGCGGCGGGGCTGCTCGAGGTGGGGGGATACAACCAGCCGCTGTTCCAGCGCGGCAACCACACCCGTCCCCGCGACGAGGTTCCCCGGGGAGGGCTGTCGCTGTGGGGACAGTCTGCCTTGGACACCCGGGGGAGTGGTCGGCTCGAGCTGGCCCAGCAGACGGCATCGCCTGCGAACCCCCTCGTGGCGCGAGTACTGGTGAACCGCCTCTGGCACCATGTGTTTGGGCAGGGATTGGTCTCGACGGTCGACAATTTCGGGCACCTGGGAGAACAGCCGTCGCACCCCGAGCTGCTCGACCATCTGGCGAGTGACCTGGTGGCCGGAGGTTGGTCGATCAAGTCGCTGCTGCGGCAAATGGTGTTGTCGCAGGCCTTCCGGCAGTCGTCGCAGCCTTCGGAGCAGGCCCGCGAGCGGGATCCCCAGAATCGACTGCTGTCGCATGCCCGGGTGCGCCGGTTGGAAGCCGAGGCGATTCGGGACGCGATTCTGGCGACATCCGAAGAGCTGTCGCTGGTGATGTATGGGATGGGGCCGAATGTGTACTACACGACGAAAACCGAGGGGGGCGGGCCCGTGGGACCGCTCGATGGAGATCGTCGCCGCAGTGTCTGGCTGCGCATCCGGCGGAATGCGCACAACCCGTTTCTCGAGGCGTTCGACGCCCCCAAGCCGGTGTCGACTCGGGGCCGGCGTGATGTGACGAACGTCCCGGCCCAGTCACTCACCCTGCTGAATGATCCGTTTGTGATCGACCAGGCGCTCAAGGGGGCGCGACGGGTCGTGGGAGCAGGAGGGACCGATCAAGAGAAGCTCGGTTGGCTGTACCGCCGGGTATTGGGCCGGCCGGTGACCGAAGAGGAGATGTCGCCGGGGCTCAGCTTCCTGGAGGAGCTGCGGGGCGAGCATGCGGTGGTGACTGACGTGGGAGAGCGGGAAACGCTGGTGTGGGGCGACCTGCTGCACGCCCTCTACTGCCTGAAGGAGTTTGTCTATGTCGACTGACAAGTTCGCGGTTTCACGACGGGAGCTGTTGCAGCGGGCGTCGAACGGGTTTGGGCTGGTCGCCCTGCAGGGATTGCTGGCGAACGGGGCCTTCGGGGAGCCATCCCCCTCCGGAGGAACGCGGCCGGATGCCGGAGGTGTCGCGGGCCCGATTGTCCCCCACTTCGCTCCTCGCGTGAAGAACGTGATCTTTTGTTTCATGTCGGGCGGGGTTTCGCACGTGGATACGTTCGACCCCAAACCCCGGCTGAAGACCGACCATGGCAAGCCGATGCCGGTCCCGGTGAAGCCCACGATGTTCAACGCCAACGGGAACATCATGGCCTCTCCCTGGGAGTTTGCGCCCCGGGGCGAATCGGGGATGCCGATCAGCGAGCTCTTCCCGCAGATCGCCCGGTGTGCCGACGATCTGGCGGTGATCCGTTCGATGACCAGCGTGGGGAACGAACACGCGCAGGCGAATTACTTTCTGCACACTGGCTTTTCGCTGGCGGGACACCCCAGTGCGGGGGCGTGGGTCAGCTATGGGCTGGGGAGCGAGAACCACAATTTGCCGGGGTATGTGGTGCTGGCGAGCGGCGGTGCTCCGCTGGGGGGGATCAACAACTTCGGGAATGGGTACCTGCCAGCCGTCTATCAGGCCTCGTTGATCGATCCCACCCAGAAAGAGCCCCTGGCGAACATCGTGCCTCGGGAACCCGCTGGCCGGCAGCGACGGCGGCTGGCGTTTGTGAATTCGGCCGACCGTCAGCGGCTGGCCCTCCGGGGTGCCGACGACCAACTCGAATCGGCGATTCGCAATTATGAAATCGCCTATCGCATGCAGACGGCGGTTCCCGATCTGGTCGATCTCTCAGGAGAAACGCAGGCCACCCAGGCGCTGTATGGACTTGGCTCACCGGTCCGGGAGACGGTGGAGTACGGGCGGCAATGTCTGTTGGCCCGGCGGTTGGTCGAGCGTGGGGTGCGCTTTGTCGAGCTGACCTGTCTTCCCCGACCGGCCGAATTGGGGCAGATTGGCAACCCGTGGGACCAGCATGGAGGGCTGAAGACCGGCCATTCCGAGATGGCGCAGCAGGTGGATCAGCCGATTGCGGGACTGATTACCGACCTCAAGCAGCGCGGACTATGGGACGAAACCCTGATTGTGTGGGCGGGAGAATTTGGTCGAACCCCGTTCGCCCAGGGGAGCGATGGACGCGACCACAATCCCTATGGATTCAGCGTGTGGCTGGCCGGGGGCGGGGTGCGGGGGGGGACCATCTACGGGGCCACGGACGATCTGGGGTATCACGCGGTCGAACAGGTTGCCACTGTCTATGACCTCTGGGCGACGGTGCTGCACCTGCTGGGGGTGGACCACGAGCGGCTGACCTACCGGCATGGCGGTCGCGACTTCCGCCTGACCGACGTCCACGGGACAGTGATCGACGAAATCCTGGTGTAAGGTCGGCTGGGTGGCAAAGAATCTGCCCGGCTGGACGTGGGAATGATTTGGAAAAGTCGGGTTCTTTCGAGTCCCAGTCGATTGGCCTCCCATGATCTGGACCAGGGTGACCGCTTGGCGAACCGGTTGACGTTTCGGCCGCTCCGGATGGGCGACTCCTGGTGCCTGGTTTCACTGGTCGGTACGACCCCAACACCCCGGAGTTGATTTCCGGGAAAAGCCGGTTGTCAGGGGCTTTGGGAATTGCGTTGCGGGGGGCGTCGCATTACAGACAAGCGGTCCATGCGCTGCGGCGGGTCTCTTTGGGCTATCCGCGAGTGAGGATGTTTTTCATCTGACAACCGGAGTTTTGACATGGGAGTGCGACGTTTACCCCCAATCGATGCGATTTTGGGGGTTGTGGATCACAAGTCGGACCTGCCGCTGGCTGGCAAGGTGGGTGAGGCTTGGGTGGAGGAGAAGGCAGGATTGCTGTGGGTCTGGGATGAAGACCACAAACGTTGGGTGGAATATGCCCACGGGCAGGGGGGACTGGCTGGAGTCTTCTCGCGCGTGCTGGGTGTGGCGGATTTGGCTGGTAGTCTGGGTGCGATGGGTGCGACAGGCGCGAAGGGTGAACGCGGCCTGGTCGGTGATCGTGGTGCGGCGGGTGAGCGCGGGATTTCGGGCCCCAAGGGTGATTCCGGGCCGCGTGGTGAACCGGGATCCACGGGTCCCCAGGGAGAGCCCGGGCCGGCCGGAAAAAATGGTCTCGACGGCAAGCCGGGTGTGGCTGGTCCGGCGGGCCTGAAGGGGGACCGTGGGGAAGCCGGTCCTGCGGGTTCGGCAGGGAAGAACGGTCTCGACGGCTAGAATGGCGTCGATGGGAAGCCGGGTCTCGATGGCAAGCCGGGTGTGGCTGGTCCGGCGGGCCTGAAGGGGGACCGTGGGGAAGCTGGTCCTGCGGGTTCGGCAGGGAAGAACGGTCTCGACGGCAAGAATGGCGTCGATGGCAAGAATGGCGTCGATGGGAAGCCGGGTCTCGACGGCAAGCCGGGCGTGGCTGGCCCGGCGGGCCTGAAGGGGGACCGTGGTGAAGTTGGTCCCGCGGGTCCGGCAGGGAAGAACGGGCTCGACGGGAAGAATGGCGTCGACGGGAAGGCGGGTCTCGATGGCAAGCCGGGCGTGGCTGGCCCCGCTGGACCGAAGGGCGAGCCTGGAGCAGCGGGTCCGGCAGGGAAGAACGGGCTCGACGGGAAGAATGGCGTCGACGGAAAGCCGGGTCTCGAGGGCAAGCCGGGCGTGGCTGGCCTCGCTGGACCGAAGGGCGAGCCTGGAGCAGCGGGTCCGGCAGGGAAGAACGGCCTCGACGGGAAGAATGGCGTCGATGGGAAGCCGGGAGTCGCTGGTCCGGTCGGTCCTGCGGGCAAGGATGGGAAGAACGGGCTCGACGGGAAGAATGGCGTCGATGGGAAGCCGGGAGTCGCTGGGCCGGTTGGTCCTGCGGGCAAGGATGGGAAGAACGGCTTGGACGGCAAGCCGGGCGCACCCGGGAAGGACGGCAAAAACGGTCTTGATGGGAAGACAGGTCCCGCGGGCCCGGCCGGCAAAGACGGGAAAAATGGTGTAGACGGCAAGGCTGGTCCGATGGGCCCAGCCGGCAAGGATGGGAAGAACGGCCTGGACGGGAAGCCAGGGGCGCCCGGTAAGGACGGGAAGAACGGTCTCGACGGAAAGGCCGGCGCGGTCGGTCCGATGGGGCCGGCGGGCAAGGACGGGAAGAACGGGCTCGACGGGAAGGCTGGTCCTGCAGGCCCGGCGGGTTCCCCCGGTAAGGATGGGAAGAACGGCGTCGATGGCAAGCAGGGCCCTGCGGGCCTGGCTGGCAAAGACGGCCGCAATGGCCTCGACGGAAAGG
>CAIOTJ010000700.1 GCA_903861195.1 uncultured Planctomycetaceae bacterium | reverse complement strand
GAGGAAATCTGCCGCAAGGCGATGCAAAAAAAGAAGGAGCGCCGCTATCGTACGGCCGCCGACATGGCCACCGCGCTCCGCTGTGTACTGACGGGTGAAGCTCTCGTCGGTCCCGCGGACCCCGACTTCACCAGTCTCATCCCCGAACTCGAGCCCGCGCTGCCGGGCAGCGTGACCGCTGTCGCAACTGCCCCCTCTGCCACCTCCGTTCCGATTGCCCCCCAGGCTCCCAGTCCGGCCCCCCAGGAAAGTGAGCGGTCAGAGCCTCCGTCACGCATTTTGTCGAAGGCCGAGCGCCGACGGGTCACCGCCATCCAGTGCCTCATTGAAGACGTCCGGTTCGATGTGGAAGACCCGGAACAATGGCATGGAATTCTCCGGGAGATCCAACTCTCCTGTGTGCGCATCGCCCGCCAACACGGCGGTTCGATCGAGTCGCAGAATTCCGAAGGGGTGTTGATCTATTTTGGCGTGCCGGTGGCCTTTGAGGGCTCGCTCAGCCAGGGAGTGCGGGCCGCCCTCGCGATTGCCCAGGAATTCGCGAAGAGTGCCCCCCTGCTGCGGAAATCGGCCGGATTCGTCCCCCAACTGCGGCTGGGGGTCCATACGGGGATTGTGGTGGCCGAAGAGGTCGATGACTTGGGCCAGACACCGGGAAGTTCGTCGCGGTTCACCATTGTCGGCAGTGTCGCTCGTGTGGCGGCCGCCGTCGCCCGCTCCGGTTCCGACGGTCAGGTCGGCACCTCCCGGGCCGTTCACCTGGCGCTGAAGGAACAGTTCGACTTCACCCCCCTCGAAGGGCGGCTCTCCAACCGCGAACTGCCAGGGGGCAGCGACCTGTTCGCGGTGGTGTGCGAACGGCTGGACGGCGATTCCCGCGCGGTCACCCGACCGGCCACTTTGGGCCGGTCGCACGAACTCGGGCTGTTGCGCGACCTCTGGCAACAGGTCGCGCGGGGCCAGGGACGAGTGGTCCAGATTTGTGCCGAGCCCGGCGTGGGCAAATCCCGCCTGCTCGATGAGTTTCATGGTGGATTGCTTCCGGAATCGGCGATTCGGCTGGAAGCCCGCTGCTCGGCCCAGGCCCAGAACAGCCCCTTGCGGCCGATGATTGACCTGGTACTGCAGGTCCTGGACCCGGGGCGCTCGAAGAACCCGGCCGAGCGGCTGGCCGAGATCGAGCAGCTCTGCGACCGGTTGCGCATCGACCGCCGTCCCGCTGTTCCGCGGTTGGCCGAATTGGTGGGCATTCCCGCCGGCGGTGCGTACCTGCTGGAGGACGGTTCCCCCGAGAAAAAACGCCAATGGTCTTTTGAGACCCTGCTGGAATTCCTGCAGGCTTCCTCAGAACAACGGCCCCTGGCTCTCCAGATCGAAGATCTTCACTGGATCGATCCGTCGACCTTGGACTTCCTGTCGCAACTGATCGATCACCTTCAGCGCATTCCCTGCCTGCTGCTGCTGACTTTCCGTCCCGAATTCCACCCCCCTTGGCCCTCGCGGCCCCATGTTTTTCAGTTGCCCCTCAACCCGCTCGGTGAAGACCAGGTGAGCGAGTTGGCGCAGAGGGTTGTTGGTAATCTTCCGTTGACCCCGGAAGTCCGCCGGCTGATCTATGCGAAGACCGACGGAGTTCCGCTGTTTGTCGAAGAATTCACCAAGGCGCTGCACGAAGGGGGTCAGTTGGTCGCGACTCCCCAGGGATGGGGGCTCGCGACGGGAATCGAGCCGGTTTCGATCCCAGTGACACTGCACGATTCCCTCGTGGCACGGCTCGACCGTCTGGGCGAGGCCCGGGAGGTGGCCCAGTTGGGTTCGATCTTCGGACGGGAATTCCCGTTTCGCTGGATCAAATCCGTCTCTCCCTTTCCCGAGCCTGTGCTGCTGCAGCATCTCAACAGACTGGTCGACTCCGAATTGCTGTTTCAGCGGGGAGGTGTTCCCCGGGCGAGATTCTCGTTCAAACACGCCTTGGTGCAGGATACCGCTTACGACTCGCTGCTGAAGGCGACCCGCCAGACCTGGCATTCGCGGATCGCGGAGATGCTGGAACGGGACGAACCCGAACTGGCCGTCTCCCAGCCCGAATTGCTGGCTCACCATTTCACCGAGGGAAATCAACCCTCCCGGGCGGCTCCGTACTGGCTGCAGGCGGGCACGCGCGCGGCCGCCCGCTCGAACAATGCGGAAGCGCTCACCCTGCTCCGGCGGGGACTCGAGTGCGTCTCCCGGTTCGACTCCGAAGAGGAACGGCTGGCGCTGGAGTTCCAGTTTCAGATTCCCCTCGGGGTCACTCTCGTTGCCACGCAGGGTTATGCCTCACCCGAAGTCGGACCGGTTTTCGAAAAGGCGCAGGATCTCGCCCGGCGGTTCGGTTCCCCACTTCAACAATTCTACATTCTCTGGGGAATCTGGGCCTGGCGGGTGGTCCGTGAAGAACTGGAGGAATGCCTCGCGCTGGAAGCCGAAGCGTTCGCCATCGCCGAGGTGACCCAGGACGACAGCCTGCGCCTCGAGGCCGCGTTCATTACGGTGCTCACGCATTTCATGCGGGGCGAGTTTTCCTTCGTGTGCGAGACGGCACAACGGGTCTTCCCCCTCTACGACCGGGAACAATCCCGCCGGAATGCGACACAGACGGGCCAGAATGTGGGGGTGACTCTGCAGACCTATTGGGCGCTGGCACTCTGGCACCTGGGGCTCGACCAACAGGCAATGGCCCGCTCCGAGAGCGCCATTGCCCTGGCCAGGGAGCTCGAGCACCCCTTCAGCCTCGCCTACGCGCTCCACCATGCCGGCTGGCTCCAGCAGCACCGCCGGGAGCCCGATCTTGTGATCGCCCTGGCCGAAGCCGAACGGGCCATTGCCGAACAGCAGGGATTCGTGTTCTGGTTGGCCGAGTCGCAGTTGTGCCTTGCCTGCGGGCGATTCCTCCAGGGCCGACTCGACGAGGCCGATCTCGCACTCGACCAGGGTCTGGAGATCTTCCATCGGTCTGGTGCCGCCCTCTCGTTGTGCCAGTTCCATGCCCTGCGAGCCCAGATTCGACTGGCCCGGGGCGACATGCACGCCGCTGAAGAGTGGATCTCCCGCGCCCGGGCAGACTCCGCCCGTCATCGCAATGAGTTTCACCTTGCCGAGATCCTGCGGCTGTCGGGCGACATCGCCCGCGCCCTCAACCCCCACTCTCCCCAATCAGCGGAAACCTGGTATCGGCAGGCTCTCGAAACAGCCGAGGCCCAGCAGGCCCTGGGCCCCACCCTGCGCGCCGCCACCTCCTTGGCCTCCCTGTGGAGCCACTACGAGCAACCATCCAAGGCCCTCGCCCTGTTGCAAAAGTTTCTCGCGCAATGTGAGGGCCGCGGCACCCCCAGGGATCTCGCCGAGGCGAAAGCCCTGCGTGATCTCGTCTCCGCGTCCTTGGCCCGCTGATTGATGCTCCCGGGGGCTATTTCGCCGGGGAGACGATCGCTGGCACTGTGTCGACCATGGGATCCTGGTGGATCTTCAGGTATTCAATGAGGTCAAACCGCTGCTCATCGCTCAGGTTGGTCCCGTAGTCGTCCCCTTCGTGGCCGATGTTCAGATTACCCGGAATCTTGGTGTCGAGTACATAGGTCTGTCGTCGGGGATGACGCCGAATCCGATCCGGACGGATCTCAAACCCGACATAGACCGGGTCAAAATCCTGTTGCCCCACCTCAAACTGGACGGGACGTTGCCGCGCTGGCAGCAGCAGGTGGTACAGCGTCGGCACCGAACCGTTGTGCAGATAGGGGGCCGTCGCCCAGATTCCCTCCAGTGGCCGGGCCGGATAGACCCGCCCTACGTCCCGCCCCGTGTCGCGCCATTTGACCGGAAGCCGTTGCTGCTCAAGGGTGTTCATCAGGGTCTTCATCGACGGGCGGTTTTTGTCTTCCTTGGCCTGATGCTGCAGATCCTCGAGCAGATCCCGGATCATTCCTGCGAAGCTGGTCTGGTTGCCATTGGCCAGCCAGACCAGTTGATCGAAGTTTTCGGAATCGGCGCGATCCGTCCCGGCTTCCTCCAGCGTAAAGGTCCGGTGCACGATCAGCCCGTTCCCGTCCCGCCCCAGTGGACTGTGACACTTCTCGCAATGCGCTTGATAGAGCTTCGCCCCACTCGCGGCTTTCATCTGATCCACTGCGCCAAATACCTTCGCGGGCCACGCGGGAGGAGTCAACTTGTGTACCTCCAGTTCCATTTGCATCTGGTTCCAGATATTGACACTGGTCTGCTTGGTGACCAGATCAAACGTGGCCCCCACTCCAATTGCCTCTCCCATACTTCTCTGGATAATTGAATTCGTGTTCGAATTCCAATGGATCCAGGCGTAGTGCTGCACGTTCCACAAAGGGGGCACGCTGACCGGCGCATTGACCGGCCGCAGATTCTTCGGATTCAGCCCGCCGAACAATTCGACCCGCGCGGTACCGAAATCATCCGCTCTGCCGTAACCCGCCCGCAGCCGGTTTCCCGGTTGCTGCAGCCAGTGCCGCGCCTTCATGTAGTCGAGCCGGTAGACAATGTGCCGCACCACCTCGAGATGATCCTCAAGAAACCGATCGACCTGGCCGAGTTCCTTGTCAAACAGCTTGCGGATGAACTCCGCGTTTTCTCCCAGAAATCCCCCAAGGTTTTTGCGCAGCTCGTCGATGAAGTCTGAATTGTCAGCGGAAAACTCCAGTCGCGGCTGGGCCGGAGTCGACTCCGGGGATGGCTTGCCGAGCTTCGTCTGAATGAGATCAAATACCTTGTCGGACAAGCTGTGGAGTATGGCGGCTTCCTCATCGGCGGCCTTCTGCTTGAGCCGGTTTCGCAGCACCTGCCACCGCAGCGCCCAACCCTCTTTGGGGCCCTGCGCATTGTCGCGACGTTTCAAATGGCCGTCGATCATGCGTCCGAAGAACCGCTGGAATCGCTGCCGATCCGAAAGGGTCACCTCCAGGGCATGCCCCAGTCCGTCCCCCAGCGCATCGACGTCCAAGAGCCCCGAGGCACCATCCACCCGCACCACCTGGCCATTGAAATGCAGGTCGCTGGTGTGACAGGCGGCACAGGTGAACCCAAACATCTCAATCTTCCGCTCGGCCATCCCCTTCGTCCCGGGAATGACAATCTCGTTGGTCACGATGCCCACCGGTAAACCACGGGGATTTCTTACGGAGGAGGTCCCTGGCAGCAGCCCGAACCGGTCAAGGGTCTGCAGGAACATCAGCGGTGGTTCATTCGGCACCACCGGCGCATCAACATCCTCGAGGGCCTCCACGACCGACATGGGGAAGAAACCACTCCCCTGGTCCGAGTAATGCCAGAGATCCGCGTCGAATCGAACAGCCCCCTCTCCAGTACCATGATTGATCCCCTGCGGGACAGGTGCGGGATCGGCAGCACGCACGACACGGAGGATGTGCGGGTTCGCCAGGACTAAGAGGCCGACAATCCAACCAAGACTGCTTCTTCCAGATGTCATGAAGCCACCTCTGTTCATCGAATGGCGGACAGCCCGCCGGGAAAGAGATCACAGTGTCTCCCGACGTTCAGAAACTGTACACCAAAATCGACAACGCAAGCCAGCCACCTCGGTCGCCCCGGCACAACGGACTGTTTCCCACAGATTGCTACAGCGCGCAATCCAGACCGGCGCAACAGGATGCTGACCGTGTCTCGCAAAGTTTTCGATGGCTGTAATCCGGCTGCGCTGCCTCAGTTGACATGGATTTCGCAAGTGGCTCGCTACTCTGGAGATCACCGAACCGGTGTTGCAGCGGACGGTTTCCGGCACCCGCACCTCGAACCTCGGGTGCCTCAACATGACCTTTCACCAGTACCTCGAACTGCTGGAGTGGACGGGCCGGCAAGTCGCGAAAGGGAAAGTGGGCCGGATCCCGGCCGAGCAACCCTCGATTTTGCAGCAACTGGGGGTCGAGGGGGAGGGCTGGCTGAAGCTGGTGGCGAGCTTCACCGACAAGCGCGGCCGGCTGCGGCGGGCGATTGGCCGACCGGCCGCCCTGGAGGCCGAGGCGGCCAAGCGGGGGCAAAAATGGATTCAGGGGATCGCGCTGAGCCGGGAAATCTTCGGAATCCCCACCATCGATCCCCCATCGGCTCCCCAGTGACGGGTTGAG
>CAIOTJ010000699.1 GCA_903861195.1 uncultured Planctomycetaceae bacterium | reverse complement strand
GGTCGAGTTCGAGTGCCGTTCGTCGGGACGGGTCGCCGCCGCCCGGTCGAGAAACCGGGTCTCGACCGACGGCGTCCCCGGCCAGGGAGCGGTGCCGGGATGGATGGGATGGGCGAGGTCGATCAGCGAGGGCATGGAGACAGAAGCCAGAGCCGTGCGGCCGGGTCGCGCGGCGGACGGTGCGGGGAATGCTCGGATGCCATGTCGGGGATGCCAGTCTTGCCGGTGGAGTCTTCCAGCAACTGGGCGAGGGACCAAGATCCGCCGAGTCTCATGGGGCGGCCACCCCGGGATGACCTCCACAGGGGCGGGGGGGAACTCAGCAGATGATGTACTCGAGCGTGCGGGCGCTGCGTTCGATGAGGGGGCGAATCTGCAGTTCGTTTTCGAGGGTTTCGTTCTGGACGCGGAGGGGCAGATCGGGCATCAGCAGCAACTGCAGGGCCTCGGTGCCGATCGAGGCGTCGGCAATGGTCAGGCGGAGCGCCTGGGGAGCCGCGTCGAGCACCCGCTGGCACAACTCTTCGTCGGCATGCGCATGCTGGAGATGGGTGTGGAACGCCTGGGCGTCCTTCGGCCCCGAAACCGAATCGGCCTCACACCAGGGGAAGCGGGCCTTGAGGCGGTCGATCACTTCTGAAACCAACAGAAACCGACCTTCGGGTCGGGGAGCGAGGTGCAGTGCCATGGAGCCAACTCTCAGTGCCGCAGAAGAACCAGAAAACAACCGCCTCACAAAGCCGCAACCCCAGCCCTCCTGCTCAAAGGAAGCTGCCTTGAGGTTGCTCGTGGGCGAAAACGACCCGCATCTTCGAGGGACAGGGGAGCCCCGGCAAGGGTCTTTCCGCCGATTTTGGCCGACGGCCCCGCACAGAAAATGAACTCCCGTCCATTGATCTCGCCAATTTCCCACGAACCAGTGCGGTCTCGGGGGGGAGAGCAAAGCGACCACGAGCCGTGGGTCGGCTCAACCCCACACCACTGGGCAGCCGGACGCCTTGAATCGAAATTCCAATGAGCCAAATCGAAAACTCTCGTTCAAAGGGTCTGGCATCAGAATGGCGGAGCGCAGCGAGACGGCGTCGTGGTCCACACGGTCCCCTTCCGCTCCAGGCCTATCGGTAACCCTCTGCTCGTCGGGGACAAGCAACACGTCTTACGCCAGCGCGACCCGGCACGCCCCCCCACACTTGTCTGAATACAAACTCGGTCTTGCAGCGGTTGTTTACCGAAGAATTGGATTCGGTACTGGTGGTCGGGCATACGATTGACCAGGAGGTGCAGGTGGTCCAAACGCTGCGCGACCAGAAGCTGGGGATGCCGGTGCTGCCCATCCCGCCGTTTGCCAAATTGCCACGTTCGATCGGCAACACCTCGGCACCGCGCCAGATGGTCGACTCTTTGCTGGTGACCCGCTGGCTGGATTTTTTTCGAAGGATTGCGAGAGGGTTGGCGTGACGGGCGGGGAGAAACAGGGCCGAGATCTACCCAACTCTGGGGACTGCGGTCTCAAGCCATTCAGAAAGTGTGATCCGCACTGATCGCCACTGGATCCATCTGATTAGTCGGTTCGCTTCCGAATTCGGTCCTTGACCTGATCGAAGATCTCTTTGGCCACTTTTTTAATCGTCTCGACATCGTTGGGATCAATCCAAGCCTCCATAGACTCGCCGCTGAAAACTGGTGTGCGATCTGAGATCGCAATCCTGATGAATTTCCGTAGTCTTTTTTTGACTTCCAGGCCCTTGGCGATGTTGACTTCCTGTTTTTGCCAGTCAGTCAGATCCTCTCCATCGCGGCGAATTTCACAAAACACAGAAGTGCAGTGAATCGCTTCATAGAGACTCAAGTACAGGGCGTCTCCCAAAAACAAGTACTGGCGATCCTGAAAGACCTTCGCCCCCAGTTGGGTCAATGTCTCATTCAGTGTCGACACCGTCACCTGCTCGCAGCTTTTGTAGGACAGAAAGACGTCGAAGAATTCTTCATGAGGGGAATTCAAGGAGCTGAGTCGAAACGAACGACAATTACCACTCAGATCGCCAACGCGCACCTGCATTGCGTCGTGCGACAACCAGCAGGCCGTTGGGGGACTTTCCAGATAAACCGCAGTCTGTTCCCGGAGTTTCGCTGGATAGGACGTTTCGGAGTACTCCCAGACTCTTACGGCTCTATCTTCCCCCCACGTCACGACTCGGAACGATTCAAGGGAATCACTGCAGGCAAATCCGTTAATGCGAATGGTGGTGGAATTCTCTGATTTAGGTTTGGCATCTTCACCAATTCCGACCGCTCGGTATCTCGGGGTGGACTCCAGACAGTCATTCAGAAAGTCACCGTACAACTCCCCATTGGCTTCCCAGACAACGTAGTTATTGCGCAGCACGGTGATCCGGCGTACAGGCCGCTCGTCGGTAGGAGGCACGCTTGGAGACGGATCCCCGGTTGGCAAATCAGTTGTTCGCAGCTTAACCAGTAATCCATTCGACATACCCAGAATGAACCTGGAACCATCGGAAATTGCAGCCAGCGCGGTCACCTTTCTTGCAACCAACTGCGGTAAGCAACATTGATCCGTTTCACAACTGGCGTCGCCTGGGAAATCCAAGCGATAAACCTCGCCGTTTTCCATCAGCAAAAGAACGTGGAGCCCATCATTGGAGACAACAAAGTCCTTCAACAGGAGAATTGGTTGAGTCCATTTGCTTGCAGCGAGCTGTTGCAGTGTTTCGGGATGAACCCGGTGAATCTGCTGCGCGCCAGCAATAAACAGACTTGTCGGGTTTTTCTTTGATGGGTGAAGAACGACTTTGGGATCATCGAGTTCGGTCTTAATACGGGCCAGCAGTTTGGGCGGGGAGTCTGGGGCACATGCCCACCTTTCAATCACTCCGTTGCCGTAAACAGCCAGAAGACCCAAAACCTCTTTTCCGCTTTCGGTTTCCACGGGAACCAATCGGACAACTTCACTGCCGCCATCCGTTGTTTCCGGTTGGCACACATGTTGGTCGAAGAGTTGCCGCTTGGAGTTCCAGGCTTCAATTCGAAAAGTGGATTGATCTCGGTGACGTACCGCTGTCAGTCGGCTATCGCAATTCCCCACGAGCTGAGTCACTTCGTATTTCGGCGTTTCTGCAACTGGCGACCAGTCAGTCAGCAACCTTAACTTGGAAGAATCTTTATCGATCGTGAAGAGCAAGTCCGTAGTGTCCCCAGACGTGAAACCCGCGAAACAGAACTCGCGGGTACTCAGTCCAAGCAGTCGAACACCACGCTCGATAGTCCCTCCCTCTTGCGGAGCGCGACCTGGGGTCACGACAAATCGACGTACGCCCCCTTCTGAACAGGAAGCGACCAGCAAGTGTGCGCAACGGGGATAAGGCAAAAGATGCGATTCGCAAATATAGGATTGGGTGATAACCTGCGAAAACATCCACCCAATCGACACCCGCCACTCAGGCCGCTCGTGAAAACATTTTTCAGCTGCAGTGTACTCAAGGAACCGCAATTCAAAATTGTCGTGAAGAATCCAAAGGTGGTCAGCGTCTGGTGTGGTATTCCATGCGGTCACCTTCAGTGGTCGTGATTTATCACGTATTGTGTCATCATTTTTGAGTGGAATGTTACGGCCATTTGTGTCCCACGCTTCGAGTTTCTGACGCCCCTGCGTATAGACGAAAAACAAACGTTGATTGCTTCCTGTCAATTGCATATATTCCTCGCATTCCTGAGCCATTGAATCAATCCCAAAGGCCTCAACGAAGCGAAGATCCCGGACTGAGTCATCGTCCGCCGACTCGGCCAGGTCGAATTTCCAAATCGATCGAGAACGGTCGCTGTGGAGGCAGACGATGGTGTTGTCGCCAAGCACTGTTGCTGTAACGGCATTGCATAGAAGAGTCGCATGCTGCGTTTCAGGGACAAGCCTCACACACTGGTGGGGTGTGCCAGGACCCGCAGGGGGGGAGATCAACAGGATTTGTCGATCCGTGTCACACTCAGCCAATAGACACAAGCGATTCTGAACCGACACGTCGGCGGTAACAGCAATCACTTGTGCCCGGTCAGGTGCTGGCAGCACCGGCCAGAAGTGCGGCATTCCTTCTCGGCCATCGTGAGTAAACCATTGTACGGAATCAGTCTCGGGGGGATCGCTCTGTTTATCGCTGGCATGAATGACAGCGAGTTGACCGCACGAGAGGAGACATTGAAAGTTTGCTGACTTTGGAAGAGGCCACACTTTCAATGGGGGGGGCATGACTGGCCGCATTGCTGTGGGCACGAGCACGAGGTGGGTGTCAGCGATTTTACGGAGTATTCCAAGAATGTTGGTGACAGCGCGAAATACAGCGCCCTGACTGCTCTTGTCGTTTGGATCCGCGTGAACAGCGAGACTGCTTGCTTGGTCAGACAATTGGCTGAACAGTTGCGCAGCCAGTCGCGGAAGAATGACTTGATCCTGTTCATAGCCATGGCGAATCCGCTCTAAAGCTGGCAGACACAGGTCAATCGACTCGGCCAGGTGCTGCAGGGTGCTCCTATCAAGGCCATCAAACAGACCACGCTCCATCACCACAACCAGATCCGGAAAAATCTCGTTGGCGTTCCGAGAGACTTCAATTCGCCGCAATAGCCACATTACAAAATCCGAAAACATCGACTGCTCTTCGGCAAATACCGCATTGCGGAGATTGGTCTGTGCCATCAGCGGAATCAGAATTCGAGTGCAATACGCGAGCCGTTCATCATTCACCGGCAATTCATTTGCTTCGGATTTGCAGACGCGCCTGTAAACGTAACGAACGCACGGCGAAATTACCTCTTCTATGGGAAACCTCAGAATCGTAAGGCCTCGACAAACCTCTTGATAGATTGGCCACGCCCAAATCAGTAACGCGACCGATCTGTGATTGTTGGCGTGATCGAGATGCAGACGCGGTTCAGCACGCAGAGCTTTTAGACACTCATCAACATCCGCGTCTGTGATCACTGCCATGATCGAGCGAATAACCGGCTCTTCGGCTGGCTCTGGCAAAATGCCGAGGACTGTGAAAATCTGACGCATGACCTGTCGCGCAGAGGAGGCCACTTTTGCCTCCATCGACGCCAACACCTTCTCAATCACCTTTTTCGCGCGGTCATGCGGCTTGCTTTGGATAATAGAATTTAACTCTTGCAGCAACCGGGATCGGGGTGTTTTCAGAACCTCCGGCAGGATTGCAGACGCCTCAGCAATCGCACCGAGTGTGACCGTCACTTCCCCAGCAATGTCCTCCTGGAGACGTGCGAGCTTTTTCAGACTGTGCTGAGCGTTCCGACCGGTGCCAAGCCTGACTCGAATCTCGCGAAACACCAGTTGTTCACTGAGACGCATCTTCAAATCAGGCAGTGTACGAATCAGTCCGGCGAAATCGATTGACTTTAGTCGAAACCTGTCATCGCCGAACAACTCGGAAACGGATTGGTCAGTATCGTCGACGGTGACCACCCATCGAAAGTTTTCGGGAACAGATGGCAAGGAATCTGCTCTGTAGGGGTCAATCAACCGTCCCGCATCGTCCACGAGCGCTCCGTAATCATCAATGCACAGCCAGTGTTCGGAGGAAGGGTTCAGTGTATAAATTCGGCGACAGAAGTCCGTGATGACTTGGAACAGCTCGTCACGATTGTCTTCAGCCCACTGACGAAGAGTCGCGTCGGATTCGACGTGGGAATCGGCCTCGAGGTCTGAATTGAGGCTAGACGCGCGCTCTTGAATCAGCAACTCACGCAGTTGGTTGGCGATCGTACGAAGTCGGGCGTTCTTCGAATTGAGACGTGTTGTGCAACCCCCGCCCAGACTGCAGCAGATCCGAGGTGCATTCCCAGTTATCTGGGAGGTAAAATACCGTAGTGCCTGTACGAAAAACGTCGATTTTCCAATGCTCATCGCTCCATGCAGAACAACGAGATTCGTCCCCGGCTCACCAGCCTGTTGATACAGTCGCTCGAAATCCGAGACGCTATACTCCAAGAAGCGTCCGTCCTGCGAGTCACCACCATATGGGGTGTAACTCATCCACTGGGCAATTTCCGCCTCGATGGTTTTGTGATACGGGTGCATCGCGAAAATGTGGAGCACGAGCCTGAGACTTTCTCAGGAAGGACAAATCCGGAATGAGACTGCAGCGTTTCGCACCCGCAAAAACTACATGCTGATTGCGCCGCGGCTGGCGCAATCAGAATGTTGCCGGATTGTGAATGAGTTAAAACGCAAACCATGTCGGGCTTTGCTGCGGACTCACCCAATCAATCGATCGCACCGATTCCTGTCCAGGAGCTTTGGCCAGGCATTGCGCAAGAGAGTGAAGCCTTCATGGCTTGGTGCGGTGGTCGAGAAGGTGGCAGCAATTTGGATCGCCGAACTTTGAGCGTTGTGTTCGCGGGCAGATTATCGAGTTCGATAAACACGGCATCGCAACAGGAACTGGCGTCGAAATCGCGAATGATGGTGACTTCCGCGTGTCGCAGATCTGTGCCAACGCATCCAGCTACCGCAATGACTCGACCCGGTTGAGGCATCAGCGCCCGACTGATCCCGTACCTGATTGGGGATTGCGATTCGAACGAGAGAGATACAATCTCACGGGTGTGTGGTTGCCGTTGGCAACGCGGCAGTCGAAATGCATACCGCCCTTTCGAATTAAGCCGCAGCTCAATCGAGTCGTCTCCCGACCCGTCGTCAGAGTCGAGTGCCAAGTCCGGGTCTGAATAAGACACACTCTGACTTTCAAACAAATGGTTGGTGTCAAACAAATCATTGATATCATCGCGAGCGAAAGTTTGTGGCAAGTTATTATGCAAATGAATCGCTTGGCTCCAACCAGTGTTGGACAAACAGAGCGTGATCGCAAAGCTTAGAAATGCAATTGAGCGAGCAAGCATCGAACGATCTCCTCTTGTGTGTGACAGACAAATTTCGAGCCTTTGGGAGACTGCGCTGTTGAATAGTCTTGAAATCCTTCCAGGCACGCCCGAGTGGTCGCGTTCCCTGGCCAACTTTCCCACTTCTGGGAAACTCATGTGGGGTCATTAATTCATGGCTGCAACGGCGCAGAGGGCTTAGTCGCAAGTCTTAGAATCCGCTGCTCGATTGCATATAAACTATGTCCGTCGATCAAAAGTCGTTATGAGTGCTCGATTTTCAGGGATCGTATTTGTGGCACAGACCGGCCATCCTCGGGTCGTGATCCCATCCGCCTTCAGAATACAGAGCTCTCTGGTGTTCGTCGACGGAAATTCCTGTCCAAGATGGGGTTTGGAGCGCAGCGGCGGCGTAAAGGTATCGCCAATTCAGTCACAGAGATGCCAATCTCATTGTCTGACCCTTAGCGATTCGCTGGATCGTACCGGTCAGGAGTTGACAATGACGAACCGCGAAGCAGGCAGTTGGATCTATGGTCTGCGCAACCGGGTTCAATACAGCTGGGCGGCGGGCGTGGTGGGCACTGCACCGCAGCTTGAAAGTGCCTGACCTTAGACGGTCGATTGGGAATCGGCGGCGGCAAAGTTGTTGGCAACTCCGCCGCAACTCCGCCGCAAGTGAGCCGTCACAAAGACCTCGTCGCGTCTGGCCCGACACCTCGCTGTGGAAACATCTGTGGAGGAAATCGCCGCAAATGGCGGAAGACTTTGATTGACTGCCATTTGTGGATTGCATAAAAAGATCTGTACAGGATTAAAAGGGGGAGTGACCCACACGATTGTGAGGGATGTTCCAGCACCAGCCCCAGCTGTTGTTCAATCCACACCGCCACCCAGTTCGAGTTACCAGAGATTTCACTCACGGAAGGACAAGGGCTCCATGAAACGTCTTGTTGTGAATTTGTTGGTGAGCGCCGTCGTGTGCCTCGGCGCGGCGAGTCAGACTCAAGCAGGATACATTTTCAAGAATCTGATTTATGATGAGACTTATACTCCCCTTGCTGGCTGGACAATCACCACAACCCAGTCTCCCGACATATCGTTCATCGCAGCGGAAACCGGGCGGCTGAGCGAGGTCAAGGCTGCGATTTGGCAGGCCAACGGCAACAACCCAATCATCACTCTGACTCTGACCGATTCGTTCAATAATGTCCTGGAGGCCTGGACTGGCGCCCCACCCCTCATTCATTCGCCCACCGAGGTTTGGGATCTGATGTCCGTCAAGAATCCGTTGCTCCAGGCGGGCCAGACGTATCAGTTGACCGCCACCACGGCCATTCCCAATGCGGCGGCCTGGGAATTGGATTCGAATTCACTCGATCAAGGTTGGAGCCAATTCCGGCCCACCGTCGGGGTGGATGTACTGTCGATTCCGGAACCCGGCACGCTGGCACTGGCCGGTCTGGGGATGCTCGTGCTCATCGGAAGCGCCGCCCGTCGCCGCCACAGAACTTCTGAGTGACCGCTCATGTCGGTTTTGCTCGTCGGCCCCACTTCCCAACTTCGGCCTTCGTCTCAACGCGTTGGCACGAGAGGGTGTGTCGGTGCCCGAGATCGGGGGGGGGAGCGGCATGCCCGATGTCGTCCCCCCCGCCCCCTCGTTTCGAGGTCGTTTCGCTGGTGACAAACCCGCAGTCGCTGCTGCGCATCCACTTCGCGGTAACGGAGGTCAACTCTGCGAAGTGGGTGGTGCGGGGCGAGCAGTTTCCAGCCTCGGCGACGGCGGTCGCGAAACGATCTGTTGAGCCGGCTTATGCACAATCGCACAGACCGGAAACGAAATTGCACATGGATTGATCTTTCAACTCGGAGTTGTCGCGCAATTGGCTGCCCCCGAGTCGGCTCAACCCACTTTGCCCCGCCACAACACCCTCTCTCCTCTCGGGAACGCTCTCCGCGTTGGGACAACCTTGTGCAGCGACAGCGTTCTCCGGAACTCCGCTGCGGCCAGAGGCCGAGAGCGTCGGGCAGGAGAAAGAGCAACCGGTGATCCGGTCGGATCGACCCCGTGTTTGGTGTGCGGCGAATCGGGATTTCCGATACAGGATTCTTGCCGGCCCATTGGGACATTCTCTGCGGATGTAGGTCCAGCGGGCGGATACGGAGGTCCGCACTCCCGCCACGCGGGGTGCGGTTCCTGTCAGCGCGAGGCGTGGTGGGACGCGCAGTGGGACGCGCAGCCGGTCCGGTCTTCAGCCCCGGCCCGCTGACTTCCTACGGCTTGTTTCCTGCGGTTTGTTGCCCGCCGCGGCCTTCCCCTCGGCTTCGCACCCGCGACGGAATGACCTGATCGGTGATTGCTGTGGTGCTGCGCCCACTCACAGCGAATGTTCCGAAACGAAAGCGATCGATTGCAGCCCGAACCCCGAATGGATTCCTGTTGTGCAGCGGTTCCCCCGGATCGGAAATGTCAGCTTCATCTCACGTCGAGACATCGCCGGCCCCAGCGCGCACCGACCCTGGCCGAGGCCGTTCCCTGAAGGGGAACTCTTCCATGCCCCAGGGTTGACGCGCAGCGGCTACCCAGAGTAGGGGACATCCACATGGTGCCTGGACCCTGAAGAAGGTCGCTTCGCGCAGGGATTGCGGAAACCTGATTGATTCCCGGTTTCCGCGATGGATTCGGTGGGTTTGGCCCGCGGTTCAGTCCGATAGTACGCTGGAAGCCATCCCCTTCAGGGATGATTCGAGCCAGGGTCCCCCAACCCAGGGTAGCCGCTTCGCGGCGAACCCTGGGCTATCGAAGAATGTCCCTTCAGGACATGGCTGGGATCGACGTTCTG
>CAIOTJ010000698.1 GCA_903861195.1 uncultured Planctomycetaceae bacterium | reverse complement strand
TGGATGAGCCCCTCCAGCGGCCCGATCCACCGCTCTTCGGCTTCGTCCTCGTGTACGCCGTCATCGCCAACGTCTTTTACTCCGGCGGCTGGCTTGCCGAACTGATTTGGCTTCGACTGTGGCGCATCCGTCAGCCCCGCTTGGCCGCACTCTCATTGGGTCTCGGACTTCTGTTTTCCATTTTGCTGACCTTGCTTCCCGCCGTCGCAGCCGTTTCGTGGGTCGCCTACACTCTACTAACACGACAGCCATCTCCCACGCCCTAAGGATCAACCCGTTTTACGAACCCGTTTTCAGCGAAACCCACGACGTCCACTGCCACCCGGTAGCGACGCCAGAAGAGGCCTCCGCAGGTTGGTCATTGGCGTAAACCCACAACCACGATTAAGCTGATGGGCATCAATTCTTCCGGTCCAGATCAAGTCTCAGGCGCAGGGCCTCGACCCCAACTCGGGGTGCTGTTGGCGTTGATGTTCTGCCTCGGGCAGCAACTGTGCTGCGCGGCGGAGGTTACCGCTGCCAAGGGCTTGTCGTGGTGGTCGCTCCAGCCTGTTCAGCGACCGGCCGTACCCGGGGGAGACCTCGGGAAAGACAACCCGATCGATCGCTTCCTGTCCGTGTCCCGCGGCGTCCAACCAAAGCCCCCTGCGGACCGCCTCACCCTCCTCCGGCGAGTGCACCTGGACCTGACTGGCCTCTCCCCAACACCCGAGGAGCAGGAGACTTTCCTCGCCGACCTCTCGCCCGATGCCTATCGGAAGGTCGTCGATCGTCTGCTGGCCGATGAGCAACACGCCGTCCGCTACGCCCGGCACTGGCTGGACGTGCTGCGATATGCCGACGCCGACGAGCGCATGACGGCCGCGCCGGGCATCCACCTGTGGCGGGACTGGGTCATCCGGGCCCTGCACGAAGACCTGCCCTACGACCAGTTCGTGCAAGTCCAGCTCACCGGCCGACGCTCCAAAGAGCGCACCCAAATGTCGGCGACGGGCCACCGGTCCCAACGCGAGCCCCGCCCGGGCGATGTGTTTGCCCTCGGGTTTCTGTCGCGAGGGGCTGGATCTGATCCACAGGAACTAGCCATGAACGCGGTGGACACCATTTCCAGCACGTTCCTGGGCATGACCGTCGCCTGCGCCAAGTGCCACGACCACATGTTCGACCCGGTGTCACAGGCCAACTATTACTCCATGAAGGCGCTCTTCGACCCGCTGGTCCTTCGCAAGATGACGCTGGCATCGGCAGCCGACCTCATGGCCGCAGGCAAGGCACAGGCCGAAATCGAGCGCCAGCGGGCCCCGCTCGAACGCGAACGGGACACGTTGCTGGAGCCCGTTCGGAGCAAACTTTACGACGACCGCGTCGCCATGCTCCCGCCAGAAATTCAGGCGGTGATCCGCAAGCCGGAACGCACTCGCAGCGTCGAAGAACAAAAGATCGCCGACGATTACTTTCCCATCCTCCGAATTGATGGCGACAAGATCGACGAGGTACTCACCGAAGACCTCCGCAAGAAAGACCGCGAGTTGCGACGCCGGATCGACGACCTGACGCAGGCAATTCGGCGCACCAATGCCCCCGTCCTCCCCATCTTCCACACCGTTGAGGCCGACCCAGATCGGGCCCGTGAACAGCGCTACATATTGACCAGCGCCGATCCGAGCCGGTCCGAAACGAATCGGCCGGTCAACCCGGGATGGCCTTTCGTGCGCGGCGCCATCGACTTCCGAGAAGGGCGCGTCGAAGCCTTCGCCGACTGGCTCACCTCGCCCGACAATCCCTTGTTCGCCCGAGTGGCGGTGAACCG
>CAIOTJ010000697.1 GCA_903861195.1 uncultured Planctomycetaceae bacterium | reverse complement strand
GTACTTCGCGTTGAGCTTCTGTTCCTCTGCGACGGTCGCAATCGTCGTCCGCCCCGCCTCCAATGCCTCCCGTTCACTCAACGTCGCGGCCAGGTACTGTTCGACCGGCAGACGCCCCCCGTCGTTGGTGTTGAACACAATGCCCTGCAGGTTGACCTGCGAGCCTCCCTGGGCGGCCGAATATCGGGCGTAGAACTCGCGGATCTGCGCCAACAGCTCGTTGGTCCAGTCGCTGCGGGTTGTCGAATTGGACCAGCGAAAGCCCTCGGGCAGCAGCACCGCATGGTCGGCGATCCCCTTCGCGGCATCGAAATACTTGGTCAACAGCGCGGGAGACATCACCAGCGCGTTCCCGGTGTTCGTAAAACCTTCCCCCGCCGCACTGTCGACGGGAAATTCTTTCGCCGGGCTGAGGGGCACCCCGGTCAGATCGCGAATCGTGTAGGTGTACTCGGCGTTGCTCAGCCGGCGGAGCACCACCGGCCCCGGATCCCCCGCACTCGCCAGCGCCTCGGCATCCAGAAACCGCTGCACGAAGTCGCGCAGTTGTTTGCGTTCCGCAGGAGAGGGCTGCCGCGAGTCCTTGGGGGGCATCTCGCCGTTGTCGAGATTTTCAGCCACCTTCAGCCACACCCCCGTGGCTGGCCGAAAGTCTTGCACCCGCGCGAACCGTTCCAGATCCAGTTCTCCCTCCTGCTGCGCGGTCGAATGGCAGGTCAGGCAGTAGCGCTTGGCAAGGGGCTGAATCTGGGTTTGAAACTCGGCTTGCAGTTGCTCGAACCGCCGGGTGACCTCGGCCGTCGGGGGGGCGGCCCAGAGCGACGCGGGGGCGAGCAGCACGGGGGCGAGTGCCGAGACAAGGTGACGGCGGAGGGAATGCATGAAGACGTCAACCGGGAAGGAGCGCGGTCAGAAACAGGCAGGATCTCACAGGTTACCAAACCGGAGGGTGCGGGGTGTAGGAATCGGGAGGACCTGCCCCCACCCTCCGGACCCATCGACACCACATGAGAAAATCGCCGACCAACGGCACGGTTGATTTGAAAGTCATCACCGGCCTCGCGGGGCGAAATCCCGCCCACAAGGTCGTCGTCGGCCATTGACGATGCCCCACCCTATTCCATGATGGAGTGATGGCAGGCTCTGGCTGCCGCCTGATCCCGCTGTTCGCCGCTTGAACTGGGGAGGAACTTCCCAGTTCGTCGTCTTCAGAATGGTGTTGCCCATGATCCGACCCGGAGTGTTGATCGTACTGGCGTCCCTCGGGGGACTTTGCCTGGTCCCGGCCTCGTTTTGCCAGGCATCCGGTGGACCCAAACGCTCTTACATCTACGTCAGCCGTGATGCAGTTCCCGAAGGGACCGCACAGATGGAGGTGGAGGATTTCGGCTATGACGATCTGGTCGACGAACCGGTCATTGCCAACCGCGGTCGGGGGGCGAACCGTGCCGTCCCGGCGGAGGCCCTGGTCGAGCAAGGCTACGTCTACCCCGGCACATCGGCCGAATTCACCACCGAGGCCGATTATGGCACTCCGCTCCCCACCACCATGTATGGCGGCCGGTATGTTGGACGGCAGCCCAATCTGAGCCCCCGGCCCCACTGCTTCACCGCTCCCGGATATGAGTCGGCGTGCGATGAGGGGTTCGATGCCGGACCGGTGATGGGGCCCGGCGAACCACGGTGCGGCCGTTGTCGGTGCAAGATCCGCACCTGCCGTTGTCGGCGAGTTCGCAAGCCGTGCCCCCCCGCCCGCCCACTGGCGGCCCGCTGGCGCTGCCCGCCCCGGCGCCCGGCCCCCTGCCTGGACGATCTTCCCGAGTACCCGATCGGGTCCCCGAACGATCCGGGAGCCTGGTCCCCCGTGACGCCTTACTCACCCGAGGGTGGAGATGACCTGCTGCCCCCGCTTCAGGGAAACTCGGGCCGGCGTGTGCCCAGCGTCCAAACCCGGTCGCCCGCCCCGGTGGTCCGCTCGCGAGTGATCCGCAGCACCACCCCCACGTCGCGGAATCTGGCCCCCACCAGCTTTGGTCCCGGCCCCCAGTTCCAAGAGGGGACCTGGCAGGCCGAACCCGAACTGGTCCCCGAACTTTCGATGCCCGAATAGGCACCTGGCCCGGCTCACGAGGGGTGTGATTCCTACCCGAAGTGACCCCGCCCTGGCCACCGTCTGCGACGAGCACCGCCTGCGCTGACCATCTCCCGGGCCGGCTTCGGTCAGCGCGGCGATGGATCAACCTCCCGGCCGTTTCCAGGACCTGGGCCAATTCGCCGCCGGGACTTGCTGTCGCGGCTTCGTGGCCAGACTCATCCCACTTGACGGAATGACCCATTAAGACTCGACGCAGAACGCCTCGACGCCCCCAGACGCTGGGTGGCCTATCGCACCCACTGTGAGCGTGGTAGAACCATCGGCTGGCCGCTGGTGGCCGAGGCGGGCCGACTGGGCCCGGCAAAGCTTGGGCGACGTGCGTTGTACTGGTGTCGGCAGCGCATTCCATCGGGCTCTCCCTGTCTTATGCTGGATCTGTCTCCGTGAATACTCCCACCGCCTGGCTGCAGCAGGCTTTCGAACTCGACCGACTCGGAAGATGGAGTGAGGCCGAGCGGTTATACCGGCAGGTGCTGCAGGCCGACCCCCGGCATCCCGAGGCGTGGCACCGGCTGGGGCTGCTGGCCGAGCGGGCCGGGCAGTTACCTGCCGCGATCGACTGCCTCCGCCGGGCGATCGAACTGCAGCCAGGCAAAGCCACCCTCTACAACAGCCTGGGAACCCTCTACGAAGACCACATCCAGCATGACCAGGCGATTGAGGCGTTTGAGAACGCCATTCGTCTGGATCCCCGCTATGCCGTCCCACACTCCAATTTGGGCGAGGTCTACAAGGCG
>CAIOTJ010000696.1 GCA_903861195.1 uncultured Planctomycetaceae bacterium | reverse complement strand
TAGGTGATCCAGCTTCCCAGGGTCGGCCGGCCGGTCACCCCGGCGATCCCCCCGTGGAAGTAGCGAATCGAGACTTCGTGCCCGTTGTGACCCGTGTGCATCGACCGCAGTACGGCGATGTCGTCGACAATTCCCGCGATGTGCGGCAGCAACTCCGAAACCGCCGTGCCGCAATCGCCATGCTGGGCGAAAGCGAACGGCGTCCCGAACAGCTTTTTGCTGGCCCGATTGACCGCGCTGAAGTGCACGTCGCCGCCGTACTCGGTCCCGCTCAGCCGACTCAGTTCGGGCTTGGGATCGAGCAGGTCGACGTGCGACGGTCCACCGTGCATGAACAGCGAGATCATCGCGTTCGCGCGGGGCGGGTGATGCGGTTGCCGGGCCTTCAGATCGGCGGGCAGGTTCTCGCCCGGTTTGGTGCTGACTTCAGCCAACAGCCCCTGCTGGGCCAACAGGCTCGCCAGGGCGAAACTGCCGATCCCAAACGCGTTCGTCGCCAGGAACTCCCGGCGACTGAAGGGGACGCTGCTCGCGGCGTGGGGTTCATTCAACATGGGGCACCTCGCCGAAAGAAACTGCCGATGAAACGGAACGACAGCAAAGCGGCTCTCCGGAGTCTCAGATCGCCGGGAAGTCCCAATTCGTTCCGGGCTGCCTGACCACGCCCCGACCGCTACGGTGCGGAGCAGACTGAGGCACCTGTCAGGCCAGAATCTCCTGGACGACCCGTGCCGGGCGACCGTCGGTCAGCCTTTGGGCCCGACCGCTGCTGTGGTAGACCAGCTTCGAGTGATCCAATCCCAATTGGTTCAGAATGGTCGCCTGGAAATCGTTCGGAGTGATCACATTGACCGCCGCGCGGTGTCCCACTTCGTCGGTCTCACCAAACGCAATCCCGGGCTTGAACCCACCCCCCGCCACCCAGATCGAAAAGCCCTGGCCGTTGTGGTCACGTCCCGCCGCCTCGTTCAGTTCTCCTTCGCACACCGGCAAGCGGCCAATCTCGCCCCCCCAATGCACGATCGTAGTGTCGAGCAAGCCGCGCTGCTTGAGGTCCTTCAACAGGGCCGCGGCCGGTTGATCGGTCCGCCGACAAATGTCAGGCAACCCCTTGCGCAGCGACTGATGGTTGTCCCACGGCTGCCCTCCGAGGAACAATTGCACGAACCGCACGCCCCGTTCGACCAGCCGGCGGGCGATCAGGCAGCGTTCGCCGTACGACCGGGTCTCATCCCGGTCGAGACCATACATCTTGTGGATGTGCTCGGGCTCTTGCGAGATGTCGAGCGCTTCCTTCGCGGCAGTCTGCATCGCCGCCGCCAGTTCATAACTGGCGATCCGCGCCTCCAGCTCGGCCTCCCCCGGGTGCAGTTGGGCGTGCCGTCGGTTTAGCCCATTCAGAAACGCCAGATTCTGCTGTTGGATCGTCCCCTTCATCCGCTGCGGCGGATCGAGATTGAAGATCCGCGGCTCCTGCGGACGCAGCACCGTCCCCTGGTAGGTTGGCGGCATGAACCCGCTCGACCAGTTCCAGGTGCCGTCGACCGGGTGTCCCCCCGGATCGGCCAGCACCATGTAGGCCGGCAGATTCTGCGATTCGTTCCCCAACGCGTAGGTGATCCAACTTCCCAGGGTCGGCCGGCCGGTCACCCCGGCGATTCCGCCATGGAAATAGCGAATCGACACCTCGTGCCCATTGTGGCCGGTGTGCATCGACCGCAGCACGGCGATGTCGTCGACGATTCCCGCGATGTTCGGCAGAAGTTCCGAGACCGCCGTACCGCAATCGCCATGCTGGGCGAAAGTGTACGGCGTTCCAAACAGCTTCTTGCTGGCCCGATTCACGAAGCTGAAGTGCACGTCGCCGCCGTACTCGGTCCCGCTCAGCCGGCTGAGTTCGGGCTTGGGATCGAGCAGGTCGACGTGCGACGGTCCGCCGTGCATGAACAGCGAGATCATCGCGTTCGCACGGGCCGAGTGGTGGGGCTGCCGGGGTTTGAGATCCTGCGGGAGATTCTCGCCAGGCTTCGAGGTGGTTTCCGCCCGCAGCAGCCCCTGTTCCGACAACAGGGTCGCCAGGGCGAAACTGCCAATCCCGAAGGCGTTCGTCGCCAGAAACTCCCGACGGGTCGAAGGGAGGCCGCACGCGCCGGTCTGACAGGCTGGTTCAGTCGACATGCAGAAACTCGTTGGAACTGAGCAATTGTTGACAGAGACTGGTCATGGCCGACAGTTCATGGTCGGTCTTTTCCCCCACCGTTCGCAGGTGATCGAGCTGCCGGGCGACAAACCCGCACGCCAACTCGAGTTCCTCAGCCGAGATCGGCCGCTGGTATGCCACCTGCCACGCGAAGGCGATCTGCTGAGCGAGGCTCACCGTCGCCGGGCCATGAAAATCACTCGCGGAATCCCAGGTGCCGACCGGCTGGCCGTTGGCCGCGGTCAGCTTCACCGAGATCCCCCAGTTATAAGAATCACTCTCGACCGTCTCGCGGCAATCGACCACGAAGTCGAGCGTGTCTCCCGCCTCGACGGCCAACTGGGCCACCGGGGTCTCGACCTCGCCCCCCTTGGCCGTCCACTCACCGGCGACGCCAGTGCGCGAAGAGACCACACGGGCCCGCACCCCATCACCGTTTTGGGAACCATGCCCCAGCTTGCCGGCCAGGGTCACGGTGCCCGTGGCCGGTGCCACCCAGCGCCGAATCGAGGCACGCTCGGCATCACCCGGATGCCCCCCCTGTCCGTGCACCAACACCCAACCCAGAGCCGCGTCCGGCAGTGTGGCTCCCCCCTGCCACGCACTTCCGTTGAAGTGCGGCAGCGGACTGAAGCTGGCCAGTTTCCCCGTGGCGGCATCGACCGCACCGTAACCGTACTGCCAGGCATCGGTGTGCCGGGGGTACCGTGAAGCACACGCCGCGGTCAGGTCCCGCGCGAAGTCCGCCGGCGTCTCCTTGCGGATCCGCTGGGCGAACAGTTCGGCCTCTTTAAGCACCGAGTCGTTGTTCATCAGCATCAGCGACTGCAAAGCTCCGGTACTCGACATCCGGCGTTCGCAATTGACCGTCATCACCGGGGCGTCGAAGGTCGTCAGGAACGACACCGGCTTGGTTCGCCGAACCTGCAGATACAGACTGCGGCGGGCGACATTGTCTTTCGTCTGCACCTGCCCCGCGAAGTTTTCCTCGACGGGAATCGAGGGACCGAAGGCGGTCTGGTCCAGGCGACCCGAAGCGGCCAGCATGCGATCCCGCAGGGCTTCGGCCTCCAGCCGTCGCAGCGGGAACTTCCAGTAGAGACTGTTCAGAGTATCGACCTGGGCGGGTTCCACCCCTCCCGGTGCCGTGGCAGACGCCACCGCCGACTGCCGATAGACCTGCGAGGTCATGATCAGCCGGTGCAGCGACTTGAGACTCCAGCCCCGGTTCGCGAATTCGACCGCCAGCCAATCCAGCAGTTCCGGATGTGTGGGACGCGTCCCCAATTGGCCGAATTCCGCCGGTGTCTCGACAATCCCGCGCCCAAAGTGATGCATCCAGATGCGGTTGACCAACACCCGCCCCAACAGCGGATGGTCCCCCTTCGTCAGGTGCTTCGCCCACGCGAGCCGTCGGCCTGTGGTCGGCAGCCCGGGATTCTTGGCGGGAATCTCCAGCCGCTGTCCCTCGGCCGCGGCAATTGTCAGGTCACCCGGAGTAATCACCTGCCGCTTGTCGCGATAGTCGCCCCGGTAAAACAGCTTGGTCTCCGGAATGGTCCCGGGAATCTCATTGGTAACACTGACGAAGTCTTCCACCGGCTTCTCAGCCCGCTTGGCGTTGATCTTGTCCATGTCCTTCTTGAGATCATCGGCGGCAGCCTGATTGTACTGGTACAGCACTCCGGGATTGATGTTGGCGTTGGGGTTCGAATCGAGCAGTTTTTTCTGGGCGTCGTTCCGCTTGTCGGCGGCGGTCGTGTACGCCTCCCGCAAAGGGCCCCGCAGATCTTCGGGGAATTTCTCGAGGTTTTTCTCGAACGCCTCCATCACCAGCTTCTGCTGCTTCTCGTTGTAGGCGGTCTGCAGCACCTGCGCTTCGGCATCGACGGTCGCCGCCTTCGCCCGGTCGGCATCGGTGTACAGCGACACCAGCCGCTGGCCCGGCCGCCGCCAGTGCGCCGGGTCGAGCGCCGGTTCGAAGATCGCCCGCAGGCGGAAGTAATCGGCCTGCGAGATCGGGTCGTACTTGTGGTCATGACATTGGGCACAACCCACCGAGAGCCCCAGCAGCGATGTCGAGACAATCTTCAGCATGTCCCCCACCACCAGGTTCGTGGCCTCTTCCGAGTCCCCCCCCGTGGCGGTCTGGTCGACCCCCATCCGCAAAAAGCCCGTGGCCACCAGTTTCTCGATCTGCTCGGGAGCCAGGTTGTTCCACGGCTGGGCAACCAGTTCGTCCCCGGCCAACTGCTCGGTCACAAACTGGTCGAACGGCTTGTCGGCATTGAACGCCCGAATCACGTAGTCGCGGTACTTGTAAGCGTACGCGCGGGGTGTGTCTTCGTTGCCATTCCCTTCCGAGTCGGCATAACCGGCAATGTCGAGCCAGTGGCGGCCCCACCGCTCTCCATAGGCGGGAGATTTGAGATAGTGGTCGACCATTTTCTCGTAGGCGTCGGCACTCGCATCGGCGAGGTACTCGTCGATCTCGACCTGGGTCGGGGGCAGACCGGTAAGGTCAAAGGCCACCCGCCGCAGCAGAGTCAACCGGTCGGCTTCTGGAGCCAGTCGCAATCCCTTGTCCCGCAACCTCGCAACGACAAACTGGTCGATCGCGGTCCGCACAAGGTCAGCCTGGGGATTGGCCGCCTGCTCGGCAGGGCTGGCCACCGTCCCAGGCACCTGAGGGGCCTCGGGGCGATTCAGCGGCTGGAAAAACCAGTAGGCCCGTTCTTCGGGAGTGATGGGAAGGCCGGGGGGCAGCGTTTCGGGCTCATCCCGGCCGACCGGGGCACCGGCGGCCACCCACGCCTCGATCACCGCCAGCTTTTCCGGGGGGACCTTTTTTTCCGAGGGGGGCATGTCGCCCGACTTGATCCGTTCAACCAGCAGACTTCCCGCAAGATCGCCGGGGACCAGCGCGGGGCCAGAATCGCCTCCCTTCAGGGCAAACCGGCGCAATCTCAGATCGAGCCCCCCCTTGAGCGTCTCTTCCGCCCCATGGCAGTCAAGGCAATAGGTCTTGAGGATCGGGCGTACATCCCGTTCAAAGACCGGCGGTTCCGCCCCACGGGTTGAACCAATGGCTCCTATGCTCACCATCGTCACGGTGAGGAAGCCAAAGACACGAGACCGGGCGCAAATGCTCCGGTGCGGAGCAGGCAGGCGGGTAATCATGGCGGGATCGCTGAGGGCGGGGGAATCACTGCTCCGGCGGTCCCACGACGCTGACCGCAGGATACATGCTTCGATGTTGATGGTATCCGGTTGTCGGATGCCGGGCAACCACGAAAGCCCCCAACCACTCCGGTCACATTGTGCGGAG
>CAIOTJ010000695.1 GCA_903861195.1 uncultured Planctomycetaceae bacterium | reverse complement strand
CAGAATCCAGGCCTGGAGTCGCGCCTCGGCGGTCAGAGAATCAATCTCTCCGAGCAACTGTTGGCGATCGCGGACCAAGCGCGAAAGTGTTTGCAGAATCTCGGAGAGATTCCCGCCGGATTGCCGGTGAACCAGCATCGCAACCACGAAAGTCTTGATTTCGGCAATCCGGTTGCGGGCGGCGAGTTGCCGGAGGGCAATCTCGGGGTCTAACCCAAGGTTCTGCTGCTCTGCACAAATGAAGAACTCCTCCGAAATGGGAGCCGGAAAGTCACTCGAGACCGCCTGCATCGAATCGGTGATTGATTGGCCCGCACGCAACGTGCTGCTCATCAACTCGAAGACATCCCCCAATTGCAGCCGCAATAGATTTTCCCGCAGACGGCGCTTGCGCAACAGCCAGAGAAATGGCACAGCTCCCGCAACGGTCCCCAGCACCAGTCCATGCCAGATGCGGGGCAGGAACGCCATGCCGGGGATGGCCACGACCGCAAAGCCTCCCAGCGAACACAGCAGAACCTGGGTGGAAGAGTAGGTCAGCCCCGCCTGCTCAATCAGCAGCGTCAACCTTTCCGGGCCCCACCAGGGAGATTCCTGCCGGGAAACAATTCGTTGCATCTCGCGCGGAGACAACGTCCTGACAATACCATTCCGCGCACGAACCCGGGAACGGTCGAGTAGCTGGTTATCGATCCGCTCCTGAACACGTGCCTGGTCCCCCTGCCACCATTCACGGATCAACCCGAGGAAGGTCAGCAGTCCCAAAACAGCGGCCAGCAGCAGACTGAGTGTGTAGACCGAGGTCGGCACGAAGAATGTTCCAGAAAGTTCAGCAGGTCAGCAGGTCAACAGAATGCGTCGTTCAAACATTGAAGCGGGAAGCTGCGATCCCATGGTCTCCAGAATCTCCAGACATTTGGGACGGATGCCAGTTGAAAGGAACTGGCCAATCGCCTTCCCATCAGCATCGAGACCGGTTTGGCGGAAGATGAACAGGTCTTGCATTGTAATGCTCTCCCCTTCCATTCCAGTGATTTCCGAGATCTTTGTGACGCGCCGGACTCCCCCCGAGAGTCGAGCCGCATGGACGATGAGGTGAACCGCACCCGCGATCTGGCGGCGGATGACCCAGATCGGCAGTTCGAACCCCGCCATTCCGACCATCATTTCCAGGCGACTGATGGCGTCGCGGGAATCATTGGCGTGCATGGTGGTCATACACCCGTCATGGCCGGTGTTCATCGCCTGCAGCATGTCCAGCGCCTCTGGTCCACGGGATTCACCGATGACCAACCGATCTGGCCGCATCCGCAGGGCGTTCCGCGCCAGGTCCCGACAGGTCACGGCTCCCTTTCCATCCACATTGGCGGGGCGGGTCTCCATGCGGACGACATGCGCCTGCTGCAGCCGCAATTCGGCTGCGTCTTCGATTGTCGCGATCCGTTCGGTTTCCGGAATGAAACCCGACAAGATGTTCAGCAAGGTCGTCTTGCCCGAGCCGGTGCCACCGGAGATCAGGATGTTTCTTCGTGACCGGACGGCCGCCGCCAGAAATTCGATCATCTCTGGAGTCAGAGCCTTCCGGTCAATCAGGTCGGCTGGGCGGAGCGCCTGGTTGGGAAATCGCCGGATCGAAACCAGAGATCCATCCAGAGCGAGTGGTGGGATGATGGCATTCACCCGGCTGCCGTCGGCGAGTCGGGCATCAACCATCGGGCTGGTCGCGTCAATCCGCCGCCCAACCCGACCCGCAATCCGCTGGATGATCTTGAGCAGGTGCTCTTCACTCGTGAAGGTCACAGGTGACTTTTCAAGCACCCCCCCCCGTTCACAATAGATCGAGAATGGTCCGTTGATCAGAATATCGCTGATCGACTGATCGCGCAATAATCCCTCGAGCGGCCCCAGCCCAAAGGTTTCATCGAGAACCCCAGTGACCAGGGTTTCCCGCTCCCCCGCGCTAAGCAGCAGATCTTCACGCCGGCATAACTCTTCCGCCGCCTCGCGGATTTCCGCACGTAACTCAGCATCGCTGAGGTGGCCCAACGAAGAGAGATCGAGTCCGCAGATCAACCGGGTGTGTAACTCACGTCGGACTGAGTCGTCCAGTCGCCGGACTGTGGCCAGATCAGAAGCAGAAGCGCTACCAGGCCCTCCCACCAGCCCACCACGCGGTTCAACCGCGGGAGCATGGGGCGTCGGGAAACCACCGAATCCTCCAGCGCTGAAGATCATCGCGTCCCTCGCGTAGGGGTTGCTCGCACCGGACTGGATAGGAGTGCCGTGCGAGAGTGGGCAGACTTAAATGCCGGGACCATAAAGCATCACTGTGTGATGCGCAGCTTCCCGATCTTCGGCGCTTCCTCGGATCTCGCGGGCTTTGGATGGGAACTCCGCGACTTGGTCACAACGGTACTGTATTCGTTGTGACGCACGATGGTGATGGGAACCTTTCGGGCCGGACGGCGGTCGGGCTCTGGCTCCATCTGAGCTGGTTCCTCGACCTCTGCGGCAGTCTGGTCGGCTTCGTTGCGCAACGAAAATCTCAATGGGCCGTGAATCAGTGCCTGATCGACCCGCCGCGCCTGCTGCTGCGAGACCAGAAGGGTCAGATGTTTTGGGTTGGTGGGCACATCCTCCGCGGTTCGGGCATTGTCGACCGCCAGAATCTGAACGTTTTCAACAACGACCTCGCTCTCCCCCGGCAACTCATTGCGGTTCGCGTGTGGCGAGGACAACACATCCACCCGACTCCCCGGAACAGCGAATCCTGCCAACCCGGCGCTGGCACTGTTGAGGGGGATGGTGTACGCCCTCATGCCGGTGGGAATCCGGGCCTGCAGAGTGAGAGGTGAAGCTTCAGACAAAAGATCCGCGGGATACAGCAACCGGCGGCTTTGCAAAGCGCGTCCGACGACGCGCCCGACAAATTGAGAGCGATCCGTTCCCACACCCGCAGGCAGATGATCCTCGGGGAAGGACACAGTGGTCAGCATCTCGTCACTCAGCACGGTGCCGGGTTCAAGATCTCGAACCAAAGCGAGTGCCGTGACCATTCGTGCCGGGGTGGGGGGACGCAAACCGAGAAGCGAACCCGCCACGACAACCAGACTGAAGATCGAGGTGAACACCGCCAACAATGTGTGTTTAGGACGCATGTTCAAGCTCATTGCGGAATAGGGCGCATAAGAGTCGGACTACAGAAATCCGGTCTGCTCCGTTCAGAGTCGACGGAGCAGACCAGATTGGATTTGGCCGTCGTTACAGACTGGCGACGACCGAGTTGAACAGGGCATCCAGGGTGGTGCCGAGGGTGGTGACGCCACCCACCGCGACCACCGCCACCAGAGCGACCATCAGGCCGTACTCGACCATGGTGGCACCCTCTTCACGAACAACGACAGCCTTGAACTTGCGAACGAGAGAAGACATCAGAAACCTCCAGTGGAGAAAAGGCGTTATTTCGCGACCAACAAAGACCCGACGTTGAATCCTAAGAAGTCGATCACGATGAGAACGCGTGAAAACAGATCGAGACAATTGACCACTCTCAGCCACCGTCCAGGCCACTGAATGAAGCCAGCGCGAGAGTCTTAAGACTTTTACGCAGATGCCGCAGCTTGAGAGAGGTCACAAGGAATGCTCCAGGGTTCACTGCACCCTCCGACTAAGAGGGATACGGTCAACCGGAGACCCTGGATCACAGGCTGTTCGAAATCGTTGAGATTCGACTCACCCGCAATCCACAACGACTTGACCAGAGCCGAAGACACTTCGTTAAAGGCGGATTCTTGGGGAGAAAGAAACACCATCACCCCGAAAATCACAACACCGCTGGACAAGTCGAACGAGCCCAACCTGAATTGAGCAGGCTGGGGGATCCGCCCTGCTCCAACCGCTGACGGCGGAGCAGGGCGGAATCGGGTCAGCCGTCGTTACAGACTGGCGACGACCGAGTTGAACAGGGCATCCAGGGTGGTGCCGAGGGTGGTGACGCCACCCACTGCGACCACCGCTACCAGAGCGACCATCAGGCCGTACTCGACCATGGTGGCACCCTCTTCACGAACCAGAACCGACTTGAACTGACGAATGAGAGACGACATCGAAAACCTCCAGAGGAGAGAAAACAATGCTGACGTGTGTTGGATCTGTACGCCAGATCCAAACAACTCAGCCGAAACCTGTAAGTTGCCAAGGGAAAGCCAAGTCAGGCTGCTCCCTCACCAAGCGCGACCAGACTTCTGGATGTCACGAAGTGCCAGTGACTGACCGGTTCATTGACTGGTGTCACACCAGT
>CAIOTJ010000694.1 GCA_903861195.1 uncultured Planctomycetaceae bacterium | reverse complement strand
GCCGCTGGCAGCCCGGCATCGGGTCGCCCGAACGCCAGCCCCGCCCCCCCCAGGGCCGAGTGATTCCCGGGATTCTCCACCCCGTGGGCAGGCGACACAGGAGCGAGTGGCTGGCACGCGTCCTGGCTCACCAGTCCCTGCTAGGCCGTCGGGGGCGCGCCGGGGGGAAATGGCTCCGACAGAGCGTCGGCTGTCGTCCGCCGCACGTCGCGAATCACCACCAGAAACGCGATAAAATCGTACAGGGCGTGGGTCGCGATGGGGACCCACAGGGTCCCCGACGCCTCGGCCAGCCAGCCCAGGTAGAGCCCCATCAGCCCGGTCAGCAGCGCGTAAGTGGGGGTGATGGAATGGGCCAGGGCGAACAGCACGCTGGCGAGCGGCAGCCCCAGGACCGGCTGCAAGGCTCCCCGGAACAGCAATTCTTCTCCCAATCCTGCCAGCAGGGCGACTATGGCCAGTTCGAACAGAGTGCACTGGGCGAGTGCCGGTCCCAACACCCCGGTCAGAAACTTCCCCACCCGCCGCAGCGGCTTCCACGGAATCGCCCGGACGATCACGAGGCCAATCAGCGGAGGGACCGTGGCGACAATTCCCCAGAGCACCCCCGATCCCGGCTTGGGCAGCATGTCGGCCAGGGAGTATCCCCAAAACCAGGCCCACAGCACGGCCAACAGGACCAGCCCCGCTTCAAACGGAATCGCCAGCCTCAGAAACCGGTCACGGTCGATAGCGGGCTGGGGGACGGACACGGGGCGACAACCGGGCAGAAGACCTGTGGGGCAAGCCCGGAGTCTACCGACGCCGATCCAGGGCGACCATCTCCCGGGACGACCCGCCCTGGATGTGGGCGCGGGGCGGCCGCTGCCGTTTTGTACCGTGGGGGATCACACGACCCCTCAAGATGTTCCGGCCGCATTCAGCCCGATTCCATTTGCCTTTGTGTCGTGACATCGATACGATGATTGTTGTAGTCGAGTTGCATAAGTCGTTGACACGCGATTTGACTCGAATTGCAACCCAGCACAACGGGCAAATCACGCGTAGGTGCTGGAGCGGGCGGGTGCCCGGTGGAGTTGGCAGTCAGGTCAACAGGCGAAACCGTGGGGGTTTTGGCATGAGACAGCGTCGGATGCGTCGGGGTTTTACCCTGATTGAGTTGTTGGTGGTGATTGCAATCATTGGCATTCTGGTGGCCTTGCTGCTGCCGGCGGTGCAACAGGCCCGGGAGGCGGCCCGCCGCACCCAGTGCAAGAACAACCTCAAGCAACTGGGCCTGGCCCTGCACAATTACCACGACACCCACAACATGCTTCCCCCGGCGTGGGTGGGGGTCGATCCGGAACTGCGCACCGCGTTCGTGCATGGCCTGAATGGCTGGGGGTGGGGTGCGAAAGTGCTCCCCCAGCTCGACCAATCTCCGCTCTACAACCGAATCAACTTCAGCCAATCGGTGCTGGAGCCCCAGAATCTCGAACTCCGCGGCACCCCCCTGGCGGTCTTCCGCTGTCCCTCCGACAGCGGTTCACAGCGGTTCACTATCGCCTCCCACGAAGACGATTCACCGCTGGCCGAGCTGGCGACCGGCAACTACATCGGCAATTTCGGGACGACCGAGATGCATGCCTGCGAAGATCTGCCCCCCGGCATGACCTGCCAGGGGAATGGCGTGATGTTCCACAACAGTGCGCTGCGGCTGGGCGATGTGCTCGATGGCCTGACCCAGACTTTCATGGTGGGGGAACGCCGGACGGTGGAAAACCTCGGCTGGTTCTCGACCTGGGCGGGATACATCCCCGAGGGTGAAGAGGCGGCCCAGCGGATTTTGGGCTCCGCCGACCACACCCCCAACCACCCCAACAACCACTTCGACGACTTCGGCAGCAATCACGTCGGAGGAGCCCATTTCCTGTTGGGGGATGGCAGCGTGCGGTTCATCAGCGCCAGCATCAACCAGGCCACCTATCTCTCGCTGGCGACCCGGGCGGCACGGGATGTTGCCGGAGAGTTCTAGACGCCCGGGGGATTGCTCGCGGGTGTCCGAATTCGTCACCGGCTCACAGTCATTCCCGAGAAGACCGACATTCGCCAGAATGTCGGTCTTTTGTTTTGGGGGAGAGCAACGGTCCGGGCTGGAGTGCAGGCTGCGTCGCGATCTCAGCCCGCCCGGCGCAACGCCTTGAGGGCAAGCCAACTCACCAGCCCCAGTCCGGACAAGACGATGCTCCCCGGCTCGGGGATCAACGGAGGCGGGGCCTCTCCCAGGTTCGCTGCGTACAGGGCAAACGCCCGGTCGCGCGGAATCTGGGTCAAGCTGACCCCGTATTGCGTCTGCGCGGAATAGTTGTCTCCCCCCTGGCCCGAGGTCCACAGCCATTCGGGAGGAGCCCCCGAGGCAAACGAGACAATCGACAGCCAGTAGGTGGTTCCCGGCGAGGCGCTGAAGCTCGATTGAAGATTCGCACTGTAGTTGCGGATCTGAACCGGGTCGCCATTGAAGGTCGAATTCCCCACGATGGTCGACTTCACACTGGTCAGCACGATCGGACCGGCCACGAGAGTGCCAGGCAGCCCCAGGTTGTTCTGAAAGAACCCCACCTGAAAGCTGGTGGTATTCGGGGCGGGGGGATTGGCGTTGTGATTGAGTCGATTCCAGTAGAATCCCTGCCAGGTGAGTTGGCTGACGGTGCCGCCACCCGCGAGTGAGAAATCGTCGTACGTCTGATACTGGGCCCCCGAAGCCTGATTTTGAGAGACGGCGGCGTTGTAGAGGCCGGGATATTGCGGGGCCTGGTTGAAGAGAATGGTCCCCGCCTGAAGCGAGTCGACTCCCCAGAGCCCCAGCCAGAGAATCAGAGCCATCCGGATACTTGACGCACTTCGCAATCGCATCGGTTCCTCCTGAGCGGAATTTGAGACTGGGGATCAGCTTCCCGTGCGATCCCTGATTGCAGTCTCCCGCACCAGAATTGGAACTTCAAGCGGGAAAACCGCAATGCACCACCACTTGCGTCTGCCTGGGCCAGGACGGTCGACGGGTGGGCCACTCCGGACCAACATCGCGCGGCCCAGGTTCGATCTCGACTCGCCGCGGGTCGGAATCGATCTCCCGACCCAACCGCAGCAGAGGCATCTGGTGCAGCCGGGGTCTGGAGGGGACTGTTCCCGCGACGAGACGGGAATGCCCTTCGGCCAAGAGGGAGAGCCCCCATCGGCTCCCCTCGTGTGACCGACGGTGACCGAGACAATTGGTGTTGCATCTTTCGGATATCTGCGCTCACTTCAGTACGCAAGAGAAACCAACCCACCCCTCAGCCCTTCGAGGAGACCACGGGAAACCCGAATCCGCCTGGCGGAATCCGGCCATTCTGTGGGACCGCTCCTTTTATCGAAGACCAGCAGCGGTGAGTCGACCCCTGTTGCGACCGTGGAAGGCCAACTGTCGGCCATGCCACAAACTGCCAGAGCGCCCCTCAAATCCCTTTGGCCAGAATTCCAGGTGCGCATGTCGCGCACCGGGCCAAATCGATGACTGGGGCTCAATTCCAGGGAAAGAACACCACGAAGACCTGCTGCCGAGTGCTGTGGATGTGTCTGTTGGCCCCCGGGTTTGTCAATGCCGGGCAGGTTGATTCCCAAAGCGTGGGGGACATCAGAAACGCGCAAAATGTGAATAGCGGGTTCACATTCGGACCAGCTCCCGCGGTCATCGACTCGTCCGTGTATTCACACGTCACCATCCTGCAACATGGTCGAGCGACAGCGGGGTATGACTTTTACCAGTTCACGAACCCGCGACAGGGATGGGTGACTTTGGATGTCGATTCCACTCCGATCGGAACGAATTTTGATACCCACATCGGGATCTGGAACTCCGATGGAATTCTGATGGCGTCCAATGATGACTATGGCAACGACCCGGGAGACAATTACCCTTCGTTAATTGGCGGCTGGTACAACTCGGCCATCCGCAATCTGGAACTGAATCCGGGCCACTACACCGTGGGAGTCGCGCAATTTTGGACCAATTTTTATGACGGGCCGACATTCCTCGACGGACAATTGATCCCCGAGGGGGGGGCATACGCTCTGAATGTAACCCGCCAGTACAGTACGCCGGAACCTGGCACCATGGTCTTGATGTTGACCGGGATCGCCGGTGCGATGGTAGTGCGTGCGGTACGCAGCCGACGGAAAGATGCTGGTGACGAGAGGGAACAAACCAGAGGCGTCTGAACGGCAACATCAAACACCCCGCCTTGGGTTGTGTCCCAAGGCGGGGTTTTGGCATTGGTCAGAAACCTGATCCCGAGCGAACGCGGCGCTGCCCTCGGCAAATCAATTGATGTCCAGGAATGTCAGAGACCTCGCGGCCTCCGGCCAATCGCACCGAGCCGCCACTGTTCGCCCGTGGGAAACAAACGTCTCCTCGGCGGGGAGATCCCTGAGGCGCCATTCATCACCGGCACAGAGATGCCAGACCAGACACACTCGATGTGGCCCCTCCGCAGCATCGATCAAACTCCTAAACCGGGACAGAATCCCGTGATCTCAACCGGACTCGTGCCTGCGTCTCGTCGAGTCACACGGACGGCGGCGAATCGACACCACATCACCAGGCGGACGATTTGGTGCCCCGCGACGCGCCACTTGCCAGTTCCTCCGGGGACAACGGCGCGACGACGATTTCGCCGGACCTGCCCCACGACGGCGCGGCCACGCAGTCGATTCGCCGATGGTCCCGCCGATGAAATGCGGCTGTGGTCATCGCAACCAAGATCGACTCGCCAAAACGCACCTCGTCCGATCGCAGCTGCCGACAACCCCAAAGATCAGGCTCGCGGCAAACTCGCCGTCCCCGACGCGATGGCAAGACGATCACTTGAAACCAGCGATACCGCAGAAAATGAAAAGCTGCTGACTGCTGATGGGCGAGGGGATGGACCCCAACATCAATCCCGAGGAGAGAGCAAGGGCCAGCGCACGGAATTGAGGGCGTAAAAAACCCCGCCTTGGGTTGCGGCCCAAGGCGGGGATGTATGCATTGGTTGGAGAGCTGGAAGTAAGCGACGGATGGGTCTGGTTTTGGTAGTTCAATCAAATCCTTAGAAAGGAGGTGATCCAACCGCAGGTTCCCCTACGGTTACCTTGTTACGACTTAGTCCCAATCACGGAGCTCATCTTAGGCGCTTGTCCCCTTGCGGTTGACACGGCGACTTTGGATGCTCCCCGCTTTCGTGGCTTGACGGGCGGTGTGTACAAGGCTCAGGAACACATTCACCGCAGCATAGCTGATCTGCGATTACTAGCGATTCCGGCTTCATGCAGGCGAATTGCAGCCTGCAATCTGAACTGGGGGACGCTTTTTGAGATTTGCTCCCGCTCGCGCGTTTGCTTCCCTTTGTACGCCCCATTGTAGCACGTGTGCAGCCCTGGACATAAAGGCCGTGATGACTTGACGTCGTCCCCGCCTTCCTCCGGCTTGACGCCGGCGGTCTCTCTAGAGTCCCCAACTGAATGCTGGCAACTAGAGACAGGGGTTTCGCTCGTTGAAGGACTTAACCCGACATCTCACGACACGAGCTGACGACAGCCATGCAGCACCTGTGATCGTTCCACCCGAAGGCGTCACTCCGCTTTCACGGAGCTAATCCGACCATGTCAAGTCCAGGATAAGGTTCTTCGCGTTGCCTCGAATTAAGCCACATGCTCCACCGCTTGTGTGAGCCCCCGTCAATTCCTTTGAGTTTCAGCCTTGCGACCATACTCCCCAGGCGGAG
>CAIOTJ010000693.1 GCA_903861195.1 uncultured Planctomycetaceae bacterium | reverse complement strand
TCCCCCTGGCTTCACACCTCACCATGTCTTCCACCGAATTCAACCAGCCGGAATTCCACCTCGCTTATCCCCCTGGGGTCGAGTTCAACTCCTGGACCGTAGCCCGCCATCACATTCTCGGGCGCGCCCTGGCTCGACGGCGGTGGCTGGAGGGAGAGTGGGTCGCGGGAGAGTGGCTCGAGGTGGGATGTGGGCGGGGGATTGTCTTGCAGTTCCTCCGCGCGCGGAGGCTGGAGGTGCGCGGGGTGGAACTTGCGCTGGCCGAGCGGTCCCGCCCCGGGGGAGTCCTGCTGCTTGATGTCATCGAGCATCTGCCCGATCCAGTGGCGTTTTTGCAGCGGTTAGGCGAATCGCTTCCGAATGTCCGCCGCTGGGTGATTACCGTCCCCGCACATCCCGCGCTGTGGTCGAAGAACAAGTTCTACGGGCACCCCCGGCGGTCTACGGCATGCCGTAGACCGCCGGGGGAAAAGAGGCCGCGCGGTATCTCGATCGGGATGACATGCTGACCACCACCTTCGGCAGTTTCGCCAGTCTGACGGTCGGTTGTGCGCGGTGTCACGATCACAAGTTCGACCCGATCACGCAACAGGAGTACTACGGGTTGCAGGCCGTATTCTCCGGTGCGAATCGAACCGATCGTCCACGCGACGCACGGCTCCAATACAACCCCCATCACCGCTGGTGGCTGCTTCCGCTTGCTTCCAAGGTCCACGCGAGGGAGAAGGGGCATTCTTGGCGGATGGATTGACAGGAAACACCGCGGCCACGTCGATGCCTACCTGAACAGACCGGCTGGCAGAATTGAAGGGGAGGGAGACCAAAGTCTGTGGAAGATGTGGAAGAACCGTGTGTGGAGCGATTGCTTTCCGCCGGGTGTTCCGAGGTGCCGTCCGGGCCGACCGGCGGGGTGCGGGCGCGGGCTCGGGCCCCAGGCGGGGAACCGGCACGAAAGCGGGATTGACAGTGCCCGGATCAAGGGGGAAACTCCCCGCCCCAACCGGTGGAAGGATTTGCCCCCGGGACCCCGGTGAATGACTGCAAGGACGCCTGGATGTCTGCCTCGTTGATTGAATCACTTGCCAGCCTCGGCAACCCCGCCACCCTCGTTCTGGGGGACGCGATTCTGGACCGCTATATCTGGGGCAACGCCGAACGGGTTAGCCAGGAAGCGCCGGTCATTCTCCTGCGTGCGGACCAGGACGAAAGCCGACTGGGGGGAGCCGCCAATGTCGCCAACATGGTCGCTGGTCTGGGGGCCCGCGCCAGCCTGGCGGCGGTGATCGGCCAGGATTCGTATGGGGTGGAGATTGACCGGACCCTCACCGCCCAGGGAGTCGATTCCAGTCTGCTGTTTCCCACACCGACCCGTCCCACGACCGTCAAAGAACGGTTCATTGGCCGCGCGCAAAACCGCCATCCGCACCAGATGTTGCGGGTCGACCGGGAGGTGCGCGAACCGTTGACGATGGATCTTCAAACCGTGCTGCTGGAGCGGCTGCTTCCTCGACTGGGGGACTTCTCGGCCGTTTTGATCTCGGACTACGGCAAAGGGGTCTGTACCCCGCACGTGCTGCAGGCGATCATTCGGGCAGGCCGGGCGGCCGGCGTGCCGGTGGTGGTCGATCCACGTCCCGGACAAGACTACACCGCCTACCGGGGTGCGACGGCGGTCACTCCCAACCGTCTGGAGACGATGCTGGCGACCGGAATTGAAGTCCGGACAATTGACGATGCGTTTGCCGCCGGGCGCAAGCTGTGCGACACACTCGAGCTCGACCACGCCTATGTCACCCTCGATGCCGATGGGATTGTGCTGGTCCCCGCCCGCGGGACTCCGCAGCACCTGCCCACCCGCCGCCGCCAGGTGTACGACATCACGGGGGCGGGAGACATGGTGTTGGCAATGATTGGCGTCGGATTGGCATCGGGGCTCGATCCGGTCACTGTCGCCCGGCTCGCGAATGTGGCCGGGGGGCTGGAAGTCGAAAAGGTGGGAGTGGTGCCCATCTCCCGCGACGAGATGCGCGACGACCTGCGGGCCCACTCGCAGACACCCGTCGACAAGATTCTCGACCTCGAATTGCTGGCGCAGGAGGTGTCGACCCGGAGGGCCGCCGGACAGCGCGTCGTCTTCACCAATGGCTGCTTCGACCTGTTGCACGCCGGTCATGTGAGTTACCTCCAGCAGGCAGCCCAATTGGGCGATTGCCTGGTGGTGGGACTCAACAGCGACCAGAGTGTCCGCCGGCTCGAAAAGGGCCCCGATCGGCCTCTGTTTCCCGAAGAGCAGCGGGCGGCCATGCTGGCGGCCCTCGAGGCGGTTGACTTTGTCTGCGTGTTCGACGACGCCACCCCTCACGCCCTGCTGCACCGCCTGCGGCCGGAGATCCTTGTGAAGGGGGGAACGTATTCCCATCACGAGATTGTCGGCTGGGAAGTGGTTGAGGCCTATGGCGGCAAGGTGCTTCCCCTGGGAGTTCTTCCAGGACTGTCGACCACCAACATCGTGGCCCGGCTCCGGGGCGAGAAAGCGGCGGTTGCCGCGATGAGTTCCTTTGTTCCAGAGCGTAAAGCCGGATGAAGATCGGCATCTTCTGCCCCAACTGGGTTGGCGACCTCGTCATGGCCACACCGGCCCTGCGATCGCTGAGGAACGAGTATCCCCAGTCCGAAATCGTGGCGATTTTACGCCCTCACCTGGCGGCGGTTCTCGACGGACTGACGCTGGTCGATCGGGTGATCGTTGACCCGTCTCAGGGAGCAAAAAACTTCTGGTCGGGACTCCGATTCGCGCGCAGCCTGCGGAGCGAGAAGTTCGACCTCGTGCTGCTGCTGACCAACTCATTTCGGACGGGGCTGTGGGCTTGGCTGGCCGGCGGACGACGGCGGGTCGGATTTGAGGGCAACCTGCGATCTCTGTTGCTGACCGAACGGGTTCCGCGCCGGTCGCGGCGGGAACCACATCCGGTACTGCCCGAATACCTGCGACTGGCTGAGGCGGTCGGGTGCCGCGAGCTTGTGACAGCGACCGAATTGGCGGCCACCGACAGCGACGAGCGGCAGCTGGAGGAGTTCTGGCGGGCAACCCGTCCCGAAGGGCGACCCAACCGGGTGGTTTGCTTGAATCCCGGGGGGGCATTCGGGGCAGCCAAGCACTGGCCAACCGAGCACTTCGCCGAGTTGGCCCGCCGGTTGGTTGATGAGCTGGCGGTCGAGGTCTTGGTGCTGTGCGGACCCTCCGAACGGGAGGTCGCCCAGGAGATTCTTCGCCTGGCCGATCGCCCACAGGTCCACAGCCTGGCCCACGTGCGACCTTCGATCGGGCTCTCCAAGGCGGCGGTCAAGCACTGCGACCTGCTGGTGACGACCGACAGCGGTCCCAGGCACTTTGCCGCACCGTTCAATCGTCCGGTCATCACCCTGTTTGGACCGACACATCCTGCCTGGAGCGAGACGAATCATCCGCGGGCGGTCGGCCTGCAGCACCCTGTCGATTGCGGACCGTGCCAGCAGCGAACCTGTCCGCAGGGGCATCACGCGTGTCTGAGGCAATTGCTTCCCGGGCGGGTCTTCAAAATGGCAAGTAGGCTGTTGCGGGCGGAAGAGCTTGATCAGGCGGTTGTGGATCATTCCGCCAGGGCGGCCTGATGGCAATCGCTTCTCTTCCCGTATGGGTTTCCCAAGACGACTTTAACGGCAAGTCCTTTGATGTTCCGCAGCGGCTGATGACAGATCAGGGGAGGCTGGAGATCAATTCCGCCTACCAGCAGACCCTCGAACGGCTGGGACTGGCATCGTTCGCCGCCTTTGAAGCACTGCCGGGAACGACGGTCCGACGGATTGATTCCCGGGCCACCAGTCGCGTGGAGCTCGAGTCGCTGGTCATTTACCTCAAACGCCATGGACGCCCCCATTGGCGGGAGCGGATCACCCCCTGGATTCGACTGGGGAAACGTCTGTTTGGCGCCGAGCCGGAATGGAACGCGATCTGGCAGTTTCAACGACTCGGCATCCCCACGGTGGAACCGGTCGCTTTTGGCCGGCGAACGGGGGCCACGTTTGTCGCAACGCGCGAACTGGTGGCGCGGTGTGACCTGAAACAGTGGGTGCGCGACTGCCTCGACCGCAGACATCCGGGCGGTGCCTGGCAGTGGGCCGATTTCCTGCAGGCAGCCGGCCACGCACAACGTCTGGCGACGATGGTGGCCACCATGCACCGCGGGGGGTTCCATCATCAGGATCTGTACCTGAATCATGTCTTGTGGGTGGGAGATCTGGAGGATGGTCGGCCCGACCTGCGGCTCATCGATCTGGGTCGGGTGAGCCGCCTGGGACTGTTGCGACGGCGCTGGATCTGGAAGGATCTGGCCCAACTGGCCTACTCGGCGGCCGGGGTTCCCCGCAGCGTACAACTCCGGTTTTTGAGGGCGTACCTGGGACGTCGATTGAACCCGTCGGACCGACGCTGGTTGGCGTGGATCACCTGGAAGGCCGATCGAATCGACCAGCACACGCGCAAGCACCGACTCTAGAGGGACCGCGACATGTCGGCCCGGCACGCACGAAGACAATTTCTGGCCCGACTGGGTTCCCAAAGCCTCGTCGGCGGCCTGCTGGGGGGAACTCTCTCCTCCCCGATTCTGCGGGCGGACGAATCCAGCCAGCCGGCCCTGGAGGAACTGACATTCCAGGATGCCCGCCAGCGACCCCGCACCATCACTGGGCAAGTGCTGACAACCGCCCAGGATGGCGGGCTGCTGGTGGAGGGGCAGGATGGACGTCTCTGGACGATCGAACCGCAGGATCTCAAATCCAGACAGTCGCTGTCGGCGGCATTCACCCCCTGGACCATGCGGGAGCTGACCTCCGCTCTGGAGCGCGATTTGCCGCCCGGCTTCGAGTTCACCTCGACGAAGCACTACCTGGTCGCCACCCAGGCGGGAAAGGGATACGCCCAGTGGTGCGCCGGCCTGTTTGAACGGCTGTTTCAGGCCTTCCAGAATTTCTGGAAGCAACGCGACCTCGAACCGGCCGCACCAGCGTTCCCACTGGTGGCGATTGTCTTGAAAAATGAACGGCAGTTCGCCCGGTTCGCCGCGGCGGATGAGGGCCCCGAGGTCGCTGAGGCGAAGGGTTACTACTCGATTATCAGCAATCGGATCGTGATTTACGATCTGACCAGCGGGGATCGTGCTCCGGCCACCACGGCCGCAGAGATCGCCCGCAGTGTCTCGGCTCATCCATTCAACATCGCCACAGTGGTGCATGAGGCAACGCACCAGATCGCCTTCAATGCAGGCTTGCACCTGCGCATGACCGATAACCCGCTCTGGCTGACAGAAGGGATGGCGATGTTTTTTGAAACGCCCGATCTGACCAGCCGGTCGGGCTGGCGCACGGTGGGATTGGTGAATGAGGTCCGGCTGAAACGATTCCTGGAATTCGCCGCGAAACGGCGGCGTCCCGATTCATTGGAAACGCTCGTGTCGAGTGATGCCCGGCTCACGAATACGGAGACGGCGGTCGACGCCTATGCCGAAGCGTGGGCGCTGACCTACTTTCTGCTCCGCACCCGGCAGCCGGCCTATTGTGGGCTGCTCCGCAAGCTTCGGGAACAACCGCGGCTGCACTGGTTGACACCCACCGAGCGGCTCGCAGATTTCCGGGAACATGTCGCCGACGATCTGAAGCGTCTCGACCAGGACTTCCTGCGGTATATCCGCAAAATCAAGAGCTAGGTCTGGAATCTGAACGCGAACCGGCCGACGACTGGTGTGTCTCAACCAGCACGGCGCAGCGGCAACGCATTCGTCCGCAACACCATCGGCCCCACTCGACCCGAGAGATCTCCATCCCAGGCATGCGCTTCGACCGATTGAGAGATCAACTCCGCGACCTGCAAAGCCGCGAGCCCCTGCCGACCATCCACGCGGGGCGACTGGCGGGTCCTGACGGCGTGCAGAAAATCTTGCAGTTCAGCAGTGAGCTGATCCTGTGGCACAACCGCCAACTCGGCCTGTTGGATGTACTGACCGAAAATCGCCCCCTTCAGCTGCTCGATATTCGCCTCAGGCTGCCGACTCCGTTCCAGGGGACTGGCACCGTACAGGAGCGTGGGAGTGGGACTCCAGCAGGTGGCCTGGCGGGTGCCGAAGTCAATCTGCGTACAACCGGCCGAACTCCAGGCTTGTAATGACCGAACTGTCGTCGGAGAGACCCGGTTGGCGACCAGATCAGCGACGCATCCCCCAGGAAACACCAGACGAGCCTGAACCAGATCCGGCTGATCTCCCAAGAGACAGGCCCCCAGGGCTTCGACTCGTGAGGGAAACTCACCCGTCACCGCCAGCAACAGATCGATGTCATGGATCATCATGTCGAGCACGACGCTGATGTCGGTCGACCGAAACGAATAGGGACTGATCCGCTCGGCGCGGATGTATTTGGCATCGGCGAGCCGGGAGGCGGCCGCCTCGAAGGCGGGGTTGAATCTCTCGATATGCCCGACCTGCAGGATCCGATCTCGCACGGCGGCCAGTTCAACGAGGTGTGTGGCCTCGGTCGAGTTCAGGGCAATGGGTTTCTCGACAAACACGTCGACCCCCGCCTGGAGCAGTTCGGTCGCCACACGCTCATGTGCGTAGGTGGGAACGGCGGCGACAGCAAAGTCGACCTCGGACAAGACCTCACGGAAATCGGCGACCCAGCGTGTTCCACAAGCGGCCGCGACCGCTTCGCCAGCGGTTTGGTTGGAGTCGGCCACAGCACGCAGCGACACTCCATCCATCGACGACAGGATGCGCGCATGGTGCCTGCCCAGGGCCCCCACTCCCACCACAACCCCTGTCAGATTGGTCACGCCGCTCTCCGGGTACGATTGGTTTGCGAATCTGCCTCAGGGGCCTTGTGTCGACGGGCTTCTCCCTGTCGACCCTGGCGCCCGTCCTTCTGACGGTCAAGGAAGTCGAACAGTCGGACCACCTCAATGGGCAGACTTCCGCCGGACTCTTCCAGCAGCTCGTTCCGGACGGTGTCGAGCGTCTTGAATTCTCGGAAGATCAAACGATGAACCCGGCGAACACGGCTGATGGTCTCGGGGGCGATGCCCCGGCGCTGCATCCCGACCAGGTTGACAGTGAGAATGCGGGGATCGTCCGATCCGACAGCAAGCATGTAGGGGGGGACGTCGTTGGGAACCCGACAGCCGCCACTGACGAAACAGAGAGTCCCCAGCGTCGCGAAGTGATGCACCACGGCGTTGCCCGAGATGATCGCATAATCATGGACATGCACATGCCCTCCCAACAGCACGCCATTCACCAGCACGACATTGTCATGCACGTGGCAATTATGGGCGACATGGCTGTTGGCCATCAGCAGGTTGCGATTGCCAATGCGGGTGATCCCATCTTCCTTCTCGGCACCTCGGTGCACAGTGACCCCTTCACGGAAGACATTGGCTTCACCGATCTCCACCCGCGTGGGAGCTCCGGAGAAGGCATAGTCTTGCGGTTCGGCCCCGATGACACAATTGGGGAAAAATCGGTTGCCCGCGCCAATCGCGGTATGGCCCACGATGGCGACATGACTGTCGAGCCGGCATCCTGGACCAATCGACACGTCGGGGCCAATCACACAGAAGGGACCGATGAAGACATCATCGGCAATCTGTGCCCGAGGGTCGACCTCGGCACGCGGAGAGATTGTTCGGGCCATTCGCAAGATTCCCTTCTGCTCGGCCTGGTTGCGGTGTTGACTAGGCGGCCTTGTGACGAGACCGCAGGATGCCTGCATCGTGCGTCGACATCAGCCGCTGCACGAATTCGGCGTTCAGATTGTGCCCGGAGCGATGGGCTTCCACCCGCCCCTCAAGGCAATGTCCCGAGAGTGCGAAATCGCCGATGCAGTCCAGCAGCTTATGCCGGGCACACTCATTCGCGGTTCGCAATTCATTATCGACAACTCCCTGCGGGCTGAACACCAGCAGATCCTTCGCCGTCGCCCGGCACCCGTAACCTTGGGCACGCAATGCGACCGCCTCCTGTTCAAGGACGAAGGTACGTGCGAAGACAATCTCATTCAGAAAGGTCGCCGGAGTGAGCTCCACTTCGTGTACCTGGGGAACGATCGGCGAGGCGGCGCCGTAGTCGAGTGAGTAGCGAATTGTGAGCCCCCCGCGCCCGGTCGGCAATCCGCGAATCGATTGGTTGGCATCTCCCACCGCAACGGGGTGCGAGACGGAAAGGGTCTTCACAGGACAGTCCAGCTCGACCAGCCCCGCATGCAGCAGGGCATCGGCGAAGACTTGGCTGGAACCGTCACCACCCGGAGGTTCCGGAGCATCCAATTGGATGACGCAATTGTCGACCTCGAGGGCCGACAGCGCCGCCATGACATGCTCGACCATCTCCACCACCGCCCGCCCACGCTGAATTGCAGTGCGGCGCTGCCGCGGCACGATGAACTCATGCCGGGCGGGGATCAACGGTGAACCGGGAAGGTCCGCCCGATGAAAGTGGATCCCCGTGTTGACGCAGGCGGGGAGGAATCTCAGCCGGATGTCGGCACCGGTCAGAAATCCGATGCCATCGACCGTCACGGTCCGGGCGATGGTGTGCTGGGCTCTGTTCGACATGTCCAATGCGGGGAGCTAGAACTGGAAGGACGGGAGAAACCGCTTACTCAGCCGCCGGACGCACAGCGGCCTTCTTGGCACCCGCCGCCGGACGGGTGCCGGCTGCCGGAGTCACAGCTCCCGCCGACTTTTCGTAGCGACGATTCAACACCTCCAACACCGCCTCGGTGATGTCGTCCCGCTTGCGACTCCAGACCACAGGCTGGCTCAGCGCCATCTGAACCATGCGGGGATCGGTGGAATCGGCCTCGTAACGGGAGTGTCGGATCACCAGGCTGTAACCATAGTGATCGGAAACCTTGGTCACCGCCTCCTGCATTTCGTCGAACACGGTCTTGCTGAACTGGTGCTTGCGACGCAGCAGTTCCCGCTCCTTCGAGAGCTGGAAGATTTCGATGTTGGTCTTCATCTTGGCGATCTCGGACTCCTTCTTGGAGTAGTCCGGACTGCCGGCCTTGAGTTCATTCAGAACCTTGAGGCTCTCGTTGAACTTTTCCTTCTGGGACTTGAGCTCAGCCTGGATCTGCTCCTGTTCGGACTTGACCTCAGCCTCAAAGTCCTTGAATTTGCCATAGCTCTGCAAGATCCGCCCCACATCGATCACGGCGACCCGCCCTGCCCCCTTGTCTCCCTTCTCGGAAGCAGCGGCAGGAGCCTGGGCGAACGTGGCCGCGGGCAAAAGACACAGCGTGGCACACAGGCCCAGAAAAGTGATGGTCGAGAGCTTCACGGAAACTGCACTCCTTTGCAGGGTCGACGGGCCAATTCCGACCGGAATGGTCTGGGAGGTGAATTGGGGGATGATCGAGAGGGGGGGGGACTGCACGGGAAGTGCCGCGAACCGCAGACTGCCCGAATGGCTGGGAAATGTCTCACACGATGAAAAACCCGTCAAGACGATTGCCACGAATGATTGGCTCACTTGTAAGGTTTACAAACAACTCCTCCGAGTGGCCGCGTCGCTTTCGCAGTCGCCTGTGTGGGAATAACGGCGGTTCGGGGAATGCACCCGGAAGTCTACTGCAGCCTGGAAATCTCCTCTCATCCCGCTGGAATTTCGGCAGATCAGGCGAAATCCGTGGGGTTTGGTCGCGGCCTACGGGGTTCCCCAGGCCGGCCGACAGCGCTCGAGGAACCGGCTCGATGCTACTCCCCGCCCCCCCTGCCTTTCCGCCTGGCCTTCGCCGGCAGAATCAGATTCGACTATTGATCGCGACAGCCGAGGCCAAACTTCCTCATCTTCTTGTACAGGGTGGTCCGGTCAATTCCCAGTTCCCGCGCGGCCGCCTGACGTTTCCACGCATGTTTTGTCAACGCCTGCTCAATCAGCTGTCGCTCGGGGACGAGCAATTCACGCCTGAGGCCGGCGAGAGGGGGATTTGCAGTTTCATCGGCGCCCTGTCGCAGCTCGGGAGGCAGGTTGGATTCAAGCAGGATCGGTCCCCGTGACAGGACCACTGCACGTTCCAGAACGTTGACCAATTCGCGGACGTTCCCGGGCCAATCGTGCTGCTGCAACCGCAGCGAGGCCTCGCTCGACAACGCCGGGGTGGGCCGGCCGATCTCATGGCAGATCCGGTGCAGGTGAAACCCGACCAGCGCGGGAATGTCGGACAGCCGTTCGCGCAGCGCGGGTTGGCGTAACGTGATGACGTTGATTCGGTAGTACAGGTCTTCCCTGAAGCTTCCCCGCCGCACCATTTCGGCCAGATTTCCGTTTGTCGCGAGGATTACCCTGACATCCACGCGGCACGTCTTCGACGAACCAAGCGGATCGAAACTGCGATCCTGGAGGACCCGCAGCAGGCGCAGCTGGAGATTGGGCGAGGCGGTCCCGATTTCATCGAGGAAGATCGTGCCGCCGTCGGCGAGCAGAAACTTTCCCGCACGATTCTGGTGGGCTCCTGTGAAACTGCCGGCGACATGGCCAAAGAGTTCGCTCTCCAACAGCGACTCTGACAAGCAGCCGCAGTCGACCTCAACAAACGGGGCGTGTCGACGGGGACTCTGCTCGTGAATCGCACGTGCGCTGAGGGTCTTTCCGGTCCCGCTCTCGCCGAGAATCAGCACCGTCGACCGCGCCAGCGCCACGGTCTCAATCTCGGAGCGGAGTTGCCTGATCGCCGGTGATTCACCAATCAGCGGCGTCTGTCCCCCAGAACCGCGAAGCTGCGACTCCAGGATCTCTTGGCGTCGGCGGCTGCGAGTCTGTTCAATCGACTGCGACAGGCGCCTGACCAGTTCGCAATCATCAAAGGGTTTGGAGAAATAGTCCGTGACCCCGGTTTGAATCGCCTTGACCGCTCGGGAAATCGAGGGATCACCCGTCAGCACAAAAAACGGAATGTCCGAATGCAAGCGACGTGCGTGGGCCAAGATCTCAAGCCCTTCTCCATCGGGAAGATTTTGATCGGAGAGGATGGCGTCGTAGGTGTTCCGTTCCAATCGGGCCCGGGCACCGCGGCACGTCTGCACCGAATCGAGGGCGAACCCGGCCGACTGCAGCAGCTCAGCCAGAACTTCACTCTGCGTCACATCATCCTCGACCAGCAGCAGTTCTCGATTGGGCATCGTCAGGTTGTCCGGCAAAAGGAGGCCTTCCAGTGCCCCCGACGGTTCCTGACTGCGGAACACGGGGGATCGCGACTCTCCACAGAGTCTGCCTCACCGGAAGTAACCCGCAAACCCGCTGCCGACAGGAAGACCAGACCGCCCCCAACTGTGACTCCCTCTTGCATGCAATCGGTACGGCGGGCCCTCTCGGCACGACCGGATTCTTCGGGTTAACCCGGCGTCTGAAGACTCGTCCCAAAGTGCGTCCCCGTCCGCAAGACCGCCCGCGAGACCGTAACCCAAAACGATTGATCAGCTATCGCCAGATCCCGAGGCTTTCGTCGGAAATTCAATCTGGGCAATCTGAGTGCGACTCCATTCGATTCGATAACTCGTAAATCCCGGAATGAACCGTCTGGGATAAGTTCGGGGGCGGCCGACGGTTTGGTTGACGAACAGCGGGCATCCCTGCGACGATCCTCTTTCAACAACTCTGGATGGGAGCTCAGTCGATGAAGATTCTGGATCGTTTCTCACTGCGTGGACGGATTGCGCTGGTGACTGCCGGGGCGGGCCCGCAGTTTGGCAGCAGCCTCTCCGAAGGGCTGGCTGAGGCGGGGGCAACCGTGATCACGGCGTCGCGATCGCTGGAGACCAATCTGGAGTTCGCGCGGAAAATGCGGGACTCAGGCTGGGATGCGCACGGACTGCAGGTTGACATCTGCGATGCCGGGTCGATCCAAAAGCTGCGCGAGGAGATCCTGCGGCAGTTTGGGCGACTGGATATTCTGGTGAACAGTGCGCTGGCGCGGGATGGACACGCCGGGGGACTGGCAGATCAGACGGCTGAACAGTGCCTGCGCAGCGCCGCGGGAGACTTCGCCGGTCTCTTCGAGATGTGCAATGCGTTTCTGCCGGACATGGTGGAACGCCGCAAGGGATGCGTGATCAACATCTCCAGCATTTACGGCGTTGTTTCGAACGACCCGGGGCTCTACGCGGGAACCACAATGAAACAGCCCCCCACCTACAATTTCGTGAAAGCGGGGATGGTCAACTTCACCCGTTATCTGGCCTGCTACTACGGAAAAATGGGCATCCGAGCCAATTGCATCAGCCCGGGGGGGTACTTCAACAATCAACCGCAACCCTTCCTGGAGCGCTATTGCGAGCGGGTTCCCGTCGGGCGAATGCTCGAGAATGACGACATCAAGGGTGCGGTGGTGTTCCTTGCTTCCGATGCGTCGGAATATGTCAATGGACACAATCTGATGGTCGACGGAGGCTGGACCTGCCTCTGATTTTGTCGGCCGACCGGATTGCCCGAAGGGCGAGGCCACCACGGCCGCTTGGCAACGCGGCGAAAAGTTGACTCAGAGAGTCAACTATGTGAGCTGCACGGAGGCAGGCCCTTCAGACCGTTTCCATGGCGTGTGGCGGAAGCATACCCAGCTGTTCGAGCTTCCGGCGGCACTCATCCCGTTCCCGGCTGCGAGGCAGCCCCGCCCAGGAGGGATCCTGACTGTCGAGAAAGTCGGTTTCAGTCCAGTGGATCGCCTCTGTGGCTCGGGGACGGGCGACCAGGCGTTGAATCACCCCCACGTCGAGGGCGGTGAGCTGCAGCGCCCGCACCCGGTAGTCGCCAAACGCTTCCCAGACCATGGGAAAGAGCTGGGAGACGATCTGTTCGCCGATGGTCCGGGCATACGCCCGTATCTCGGCTTGCGCATGCTCGTCGGAACGCAGTGCGAGAAAATGCAGCAAATTGTGGAGGTCGATCTTCCAGTAGGCCTCGGTAAAGGTGGACAAAGGCAGGTCCTTCCGGGCCTGCTCGCGAGCCACCCCCGCCTCCAGTCTCTGCATGTACAACTGCCGGGCCTGAAGCTGAAAGTGGTGCTCTTCGGCAGTCAGCCGTTCGCCCAGATCGGGCGGCAGCTCGACACCACTCCCCTGGCGATTCTGCACAGCCTGGGTCCGCCATTCGTGCGGAGCCGTCTCCTGCATCGAATCAATCGCCACCGAATACCGCGTGCTGTACTCATTCACCGACGCGGTGCGGTGCCGGATCCACTGCCGCCAACAGTCCATCGGTACGCGGATGAGGAACTTAAGTTCCGCCATCTCGAAAGGAGTTGTATGGCGGTGACGCAACAAATAACGAATCAGCGTCCGGTCGTCGGAGCGTTGGCGGGTCCCCTCGCCATAACTCACCCGGGCTGCCTGAACCACCGCTGAGTCGTCTCCCATGCAGTCGACCAGGCAGACAAACCCGTCATTTAGCACCGGAAACTTGCGCCACTTCAGCTGCTCAATGGCCTGTGCATTGCTGGAGAATGTCATGATCTACCCGGAGATGGATTCCCGACCCGAAGCAGGGCACCAAGGGGGGGCAGTCGGTGGTTTCGATTCTGAGCCCGCCAGCCCAAGGCGCGCACAGCCTTTGGACGAGCCCCACTGCCATTAGTCGGCCCCCTCAGCACAGCGTATGACGCACAGACCGACACTACGCACAGCCCAAGCCAGATGGCATCAGAGAGACTTCAACCATCCCCCCTGCTCACACCTGGCAATTCAATACCACTAGCTGTTCGCCGGGGTAGTGACCGTGTCGAAGCCAGGGACGGCGATCGAGGTCACCTGGATCCTGGTATAGCGTTGGGTGTGTCCGTTGTGGCGAATGTAACCCTTGCGACGACGGAACTTGCCGACTTCGAGCTTCGGTCCTCGGAAATCCTGTTCCACAACCTTCGCCTCGACTACCGCACCGGAAATCACCGGCTGACCGATCTTGCCCGCAGCCGAATCTCCCGCCGCGAGAATCCGGTCAAAACGTACCGAATCTCCCCCCTGCACATCGGAGCGGAGGTCAATCTCGAGCTTGGCACCGACTTGTACCCGGTACTGACGGCCGCCGTCTTCAATGATCGCAAACATTCACTTCTCCCAAACCATCCCTGAAGGCCGCCCAAGGACGACCGCAGACCAAACGAGCGAAGCAGCACTCATCTCAAGCTGCCTCGTTGCCCCCACAGCGATCCCACACTGGGAATCCTTTTCAAGGGCCACAACCGACGAACGTCCGATGATATTCGATCAGCGAGGGGATTTCGAGGGCTCCGCAGACGTGATCTTATATTCAGACCCCATGGCATCGTAGCACTTGAGCATCAGGTGTTCAGGGCTGACATCGGTACGGGACGCCACATGGATCGAACAATCATTCTCTTCCTCGAAGCGGATGAGGTCTCGTCGCTTACGATTGTTGAGGAACGCGGCGACCCGTTCATGCACTTCGACAGTGATCCGGCGAACCTGCTCGCGATGGGCTGAACTCATCAGCAACCGCACAACCTCAATCGACATGCTCTCGGCCGTCTTGACCAGACCGGTGCCGTGGCAGCAGGGACAATCTTCAAACACGCTCCGCCGCAGCGAGGGCCGAATCCGCTGGCGAGTCATCTCGATCAGCCCAAACGGGCTAATCCGGAGAACTTTGGTGCGGGCTCGGTCCCGACGCATCGCCTCCCGCAGTGCACGCTCGACACCGCGGCGGTGCTTTTCCTCACGCATGTCGATGAAGTCGTTGACAATCACCCCACCGAGGTCGCGCAGGCGAATCTGCCGGCAGATCTCCTGGGCCGCCTTGAGATTAACCTGATATGCCGAAAGTTCCGCGTCGTCGTCGGAACGGGAACTACCGCTGTTGACGTCGATCGCCACCAAGGCTTCCGTCTGATCGATGACCAAAGAACCCCCTCCCTCAAGGGGAACGCGTCGCTGCTGGATGCGGGCAATCTCATCTTCGACCCGATAGTGATGGAAGAGGGGTTCCTTGCCCGAATACAGGCGGATGCGATCGACATGCTTGGGAAGCACCAGGCGGATGAAGTCCCGCGCCCGTTCGTAGGCCTCCTGGGAGTCAATCCAGACCGTTTCGATCTCCTTGTTGTAAATGTCGCGGATGGTGCGAATGACCACGTCGCTCTCTTCGTAGATTCCGGCCGGAGACTTCGTCTGGCGGATCTTGGCGACAATGTCTTTCCACAACAACAAGAGGTAGTCGAGATCCCGCTGCAGATCCTTCTGCGACCGCTCAATTCCCGCAGTCCGGATGATGAATCCCAAACCTCTGGGAGGCCGCAACGACTCCAGGGCCTGCCGCAGCTGCCGGCGGATGCCCTCATCAGAAATCTTGCGGCTCACCCCCACCCGCCCGAGCCCGGGCATGAGCACCAGGTAACGGCCGGGAATGCTGATGTAGGTCGACAGAGTCGGCCCCTTGGTCCCGATCCCCTCTTTGATCACCTGAACGAGAACTTCACTGCCGCGGCGGAAAATCTCTTGAATCGGAGGTTTGTTCCGGACGGACCGCTCATTCGAGCGACCCCGTCCCCCGCGACGGTCATCGTCACTGTCATCGCCGGTGCCGTACCGTTCATTTGGGCCGACGAGATGCTTGTAATACTGGAATTCGACATCACTGACATGCAGAAAACCATTGCGTCCAACACCGAAATCCACAAACGCCGCCTGGATACTCGGCTCGATGTTGACAATCCGGCCTTTGTAGATGTTTCCAACGTAGTTCTCGAGACTGTTTCTCTCGATATAGAGTTCCTCCAGAACTCCATTTTCAAGAATCGCGATCCGGCTTTCTTCCGGCTGGAGCGCGTTGACCAACATTTCCTTCTTCATGCGTCGCCCTTCATCGGCAAAGTCAGGCGCCGTCGTCTGTCGTCATTTCCATTCCATCGCTGGCGGGCTCCGCTGGGGAGGCCGCAGGGCTCATGAACGCACCCGGCCCGTAGTCCAAGTTCGTGGGATCTCACAGGGGAACCGTGTCGATTCAGCCTGGCGGGTTTCCAACAGGGATTTGGCGGTGTTCGGGAATGAAACAACGTGAAGACGAGTGCTCCAGTGAGGGAAACCACGCTGCCGTTACGGGTTTGCCCAGCGGTGTGAGGTGGATTGGGTGAGGTGGGTTGTGTGTTGTGGGGTAGTCGGCCCAGGGTCTCACCCGGACCAATCACCTCAGGTTCGAAATTCTAAAAACTAGTGCACCAGCTCAGGAGAGAACCTGGACAGTTCACCACGCAGGTAACTCTCCAAGTCGCGAGACACATCAAAAATTTCCGCCCGCGAAGCAATCTCCCGAGCTTGGGCGATCGTCATGCTGCGCACGGCTTGCTTGACTTCCAGTATCGAATTCGGTGAGACGCTGAGCTCCCTCAGCCCCATTCCCACCAACAATGCTGTGAACAAACAGTCAGAACTCATCTGTCCACACACCGAGACTGAAACCCGGTGTCGCTCCGCGGCGGCGACCACCTGACGGATCAACCGACAAACAGACGGATCCGCCGAAGAGTAGAGATGAGAGACGGCCGGGTTGGCCCGATCGACTCCCAATGTATACTGGATCAGATCGTTGGTTCCAATGGAGAAAAAGTCGACTTCCCGGGCGAATTCGTCGGCCAGAATCGCCGCGGAGGGGACCTCCACCATCATTCCCACCGGGATTCGTGGATTGTGCTCGATCCCCTCCTCCTGCAGATCCTCACTGACATCGGCCAAAATCCACTTGGCCTGCCGCAGTTCCAGCAGCGTCGACACCAGGGGGAACATGATCCGGATATCCCCCTGGGAGGCGGCCCGGAGAATGGCCCGCAACTGTGTCTTGAACATGGGCAGGTTCTGCAGTGTCAACCGCAGGCTGCGTAATCCCAGGGTCGGATTGGGGGAGGCCTCGATCACCTGCTGCATTGAATCGGGGAACTTTTCCGCCCCCAGATCCAATGTCCGAATCACCACGGGTCGGCCCGGGAACGCTCGGGCCACCCGGCAATAGGCCTCGTAATGCTGTTGCTCGGTGGGCTCACAACCTCCATCCAGATACAGAAACTCGGTGCGGTACAGACCGATTCCAGCCGCTCCGCACTGCACGCAGTGATCGACCTCGCTGGGAAACTCGATGTTTCCAAACAACTTGATCTCCACACCGTCCAGGGTCTCCGCCTTCAGCGGCCCCAGCGATTTCAACCGGATCGCCACAGATTTTTGCCGGGCATCGGCATCCCGGTACCGCGCCACGGTCTCTTCATCGGGGTCAATGATGACCAGCCCGTCATTCCCGTCGATGATGACAGTTTCCCCCCCCGCCACATTGGCCAGGAATGGTCCCACACCAACCACCGCCGGCAATCCCAGGGCACCGGCGAGAATTGCGGTGTGACTGCTCTTTCCCCCAATTTCCGTCGAAAACCCCAGGACGAACCTCCGGTCCAGGTTGGCGGTCTCGCTCGGGGTGAGATTGTGGGCCAGCAGCAATGCGGGCTGATTCAACTGCATCGGCTCTTCGCGCGGCTCCCCCAAGAGATGTCGGAGGAGGCGTTTCTCCAGATCAAACAGATCGTTGGCCCGCTCGGCGAAGTATCGGTCTCCCAGATTCTGCAGGGTCCGCGCGTGTTGCCGCAACACACGACTGCAGGCGAACTCGGGGGAGAAGTTGCGTTCGCGGATCAGCCGCTCGATCTCGGTGGAGAGCTTGGGGTCCCTCGCCAATTCCCGGTGCGCGGCGAAAATTGCTCCATAATGGGGCCCCAGCCGGGCCGCCGCCAGCTGTTCATGCAGCAGAATTTCCTGGACCGACTCCTCCAATGCCGCCCGAAACCGCTGCACCTCGCTGTCGACCGCATCCACCTGGACCATTCGCTTGGGCACACGGAAGCCCTCAGAGCCCAGAACCAACGCCGGGCCCATGGCTACGCCGGGAGAGACGGCTATTCCACGCCGGATTTCCATGACTAGCCGGAAGCCTGACTGTTGGACGGCAAAACAAGGCCAAAATTGCTTTCAAACAGCGCGACGACCGCCTTCAAGGCCTGCTCGGCATCCTCACCTTCGGCTTCGAGCCGCAGTCGGCAGCCACGCTCGGCAGCCAAAGTCATCAGGTCCAACATGCTCTTGCCATCGATTTTCCGATCCCCTTTTTGGATGATCAGCGACGCCCGAAAGCCTTGGGCAGTTTTGACAATCTGCGCAGCGGGTGAAAGGTGAAGCCCATGTTCAAGCATCACCACGACTTCACACGCGTGACTCGACTGTGGATTCATGGCACTTTACGGTCCAGCCATTCCGGAAACCCGGAGCAGTCAGAGCTGATTGCTGTCGGCCTCTTCCAGGAGATCAAGCACCGACTCGGCAGATTTCGCCTGCCTCAGGAAACTGCAGAAATTGTCGTTTCGCAAATGGCGGGAAATGTTTTCCAGCGCCCGCAGATGATCGCCGGGCCGCTCGTGTGGAGAGACCAGCAGGAAGAGAATATGGACCGCCTCTCCATCGAGGCTGGCAAACTCAACCCCTCCCTTCGAAATCGCGATGGTCGCCACCAGCCGGTCAGCCGAGGGATGCTTCGTATGAGGGACTGCCACACCGCGGCCGATCCCGGTGGACCCCAGTTCCTCGCGTTTCAGGATGGCCGCGATGATGCCCTCCCGTTCCGACTCTTGAATCCCTCCGCTGCGGGCCAAGCTCTCGACCATGGCCCGAATCGCCTCGTCCTTGGTCTGTGCCTGCAGGTCGGTCAGGATGGAATCGCGGACAACGAACTCTGACAACTTCATGACTTCCAAAGCTCCCCAGTCTCCGATGATTATTCGCCAACAAGTTCGTTCAGAGGCCGATCCCGACGATGGTCCTGAATCTTTTCCTTGTACTTCTTGATCTGCTGTTCCATCTTGTGAAGCGCCAAGTCAAACGAAGGAATCGCGGATTCTCCCTCGTCAAACGCCACAAAATTGTGCTTGTGCTCGGCATCCACCAGGATTTCGACCCGCACCCGGTGATCGTCAAACGAAAACGTCACCTGGATCGCCGTGACCCGTTCAAAATAGGTCAGTAGTTTCTCGGATTTCCGATTGACATACTCCTGCTCCTCCTTGTCCAGGTGTCCATGCTTGCACGAAATCGCAATCTGCACGTCGTGAAACTCCTCGCTCCAGATCGTCTCGATGCCGAATCCCGACCTCCAACGAAGTCTGGGATGTGTCGGCTGCAACACCAGTGCGGCCCACTCCACACAAAGGTTCAGCGGGTCTGCCCGGTCGATTCCACTGACGAAGTCTATCCCATGGCCGGTCATTTTGCCAACCGGTTCTGCTCTCCCGGGATCCCCTGTCAACCCACCGCCCCCTCCTGAGCCACTGCCCACACCACAGATCGGGTCACACTTGTCCCCTTCCGGCCCCCCTGTTGGTCCATCACCGACCACTTCACATCCCCCCCTCGGTGGCTCAGTGACACGAAGTTGAGAGAAACGAGGTTGCGGGCACCCGTCCCGTGCTCACTGCGGATTACAACAATTGCCGCGCTTTGATCTCCAAATACTGGCTGACCAGTTCGCCTGTCAATTGGCTCGGCAGGATATCCAGCACCTGAACCCCCAGGGCGTTCATCTCAGCGATTGTCCTGGCCTGCTGCAGCAGGAACACGTTGGCCGCTCCGACTCGCAAAGCTTCCAGATCACCTTGCGGATGACGTCGCCCCCGCTCATGTAGCTGCACATTCCGCAGACAGGCCACCAGCACCAGGTGGGGGGGAGACAAAGCCGTCAATGGCTTGACGGCCGCCTCGAGTTGCAGTTCATCCATCGAATGGGTCAGCAAGACAATCAATGCCCGTTTACGGACCCGCAGGCGAATCTCGTCCGCGACTCGCTGGTAATCCGTGGCCACATGACTCGCCTCGAGGTCGTAGGTGGACCGGATCAAGGGGTGAATGGCCTGCACACCATGCGTCGGACGAATCCAGCGTTCGAGCCGATTCGACGCCACCATCATCCCGACCGAATCCCCCTGTCTCAGGGCGAGGTAAGCGAACACCACCGCCGAATTCAGTGCCCGGTCGAAATGTCGGATTCCACCATCTTCGTTGCACATGGAACTACCGGAATCCAGGACCAGGCAGACCGTCTGATTCCGTTCCAGGGTATATTCACGGGCAATCAGCTGCCGCTGCCGGGAGGTGGCCTTCCAGTCGATGGCTCGCGGTTCATCCCCGCGGCGATATTCACGCAGTCTGTCGAATTCGCTCCCACGGTCACGCACCCGCGACCGGCGGATTCCCAGTTCCGACAACCGGTTGTCGCGGAGCAGGAGCTCCAGCCGGCCCACCGACTGGATGTCTGGAAAAACCTTCACCAAGTGCGCGTGGCCGCGTTCTTCCTGGAAATTCCACAGACCCAGCCGGCTCCGGGTTCGGACGAACAGCGGTCCAAACCGGTACGCTCCCCGTCGCTGGGGAACAATGTGGTACTGCAGTTCCCGCGAACTGCCGGCAGGTGACTGAGCCACGAGCGGGAGCCCCTCCACCATCGCCGGCTGCGGGGGAGAATCTTCAATTTCCACCAGCAATTCGCCAGATCCCCGATTGCTCAGCCATACCCGGATCACATTCCGGGCCCCCACACTCATGACGGGGGGGGCCTCACGGGAAACTTCCAGCCGGGACAGGCCAGTCGAGTGCCACAGGTCATAAACCGCCACCGCCAAGGCGGCCAGATTCGCGAGAATCCCGAACTGCCAAAGAAACCGCTCGACTTCCGGGGGAAGTCCACCCAGCGGAATCCCCAGTGCCGGAATGGCCATTGGAACAGCCAACACCAGAAACACCCAGAGAAGTCGGCGACTGGGGCTCATCGGCGGGGGGCCTCGACCGACTCGAGAATCTCCCGTACCGCGTCATCCGCCGTGGTGCCTTCGATCTCGGCATCGGAGCGGATGCGAAGACGATGCCGCAAAACCCAGGGGGCCAGTGATTTGACGTCATCGGGCACGACGAAATTGCGTCCCTCCGAAGCCGCCAGACTGCGGGACGCCTGCAGCAGGTTCACTCCGGCCCGCGGGCTCGCCCCCACACTGATCGAATGCCATTCGCGGCTGCGACCGATGATGTTGGCGATGTAGTTGATCATCGACGGTTCCACGATCACGGCGTTGAGGGACTGCTGGATCTCGAGAATCTCGGCAGCGGTCAATACGGTCTCCAGACCATACGTTTCCATGCGCCTTGACCCCCTGCCCTCAGCGCAATTCCTCAGAATCTGCCGTTCGGCCTCGGGACTGGGGTAATCGACCAGAAGTTTAAACATGAACCGGTCCAACTGGGCCTCTGGAAGCGGATAGGTCCCTTCCTGTTCCAGCGGATTCTGGGTGGCCATCGTGAAGAACGGCCGCTGCAGCGGGTGGCTCTTGCCATCGATGGTGACCTGCAGTTCCTGCATCGCCTCCAACAGAGCGGACTGCGTCTTCGCCGGAGCACGATTGACCTCATCGGCGAGCAGGAGATTGGTGAAGATCGGACCAGCCACAAATTCGAAGCGATTCTCACCGAGGTGAAACATCGAATGCCCGGTCAAATCGGACGGCATCAGATCGGGTGTGAATTGGACCCGCTTGAACCCGCAATCAATCACCCGACCCAGGGTGTTGACGAGCAGGGTTTTCCCCAGTCCGGGCACTCCTTCGATCAGGACATGCCCCTCACTGAAGATGGCCAGCACAACTCCTTCGACCAGTTCCTCCTGGCCCGCCAGCACCTTGCCGATTTCCGACGTTGTTCGCTGGAACAGGTCGGCAATTCTCGAAACTTCCATTTGTGTAGTTCCTCTGTCGTCCTCTGGAAGCGTGCAACGCGCCTGGCTTCAATTCCGCTGCCTCTGACCGGGTCAACCGCCAGACCACCCCTTCCTCATCACGAGTCTGGTTTTTCCCTCATGCAGTTGAGGGGGGGTTGGCACTCCCTGGATTCGAATCGAACTGACTCCGGGAATCAGCCGACATCCAACGGGACGATGCGTCCATCCACACATTCCCGATCAGGTATCCGACCGCGCCCCCCCAGAGCGTATCACTCAGAAAGTGCGACCCGCCTTCAATCCGCTGGAGCGCCACCAGGGCGGCCACCACGGCAAACAACAACCTTCCTTGCGGAAACATGCGAGACAATGCCACGCAGAAACCCGTTACGAAGGCCGTATGGGCCGAAGGACAGCCCTGCATTCTTGATCCGCCCGAAAACAACGGGAGCCAACCGCCAAACGTATCGAGAACTGTCGCAGCGGCTGCCTCCCCCTGATTTTGGAAGAAATGATAGGGTCGGGCCCGCGCTACCAGCAGTTTCAACACGTCCGCCGACAAACCCGCTCCAATCGGAGCCAGAACAACCCGCAGGGCACCACGCCCCGACAGAGCGCCGCAAGTCCAAAGCGCCAGCACAATGATGACCGCGCCAGGGGGTTGCCCAAACGGCTCAATTTGCTCCAGGAACCGGTGCAAGCCGCGGAACTCTCCAGCCACGCATCGACGGCTGACCTCCAGATCAACCCCGAGTGCCAGCACCCCCAGTGCCATCAATCCCAGGGGAATTGCCAGCGACTGGCGCGGAGCAATGGCCGACACGGAATTGTCCATCACACCGTCGGGGGAATTTCTTGGGGATATTCGCCGGAGTGCGAAGAACTTCGGCTACGGCGAATCCACCAGGGGATTGCCAAGCAGCCCAGCACCACCACCAGATTGAACAGGGGGGCCACGGAGTGCCACCGCCGTCCCTCGACTTTCTGGATCGAGTCGGCATCGAATTTGGGCTGGACAAAAGGATGCAGGAAACCAGGAACCCATGCGGGAATATCCCGAACCCGTGAGTTTTCATACATCGCCGCGATCGCCTTGCGATCTTCGTCAGTCTGGCAGACGGCGAGCAATTGATCGCGGTGTTCCTGCGTCATCTGACCGGCGTAACGCAGGTGACGAGAGACGCTTTGGATGGGCCCCAGGTTTTTCTGCTCTTCGTCAAATCTCACCAGAGGCTTGAGATCCTCGGGGAGCTGACTGAGCCCCTCGAATTTCGGCAGCTCGGCCGAAGTGTACATGTAATCCTGTTCCCAGTGCTTCGACAGGGAAACACCATGCTGATTGACGAAATAACGGGCCACTTCGCGATCGCCCAGGATCATCTCCGCGGCCGTGAGGGCGAGAATTGCCGTCCCGATCCAGACGATGATGGGGAACCGGTTCATCAGCCGGGCAATCAGGCCGCTGCAGGTCATGATGATCGCAATCGACACCAGCAGCCCCATCAACAACTTCGCCGAGTCGCCGTGGCTGGCGCCGGCCACGGCCAGCATATTGTCGAGACTCATCATGAAGTCCGCGACGAAAATCATTCGGATCGCAGCCAGCGCGCTTTGATCGGCGTTATCCGGCGTGATTTCGTGCTCTTCGTCCTCAAGAAGCAGCTTCACGGCGATCCACAAAAGCACGAGGCCTCCGAAGAGTCGCACCCCAGGGACCATCAGCAGAAAAGCCATCACCATCGTGAAGACGATGCGCATGAAGATCGCAATTCCCCCTCCCCAGAGAATCGCCTGATTTCTCTGATGGGCTGGGAGTTTGTGCGCGGCCAAAGCGATCACCACCGCGTTGTCACCCGACAACACGATGTCAATCATGATGATCTGCAGGATCGAAATGATGTAGTCGACAGACATGCGGGAAAAGAACACTCAGGGACTGGAGAACAACGGTGAGACAGAACTCCCACAAGATAGTCCGCGGCCCTCCATCCTGCCATACGAGGCGACTTCCAGCACGTTCGGGAGTCGAACGGTCGACAACCTGGATTTCCGGAATGCCGTGGTCGGCTTGACGCCCCTCCGTCGTTCCCGGTTCAATCGCGGAATGGCACAGAGCCAGTCCGCTGACAGCATCCGGCCGACGCAAGCTCGTTCGCTGGCCTCAACCCCCCGAGATTCGACCATGCCTCTCCCCCGGATCCAGGTACTCTCCACCGGGAATTGCTCGGCAGACAGAGGCGTTCCACGCCCTCTGGCAACCAAGTTCTACCGCAGATTTCCGCTGCTTCTGGCCGGGGCTCTCGCCTGGTGCTCGGGAATGATCCTGCCCGGTGTGGTGTCGGCCGATCACCTGGAACTGGTCGTTGGAGAGTCTGCGAGCGGGAACGGCCGTGTCGATGCCCAACCGCAGCCCAGACTCAATGCTCCCTTCGGTATCGACTTCGACCGACAGGGACACATGTATATCGTTGAGTTGGAGGGGGGGCATATTCACCGCTGGACCAAACGGGGAGGACTGGTCACGGTGGCCGGCAACGGAAAAAAGGGGGACGGCGGCGATCGGGGGCCGGCGGTGCAGGCGATCTTTCACTCCATGCACGCTCTCGCCATCGATCCGGAGGGGACGCTGTACATCGCCGACACGCTCAATCACCGGGTTCGCCGCATGGACCCCGTCCGAGAGGTGGTCGAGCCGTTCGCCGGGACCGGAGCCAAGGGAAGTGCCGGCACTGACGGGCCAGCACTCTCGGCCAATTTTGACGGGGTCTATTGCGTCGCCCTGACGCCCGATTACAAGCGATTGCTGATCACCGATCTGGAAAATCACCGTGTCTGTGCGGTCGATCTCGAGACAGGCCGCTTGCGGCTGGTGGCTGGCAACGGAAAGGCGGGAGTCCCCAGCGATGGGGCCATGGCACGGGAAAGCCCGTTGGTGGATCCCCGAGCGGCGGCCGCGGACCGCTTCGGCAATATCTACATCCTGGAGCGCGGAGGACACACGTTGCGCAAGGTTGACCCTCAGGGACGGATCAGGACTGTCGTCGGCACGGGCACCGCCGGAGTCGGTGCGGAAGAAGGGCCGGCCCGCGAGATGCCGCTGCGTGGCCCCAAACATCTCTGTATCGCAGTCGACGGCCGTGTCGTTATCGCAGATACCGACAATCACCAGATCCGCTGCTATGACCCCGAGACGGAACGGCTGCGACTTGTGGCGGGCTCGGGAAAACTCGGGGCTCAGGGACTCGGAGGCCCGGCGAAGCTTGCGGAACTCCACTTTCCGCACGGGGTCTGCCTGGACTCCTCCGGAGAGTGGTTCATTGTCGACACGGGGAACAACCGAATCCTGCGTCTGGTCCAAGAACGGGCACTGGATCTCCGATGAAACTGCAGGGAATTCCGGCGAGTCCTGGAGTGGTCTCTGGTTGCGCCCGGCGGTTGACCGAGGGTCCAATCTCAGTTCAATTGCCGGTTTCCGCACCTGACGCCGGCACACCTGCAGAGCCACCGGGCCTGGCTCCATCTCCCGGGCAAGTTCTGCGGAAGTCGCGAATTCCAACTCCAGCCGCAATTTCGGACGCGTCTGACACAGAGTCCCGCGATTGGGCGGTCGCCCCGAACGAATACAGACTTCCGGAGCAGGCGAACACAATCCCCGAACTTCAGGGAGACCTGCTGAGATCTCCCCCAAGGGGCCTGCAGGCCGAAGACTGCAGTTCTTCACCCTCCCCTCAGCAGCCTGGCTTGCCGTCGCAGACCGCGCCCTCCGCGGTCCAACTGCCTTCGGCGTGTGCTGGCCCGCCGCCCGATACCACGGGGAGTCGAACCATCGTGGTGGCCTCAACGATGACCGCCCGTGAATTGCTGCAGAGCTGCCAAGGGGGAGCAGTGGGGGTGATCCTGGAACGTTGTGACTGGAATTCAGACACGATGGTGCTGGCCAGATCCCTGGGCATACCACTCGTTTGCGGCCTTGGGGCCGCATGGGGCCAGATCACGGACCGGGTGCCAGTCATCCTGGACGGAACGCGGGGAATCGTCACTCTCCCCGATGCGTCCGAGTCTTCGTCGGGTGACGAGGATTTCCCTGAGGAAATCACCAGCCAACCCGATTTTCCGGAGCCGGTTGCAGCCGTGACCCGCGATGGGATCACCATCCGGATTCTGCTCACGCTGGAATTTTCGCAACAAACCGATCCACAAATGCTGTCGGCTTCGGATGGAATTGGAGTGTGGCGCCGAGACCGTCCCCATGGGTTTAATTGGAATGCTGGCTCCACCGGCGAATTCCTGGCGAGATTTCGCGCCGTCGCAGACCAATTCCAGGGCCACGAACTGCAAATCGCCCTGTCGCTTCCTCGGGAACGCCCCGGGGCTTACTGGGGTCAGGAACAGAGTTGCGTCCCGCCGGAGAGAATCTGCGATGGCCTGGAATTCCCGATTCGCCCTCCCCGTGAATGGCTGATTGCCCAGGTCCAGGCACTCCGAGAGCTTGCGAAAGATCATCCCGTCACAATCTTGTTCTCACAGATTGACTCCCGTGAAGACCTGGAGAACGCCCTCGCGACATTGGGAGAGATGGCCGGCGACATTGATCGTGGGGAGTTCCCATTTGGCGTTGGGCTGCTGCTGGAATCACCATCGGCGGCCCTCTCCGCCCGCGAGTGGCTTCCCTTGGTGAACGGTCTCACCATCGATTGGGACGGTCTCTCTCAACACCTCGCCGGCCCAGAGAATTTGTCAGCCGAGGTCGATCCTCTGGCCGGTTGCCTGTCCCCCCCCGTCCTGAAATTGCTGCTCTCCCTGACCGAACTTGCGCGGATTCACGGGACTCGGCTCACTCTCTGTGGCCATCTGCTGGGAGAGCCCCTCTGGACGGCCGTCGCTTTGGCGATCGGTGTTCGCAGACTGAGCGTTACGCCATGGAATTTCCGGTCCGCGCAACACACCATTTGTCAGATTTCTGATCGTGGTCTGGGAGAACTTCGGCAGTTGGTCAGCGAGGGAGTTCCAGCCAGGGAAATCCAGAGCTGGCTACAGCAGCACATGCACAGGTGACAATGCTGCGAACTGGCCGATTGAAGTTGTCCTGCCATGCCGGGATAATCTCGGGTATGTCTCTCCGGTAATGGGATTGCCGGGGGCCAACGTCCGCTGGGCCGCACCAGCCTCCGTCCTCTCAAGGCTTTTCGCCAACAATGAGCGCCCCTCCACCTGCCGATTCGGGTTCTTCGGAATCGATGAAAATGCAGTGCATGGAGGTCTGGGGAGGAAATGAACCGACTTCCCGGAACGTCGAACTGACGGGACTGCAGGCGTGGGTCTACTCGCTCCCCTACCCGGATTGCAAAAAGGGCGGTGATGTTTATTACCTTTCGTCCTGTGCCTCCGGACGCATCAGCCGCATGTTGATTGCCGATGTCGCCGGTCACGGAGACCTGGTGGACAGCATCGCACGTGGTCTCCGCGATCTGATGCGCAGAAACATCAACTACATCAAGCAGGGACGCCTGTTTCGTGCGTTGAACGAGCAATTTGGTGAACTGCGATCCGCTGGGCGGTTTGCGACCGCGATTGTGATCACATTCTTTGCTCCGCGAAGCAAACTCGAGATTTCGACCGCCGGCCACCCGCTGCCCGTGCTGTATCGCCAGGACAAGCAAACCTGGGAGCCGCTCGCGAGCGTGATTGACCTGACCCAGTTGAAGGCGCCCCTGCAGAATATTCCCCTGGGAGTCCTGGACGGTGCACTCTACGGAGAGGTGAGCCTGCGACTCAGTCCTGGCGACCTGCTGTTACTGTTTTCGGACGGACTGCTCGAGTATCCGACAGGCCCGTCCGAACTCCTCGGACATGAGGGCCTGCTGTCGGTGTTGCGGCGGCTTCCACCGGAGCCGCGGGAGACCCTGATCCCTCGGTTACTGGAGGCGATCACTGGCGATTCGGAACCTCGAAATCGTCGCGATGACCTCACCGTAGTACTCCTGTCGCCGACTGGCCGTGGAATCCCGATGAAAAACAACCTGTTGGCCCCCTGGAGGTTGGTGAGCACGCTCTGGAATCGCGACTCCTGAAAAAAGGCCCAGAGGTTTGTCAGCCAACCAATGAAGATTCCGCCCCCATGCCGGCACGTAAACAGACCCCCGGTGAATTCGGGGAGGCCCCTGAAAGGGCGATGTTGCGCCGCCGGCCTCAACAGCAGCCCGCTCTGGTCATCACAAAGAGGCCGTTCCACGCGGCCGCCATCAGATTGCGCGTTGACAAAGGTCCCGATTGGTCCGAGTCTGTAGGTTCCCGGTTCTGAACCTGCGTCACCGGGAATTTCGGGGACTTCCTGTTTCGCCCCCCCAATCCATTCTCCACCTCTGACTCTCGATTCGACATTCATGTCCCGAATTGATCTCCCACAGGTTGCTGAGTTGCGTCAGAAGGCGGAGGCCGCCGGTCAATCGCATCTGTTCGACCGCTGGACACAACTCTCCGCAGCGGAACAGGAATCGCTCCTCGAACAGGCCCGCTGTCTGGATTTCAATCTGCTGTCGAAGTTGTGGAAGGAGGGGGTGCCGAGTTTCTCTTCGGACTCCCCGGCTGCCAACCTGGCACAACGTGCGAGGCCGCTCCGGCAGATCGTGCGAACCCCTCGCTCGTCGACGGAGGTGCAGATGCAGCAGGAGGCACGTGAATGTGGAGAGTCCCTGCTCAGGGAAGGGCGCGTGGCCGTGATCCTGGTTGCGGGAGGGGAAGGAACGCGCTTGGGGGTTGCGGGCCCCAAGGGGATGTATCCCATTGGACCCGTCAGCGGCAGTTCGCTTTACCAAATTCTGGCCGAGCAAGTGCTCGCCCTCACCGGACGATTCGGCCGGAAAATCCCGTTTCTGGTGATGACCAGCCACGCCACGGACCAGGCCACGCATGCGTTCTTCGCCAACCACAAGTGGTTCGGCCTGGATCCAGATTCGGTTCAGTTTCTGCGGCAGGGGGTCATGCCCGCGGTCGATCGTGAGACCGGCCAGATTCTGATGAACGGTCCAGGGACCCTCATTATGAATCCCAATGGCCACGGCGGATTACTGGAGGCCTTGCAATCCAGCGGTGCGTTCGACCGGTTGGAACAACAGGGAATTGACCTGCTTTTCTATCACCAGGTCGACAATCCCCTGGTCCACGTAGCGGACCCGGTAATGCTGGGACTGCATCATCAACAGCACGCCCAACTGACGGTGAAAGTCGTCGCCAAACAGACCCCCGAGGAAAAGATGGGGGTGTTGACTGAGATCGATGGACAGGTCCGAATCATCGAATACAGCGACTTGACCGCGGAGGATGTTCACCGAACCACTGCGGAGGGAGACCTGTTGTTTTGGGCTGGAAACACAGCCATTCATGTGTTTGACCGGAATACACTGCAGCAAATCGCAGTCGCGGAAGAATCTCTTCCCTATCATCGGGCGATCAAAAAAGTGAGCCATTTGGATGGCTCGGGAAACTGGGTGGTGCCGACCGCCGAAAATGCCACCAAGTACGAACGGTTCATTTTCGATGTTCTTCCGCTCGTCCGGAACTGCCTTGTCATGGAAGTGGATCGCGATGAAGAGTTCTGTCCCCTCAAGAATTCTGTGGGAGAGTTCTCGCCGGAACATGTCCAACGGGCGATGATCTCACGATCACTGCGCTGGCTCAGCACCCGTTGCGAAGTCCCCAACTCGACTGATCCAGTTGAAATCAGTCCACTCCTCGCCCTCGACGTCTCAGACCTCGCGCAGTGGGAACCTCCGACCACATGGCCAAATGGACCATTTCTGTTGAAGTGAGTGCGGATGGGTGTGCCAGAGGCACCATACCGGATGTCCGTCGACAGCAGGGGCATTTCGCTTCAACACGTGCGACATTCACCCGGATCCGACAAATTGATCAATAAAAAGGTCCACTTACGTACACGCAAGTGGACTTCATCACGGAAGTGGACAGAGCCGGGATCGAACCGGCGACACCAGGATTTTCAGTCC
>CAIOTJ010000692.1 GCA_903861195.1 uncultured Planctomycetaceae bacterium | reverse complement strand
GCTGCCGGTCAACAATGGCTGCCGTCAACAACACACCGAAGAGAAACGCCAACTGCTTCGCATGGAGTTCAAGACATTTGTGAATGCGTTCATCCGCATTCCCTGCCAGATTGTCCGCCAGGCACGCCGTCGGATTGTCCGGGTTCTCAACTGGAACCCATACCTTCCCGCGTTCTTCCGGCTGGCCACGGTGTTGAACTGTTGACCTCCGCACGGCGGCTCCCGAAATGGACCGCCACAAGAGCCGCCCCTCCGGATGGGGACGGCAACCCGCCCACTCACCACCATGCCGGTTCCTGGAACCAACGAAAACAAAACTGAAACAACCATCACCGACTGGACAAGTCGTCACCCCCGAGGGTCGGCGACCGGCCGGTACTGCGCGCACCGCAGCCGACCTTTTCCAGTTAGGCACTCGTTTTTTTACGTTTAGACTCATGTGCTGACAATCCGCGAATGATCCGCATTCATGCTCCTGCCATTCAGATGGTGTACTCGCTTGAGATCACCAAGTCATTGGGACTGCCGACTGGTCCGTGTAAGACCGAGAAATAGCAGAGACGCAGATCGCCACAGCGAACGATCTGCGTCAGCAATCCGTGGGGAATTGTCACGACAATTAAAAAGCTCGCCTGGATTGTCTGGAGGCGCGACAGTTGATTACTTGACGACAATTGGATCTTCGTCGAGCAACTGGCCGGTCTCCGTCACGATGCGCACACTCCCTCCGTTGAAGCTCAGTTGAGGAGAGTTGAGCCTGACAAGTACGCGACTCTGGCCATCCGCCAGTTGGGTTTTCTCGATTGTTTCCAGGGGGGCGACTTGATTGTTCCAGAAGTCGCGGATCTGCTTGGTGAAGTTCATTGACCCCGCCCTGACCGTAACTTTAGAGTTGAATCGTCCGGTCAGGACGAAATATCCCGGTTTTCCTGCGGTAAACGTCAGCGTTGAAGTGCTGGGTGTCTGACCAAATCGACTGGACAATTGAATTGCCAGCTGGCTGATCTCTGCAGCCATGACAGTATGAACGAGCAGTGTGGCCAACAGAACGGCAGCAAGTGAGACACGCCTCATTATTGGAACCTCTCTCTCAAATGACTATGAACTGGAATGATGGTCGACATGCACCATCAACGAACTTTTTATAACGTAGTTGTAGCGATGCGGCAGGAAACAACCACACTTATTTTTGGATATTTATATTTGTGGCGAAATCGGTCGAGTGAAATTAGGGCGGGCAGCTTCACGAAGTTCTGTTATGGAAAACACCACAGAGTCGTCGGTCTCAGTCGCCACCACTTACGACTGTCAGTTTCGCTTGATAATGCAGCCTTCCACAAAGAGTGACGGGATTTGTCGCTGAGTATCCCATTGGTTGCAGCACAGATCATGATGATCAAACTTCATGCACCTCACCGTTTCCACGGCGGGCACGGCGGGACGCATTTTGAGGTTCACGCATGCAGGTGTCCGGGGCGGGCTTCAGCTGAAGGTGGAAGCCAGCAAGCAACGAAAAAGTACGGGCCACCCTTTGTTCGCGAACCCACCCCAGATGCCATAAAACCATTTTCCATAATGGTTTACGATCCACTTCAAAAACTGGCCAAGAAGTACTCAACCGATCACACACCCCGTCACAGCCAGCCTCCCTGAAACCAGTCATTTCCAAACGCCATTGTCAATGGCTCACCGCCGGCTAACGCCTGGGCGTTGACACCGGGGTTGGTTTGTCGCCCCGGATACGGGGTGGGCTGACCGTGTTGCCGGAGGGCTCCTTCGGCGGGTGGGCCTCGCGACGGTGCCGCCAGGCCGGGATGTCGAGGGGCGGTGCGTAAGGGGCCCCCGCGGCGGGCCTGGGGTGGGGGAGCGTGGCGTGGTCTGGCGAAGCTGGTTCGGATGATCGTGGCCAGCTGCGGATCGCGGTGACGGACGGCTCGCGCGAGAGCCGGCCGAGCGGGATGGAGTTGCTCCCGGACCTCCCGCCCCGGGACTTTGTCATGGGGGGCCTGACGATCACTCCGCAACTGGGCGTCGGGGATGGTGCCTTGGGCTTTCGGGCGGACTTGCGGGAGGTGTTTCCAGTCACTCGGCAGCACTGCGGCCGGGTCCACCAGCCGGCCGACGTGCTCAGCAAGCTGCCTTTCCTCCGCGTTCCGAACTGGTGGGCGCTTTGGTCCCGTTTGATTCGTCCGAACCGGTGGGCGATTTGGTCCTCTTTCAGCGCCCCATGACAACCGTTCTACGAAAACCGTGGGGCGAAGAAGATGAATCGTTGGCCTGTTGGGCCGACGAACGACCTGGTGGGGGGACCTTTCCCGGCCCGCTGGGCCGGGCTGGGGGTATGGCTGGCCCGTTG
>CAIOTJ010000691.1 GCA_903861195.1 uncultured Planctomycetaceae bacterium | reverse complement strand
CGTGCTCAAACCCGAGCCCCGACCGAGGTCTCCGCTACCGACGTAGAAGGTGCCATTTTCTGCCCGTACCTCGCTCAACAACTCATCGGCCTACCTGTTGAGATAGATTTCCCCGGACACGGATCTTTCTCGGGTACGGTTGTTGGGTCCGAACCAGTGATGGAATTCGGTGGAGCTTTCCTGCATGCCGTCCGTTTCTCTGATGGAGATACTGACGAGTACTCGTACCATAAGATTATCGCTGCCCACGAACAATACCTTGCGAACCATAGCCTGGGAGGCCCCGCAAGTCATGTCCTTCTCCAGCCCCTCCCACGCCCCGCTGCCGACCCTGCCGACCCCACGCCCACACCGCCGACCGACGACCGCAGCACTTCTTCGACTCGGGGCCCGCCACTCAATACCACCCTACAACTCCCAGCGTCGTACTCTAATTATCCCATTCGCCTCCCGGTTGATGGAGTTACTGTACAAGCCCAAATTGTGGAACGCCGCATTGATTCATCAGGGCTTCACCAATGGCGCCTGCTTCTCCCTGCGCCCTTCTCTGAACGTGAAACCTGGGTCGACACCCAAACACTGCACCGATCCTTCGACGAAGCTCGCCGCCGAAGCAAGATTGCTGCCCCAGCAAAGAAGACGCCAACGCTCACACCTCTCCTCGACTTCTCGCCTCCTTTTACCGAAAACCACCGATGGACCACCAACCACCCCCTCGTAGGCCTCGTTACTACTGCCTTTCTTTCATCGACCGCCCCACCAACATCCCCCAGCCCGCCAAACCCATCTAAGAAACGTCGGCCCAAAGAGACCCATTGCCTTACCGTCGAGGCAGTCTACCAACCAACAGTGGCCGAGACGACGGCCGGAGCTAAACCCCAGTTCTGGGCCCGAGTTCACTCCAATCAGCGCCTCTCCGCCCTTTTCCTTGACCCCGCTTCCCTAGCTGAGGCCTCCCACGCAAGTGATGTCGACCGCCTTTCGACCCGCAACCGCCGCCGCCGCCCCTTCCGCCACCACATATCGCCTACGAACGGAGGTGCTACTTCGGTAGCCGTTGCCCCCTGTCCCGACGTGTCCCCAGGCAACCCGAATTTTGCAGCTAGCCTCGCCGGCCTCGAGGCACGTCTAGGCAATGACGCCAAATCCTTCTTCGGAGCTGGCTTTCGGATCGCGGCACAAGCAATCCCTCGCGGCGTTGTCCCCCTGTACCGACGTGGCCTTAGTCTCCTAGCGAGAGAGATTGCCGCCCAACCTGATTCTGCCTCCCTTTGGCACCTCCTATTACACCTCTATGATGGACTCATTCTGGGACCTTTTCCAAAATCGCAGACCTTCGGCGAAACCATCCGGAAGCGGGTGGCCCTCTTCCTTGCTGGAGATTGGGATGAACTTTTCGAAGAACATCTCCAACGTCGCGACCCTGGCAATATGCCTCCCCCGCCCCCGCCCCAATCCGACGATCCCGACGACGCCCGTGCAGCTCAGGCTCAGCACACACTTTTGAAACATGGCGATGTTGGGAAGGCCGCGAGCGCCCTCCGTGCTCCAGCGAACCCCCGGCCAACCCAAGCGGGAGACCACACACGAGCCTTCCGGAAATTGAACCCTCTTCCAGGCGACACAGCCCCACGCCCTAAAACATACACATGTCCCCTTGGTGGAGGTGATGTCCCGGAAAGACACCCACCCCGAAACCCCGACCCCCCTCCTATCCTTCGCCGAGCCCTCGATCCGCCTGCTAGCGCCCCGCCCCCGGAACCCATCCAATTCACCTCTGCCCAAATCATCAAACGGGTTCGACGCTCGAGCAACGCGTCAGCTGGCGGTTTATCTGGAACGAATTACCGTGGATTGCGCCACTGGTTTTTTGATGATGATGACATTTCCAAGAACCTGACAGCGGCCATTAACCTCATGGCTGCGGGCCGTATCCCTGCGTCTGTCTTGCCTTTCCTCAATGCAGGGCGGGGCGTGGCGATCCCGAAGAATGACGAGGGCGAGCTTCGCCCTATTGTGGTGGGGCATGTCCTACTGCGACTCATTGGTAGCCTGGCCATGTCAGCTCTATCAGGCGACACTCAGCGTTATTTCCTACAACCTGATTCCGCACTTCAATTTGGCGTCGGTGTCCAAGGCGGCTGCGAACTTATGGCCATGGCGATTGCAACGCACATGGAAGAACACCCTGACCATGCTGACATCTCCTGTGATGCGCGCAATGCCTTTAACACTTGGTGCCGCACCCGTCTGTGGGGCACACTGCTGGAGCGTTTCCCATCAATATATGCCCTCGTTAAGCTCATGTATGGTGAAGCGGCTGACATTATCTTCTACGAGGATGGTGCCGGCCTCGAGCGGATTTTCAACGCCGTGGGATCCCGCCAGGGTTGTAGCCTTGGCTCTTTCTTGTACTGTCTGGCTATTCACCCTTACCTGCAGCAATTGAAAATGGAATACCCTGACCTTACCATCCTCGCGTATTGTGACGATGTCCATATTCTCGGCCCCCCGTCTCGGGCTATTATGGCGTACAAGCGGTGGGCTCAAATTTACTGCACTGAACTGCAAGGTGAACTTCGTGACGACAAGGGCATGGCTTTCGCCCCGCAGCACACGAAAGCTGACCTCGTTGACCTTGGCATGCCAGACGACATGCAACACACCAACTCGGGGACCCGTATCCTTGGCGCCCCGGTCGGCCGCGAGTTTTTCTGGGTGGAGTATGCTAGCAGCATAGTCAGTGAAATCGAGCGTGACTTCATGGTACTTGGGCGAATAAGGAATTTTCAGGCCCAACACATCATTGCGTGCAAGTCGCTTGTGCACCGCATCAACCACTTACTTCGCAATGTTCCTGGTGGCGAGAGTTTTTTTGACGAAGTTGCCGCTCGCTACGACGCGTGTGTCCTTTCTGTTGTCCGCCGGATTTGCAGTTCCCCGTTACTACCGGATGTAGCGCGACGCATCGCTCACCTACCCACTGGCATGGGTGGACTCGGACTTCGTTCCTGGAAATCATCGGCTGATGCTGCCTTCGTCGCCGCCTACGCCAACGCGGCCGAGGTCCTCCCCGCACTGCTTCCTTCGTGCGGCTTTTTAAGCAAACGCCTTCCAACAACCCAAACCATCTACGAGACTCTGTCATCTGCCGCTCCTGGGGGCCCTCCCACGGCGCTGGCCCCCTCGCGCCTTGCTTATTTCGCTAGCCGGGCACTTGCCAGACTTGACTCCCGCGCACCCGGAGTACATGAAGTTTTACGGTTACGCGACAATAAGTCTCCAAGTCACTTGCAACACCGCCTGACCGAGTTGACGGACAACGCAGATCTCCTTTTGGTCAAGGGTGCAATTGAGGCCCATGACACAAAGGAGTACCCTTGGAGATCAGCTCTTTTCAATTCCAACTGCGGAGACCCATACACATTCAACACAGTGCCCAAAGATAAGACAACGACTATCACCGATAATCTTGATTTTGCAGTCATGTACAAGCGCCGCCTCCTCTTAAAAATAATTTCTATGAGTGAGAAGCACATGTGCCCCTCATGTTTGGTTACGAGTGATCAGCTTTCGCGCGGTTCCGACCGCTTCGTCCTCGACATCTATGGCAACCACTGCGTCCATTGCCCCAAAGCATCAAGCGGTTCCCGCACCTCGGCGTGGCACGACCAAATCGTGAGAGTACTTGGGGACATCCTCAAAATGGCCAGCCTCAAGGTGAAATTTGAGGTTTCAAATGTCCTCGTCGTCGGCCCTCCTGGTCTCCGCGCTGACCTGGTGGCGTCTATGCCGGGTGACACCAAACAAATCATCGTCGACGTGCGGACAGCCGACCCCTGCACAGCCGAGAATGTCAAGCGCTCTGCCCAGGTCCCAGGACACGCCGCTTGCCAAGCTGAAATCCTCAAGAAAAATAAATGGGAGGATCACGTCAACGCCCAAGGCGACCTTTTCGTTGGTTTTGCTATCGAAGCAGGGGGGGCTATTGGTGATGGTGCTAGATCACTACTCGACCTAGCAGCTTGCGCCAACGGTTCTTCAACGGCCGAGACCGCGGCTTTTATTACATATGCCCTACAGCGGCTTCACATTACTACACAACTTGGAGTGGCACGTACAATTCGAGCAAACATGCCGATCCCGACCGGTGCCCGTCTTCTTCATTTACCGGGTGCAGTTGATTTGGGGGGCGCGCCTCCTCGGTCCCGGATCTGCCAGCCACTTGCTCAGAGACATTTAAACAGAACTTTATCCCAGCAGCAGCCACCACAAACACATGCAGCACCAACTACGGCAGCAACAACCACAACCACGCAAGCAGCCTCCTTGTTTGCTCTGCTCCCTACCCCTCACAACACAACTGCCAGCCCTTAACCGGGTGATGCAGTGACTGCTGTGTAGCTGATAGAGAGAGAGATTTTTTGTTGGTACACGTCGATCACGAGTAACATGACATGAGCAACATCAATGTCCTACGAGTGAGCAAAGAGCCCGGAAACTACTGAGCTGATTGGCAAAAGAAAATCCGGTTGGGGCGTCTTAAGGATGAACAGTAATTTATATGGCAGGAAGCAGGACCCCATTCGCTCTCTCTTGGACCCCGATTGTCACCATCCAAGAGCCTCATCTACGGCGAGCATTTGAGAAAAAAAAAAAAAAAAAATGACGCCCAGCCCCGCTAGCCAGAACTCCTACCCCCCTGAGTGCCGTAGACACCATTTCCCGGAATGATCCCGCCCCGCAATCCGATCTCGGCCCACCGGTCGCAACAAGGGCCACTCCGCCCCATTCCATTGCCCTGGTCGAACCCCCAAGT
>CAIOTJ010000690.1 GCA_903861195.1 uncultured Planctomycetaceae bacterium | reverse complement strand
TCCACAGTAGCCGCACACTCTTCGAGCTTCCCCTGGCGATACTGCAATTCCGCGAGGCGCCCCAGCAGTTTCGGGGATTCGGGCTGCCGGTCGAGGGCGGCCTTCACCTGAGCCACCGCCCCCGCCACATCCCCCTGCTCTTCCAGGCAATGCGACCACAGCCACTTCACCGCCGGCGACTGTTGCAGGTCGGGGGACAAATCGGCACATGCTTCCGCCCCCTCCGCATAGCGCCCTTTCAGCAGGTGCTCGAGAATCGGGTCGAGATGCCGGGAGCCTTCCTCCGCCACGGCCGGTTGAGGTGTACCGGCGGGGCTCTCCTGTGCCTGGGTCCACCCGGCCACCGTCAGCAGCAAACCCGCGGTCAGGGCCAATACGGCCAGTTTCCGACAGCCCGAGAGAGTGGACTGGCCGGCAGGAAGTCCGCAACGGCAGTGGAGACGAATCGGCTCCCTCACGGAACGCTCCTCGGTTGGGAATCGGCGGATAGAGATCGACTGACCGGGTGGGGCGCCCTGCGGATCAGGCGATGCCGTGTTGCGCCTTGTAGAGATTGAGGGTGAGATGCGCCTGCCCCTGGTGATGGGCCTCGTGCCAGACCAGAATCTGCAGCGCCTTCCCGATGGTGATATTGCGCTGCGCGAGAGCCGGGGGAACAGTTTCGAGATCGGCGGCCGAGAGTCCCTGGATGGTGGCCCGCAGATGGTCGCGGGTCTCGGCGAGGATCTGCCGAATTTCGGCCGAAGTGGGGACAATGTCGTCCGGAGTACTGCCCCCCTTGAATCGCGGGACCAGTTCACCGAAGGCGGGGGTGGTTCCCCGAAACCGCTCGCTGGCGAACAGCTCTTCCGTAATTCCCACATGCAGCAGTTGCCACGCGATGTGGGCCCGTCCCGGTCCCGGACGCCAGCCAAGAATCGCCTGCGGTTGTGGCAGCTTCTCGATCGCGTCGAGCGTTGCCAGGGTGCGGTCGCGGGCGAAGTCCAACAGGGCGAGCGCCGATTGTTGCGGAGTGGTCATGAATCGAAAGGGCCAGAAGAGAAATCTTCAAAAGAAGTGGGGAACAGTCCCCCCTCTCTGACCAGATTCTAGTCACTTGCGGGTCCCCCTCCAAACCGGTCTCGATCGACACGGCGGACTGACCTCCCAAATTGATCTCAGGCAGCGAGATTACCGAGTGTTCACCACTTCCGCGTCCAATCCCCGGCAACGAAATCCCTGGGGTCAGGCAATCCACTTTCCCCGGCTGTGGCGGGCAGCCTCAATAGGGATCCAGCGCCCCAATCCGCTTCAGATAACCGAGGCTGTTTCTGATTCGCTCCAGCATCTGGTGCGGTTCGAGAGAGATGTCCGAATTGGTCTCGATCGCCAGCGACCAGGCCCCCCGATAACCGGCATCCCGCAGAATCTGGTGCATCCGGACGAAGTTGATGCAGCCGCTGCCCAAGCCGGGAGGGGGAAACTCGCGGCTGCCTGACACCCCATCAAAATCCCGCCAGCGGCAGTGCTTCACCAGGTGGCAGATTTTCGCCAGCGATACTTCGCTGTAGATCTCGTCATTCAGACTGTGGAGCAGTCCGGGATCGAAGCACGCGCGGATCCGTGGATGTTCGACCTCCCGCAGCAGGTACTGCAGATATCGATGATTGCGGGTAAAGCCCCGGCCGAATTCGAGGGCCACCAGGACTCCTTCTCCGTCGGCCGCCGCCCCCAACTCACGCAGGTGGGTCACCAGCCGCCGCTGCTCCTCCTCATCCGGTGCTTCACCAACGTCACAGGTAATGAGCGGTGCCCCCAGGCGGGCGGCCAGTTGCAGTTTCTTCACGGCGCGAGCGAGTTCCCCGGGCCTGTGCAGTGGGCCGGTCGGGCACGGAACTGCCGCGATTGCCAACCCCCGGTCCGACACTTCGCTGACCACCTCGGCCACCTCGGCCAGCGACGATTCATCGGTCACCAGCGGGTCATCGCCAGACCGCGACAGATAGCCGGCGGTTCGAATCGGAACTTCCAGCCAGTCAATCCCCGCCTGCGACGCCAGTTCCAGCGCCCCCCGCGCTCCCCGGGCACCAGAGCAGCAGACATGAAGGGCGATTCGCAGAGGTTGACGAGGCATGCAGGTTGGCGCCAGACGGCAGGGGTGACTCTCAATAAAGGTAACGCTCGAGGGTGGCTGAGAGCGGTCTCCTTCCCCACGCAAGACCAAGCCCTCGGCGAGATCGGGAAATCTCTCCGACGGCTTGGTGGTCGACCTCAGAATCAATCGACAATCTGCAACTTCAGTTCGTCGGAGTTCCCCTTGAGTTCGGGGGCGTACATGGCGCTCGCTCGCGTGGGCAACGCGCTGAACCGGCCCGGAATCTCGGCCCGTAGCCGGTACGAGACACTGTGCTTGCCGCGAGGCAGCGCCCGCACGAACAGTGCCACTCGGTCGTCGCGCAGTTCCATATAGGCTCCGAGTTCATTGCCGTTGTAACCCGATCGCACTTCGACCGCCTCGAACCCCGCCGCTTTCGGGTCTTCAAACAGCAGGTACTCGTAGTCGTTCTTGCTGTCGATCTCGAGTTCAATCTCGACCAGGTCCCCCGACTTCAGCGTCGCCAGGTTTTCCAGTTCGGTCCGGTCGTACTTTTCGACCTTCTGCAGCACGGCCTGGCCCCGCGAACCGGCGACGGCCACCTGCTTGTCGGCCTTCGTCAGCTTATAGTACTTGCGGTTCACCCGCACCTCGAGTCCCGCCTTCGCAATCTGGTCTTCCAGCGTGAAGTTGCTGATGTAGGCGTTGAAGTAGACCGGGCCACCCCCCTGCCGTCGCAACTCGACCGTGTGGTCGCCCGTATCGATGGCATCGCCAAACAGCACGAACTTGTTGTCGAAGCTGAACAGGTTCTGCCGATTCACCTGCACCTCCTTCGCTTTTTGCCCGTCGAGCCAGACCTCGATGGTCTGGTTCGGCTGGTCTTCGCCCGAAGCCTTCAGATACTCGGCCAGGGCTTCGATGGCGTAGGCTGTGTCGCGGGTGCTGTTCCAGTACGTGGCGTGTCGGCGGTTGTTCAACAGGTACTTGACCAGGCCTGCGGTCCGGGGGGCCTGGGGAGCGGTCCGTGCCAGCAGCTTGAGGTACCACGTGTTCGCCTCCACCTCGCTGCCGTACCAGGACCACCAGGAATTTCCCTCGGGCAGCTTGAGGTAGGCGGTCTGGTTCTCGGGATCCTCGACGACGAACTGTTCGATGTTGCGCTGCAGTTCGGCCAGCATCTGGCCCTGCTGCTGCTGGTGCAGGGCCAGTCCGAACACCGACTTCGCGTAAACCGACAACTGCACCTTGTCCCGGAACAGGAAGTCACGCATCTCGGTGTTCACCACGTCGGCGTCAGACAACACCAGGTAGACCAGCGCGTCGAGATCGTCGGCATGCTGTTTCTTCGGCTTACTGGAGTCTTTGTTTGCGAATTCCTTGAGCCACGTCACCTGCTCCTCCTGGTGCCGCTTCAGCCACTCGACGCCCCGTTCGAGAACATCGGGAACAAGAGCCACGTCGTTTTGGCGGGCCACCTGCAGTCCATGAACCACCACCGCCGTGGTATGGGGCCAGCTGTGTTCACCGAAGCCGCTGAACCAGCCCCACCCGCCGTCCGACAACTGCATCGCCGTCAGGTCTTCGACCCCCTTCTGCACCATGCGGGTCACCTCGGCTTCATCGAAGACCGGGTTGCGGTCGAGCCGTTTCCACTGCTTGGCCCGCTCGGCATCATCGCCGATCTCCTGGGCGTTGAGATTCGTCCTTTTCCGGGCGATCTCGGCCAGGTCCAGCTGCATCTTTTGCAGCAGTCGCTGGGTAATCACGGTCGGGACAAAACGGTTCAAGGTCTGCTCGGTGCAGCCGTAGGGATAGTCCACCAGGTAGGGGAGTGCATCGACCATGGCTCCCGCCAGCGTCGGGGAATACCGCACCTCCAGTCGGGTGTCGGAAATACGGCGTTCCGCCGGCACGCGAAAGACCAACTTGCCCGAGGGTTCATTCGGACGGACCACGCCGCTGAACGACTCGGTCTTGAGCATCCCGTGCACCTGCACCGGGAACTTCATTTCCATTGCATCAGACTCTTCATCGGTCAGGGCCGACATGCGGACGGTGGCGGTTCCTTCCTGAACCACCTTGACCCGCCAGTCGACCCGTTGTTCCCCGCCGGCGGGAATCTCGACTGTGCTGGCAAGGGGCGACAGCGATTCGACAGTCCCCCCAGCCAGATCGAGCGTCACCTGCACCGACTTGGCCGACTTCAGTTCGTTCCGCACATTGGCTGAGAGAACCACCTCGTCCTTCTCGACGAAGAACCGGGGAGCCTGCAGGCGGACAATCACGTTCTTGCGGGTCGTGACCTCGGCCTCTCCCTGACCAACGCGGGCTCCGTGAGACAGCCCCCAAACCTTCACCTTCCAGCCCGTGAGGTTTTCCGGCATCTGGAACTCGACCTCGGCGGTCCCGTCGGGGCGGGTCGTCACTGCGGTCGCCCAGAAAGCCAGGTCGGCAAACTCGGTCCGAATCATCGGCTGGGCATTGCCCGCGGGAGCCCCCCCGGGAACCCCGCCGCCGACATCTCCCATCGCAGCCTTGGCCATGGGGGCACCGTCCATCGCAGCGGCTTCCATCGGGGGCGCCGCAGTGGCGACTGCCGGGCCACCGGCCATCATCATCCGCGCGGGGGCCGCTCCCCGGCCGCCCCCGCCTCCAAACCCGCGCCCCATTCCATTCTGGGCCATCTGGAGCTCCAACAGGCCGCCAAAGGCCCCAAGGGTCGCCATGGGAATCTCCCCCGGCTTCAGCAGGTTGGAGAAGAATCGCTGGAGGGTCGACTCGGTCTGCGGCAGGTGACTGCGCCGGAATTTCCAGAAGAACTCGCGGATCTCTGGTACATTCCCGCCCCCCGAGATGTACTCCAGACTCTTGTCGTAGACCGATAGCACCGTCGAGCCTACAAACGGCTTCCCGGCCAGGTCGGTCAGCTTCACCTGCACCTTCGCCGGTGCTCCGGGCAGATAATCTGTCTGCGAGGGAAGAACCTCGACATTCAGCTCCCGCTTCTCGGGGGGCTCAACAACCTCGCGGACCTCGGTGTGCAGCCGTCCG
>CAIOTJ010000689.1 GCA_903861195.1 uncultured Planctomycetaceae bacterium | reverse complement strand
GGGGGGCCAGGTGGGTCCCGAACTGAGCGCGGTCGGCGGTTCCTCCCCGGTCGACTACATCGCCAATTCGATTCTCAACCCCAATCTTGCCGTCAAAGAGCAATATGTGACGCGTGTCTTCGAACTCGACACCGGCAAGGTCCTCTCGGGAGTCGTGCTCGACCGCGACGAAACCCGCGTCCGCATCCGCGATGCCCAGGGGAAAACCGTGGTGATTCCCACCGCCGAGATCGAGGAGGAATCGGAAGGGGCCTCGATGATGCCGATGGGGCTGACGAAGTTCCTCACGCGGGACGAACTGCTCGACCTGATCCGGTTTGTCTCGGAACTGGGGAAGGCGGGTCCGTTCGCCGTCCAGACCACTCCCCGCCTGCAGCGCTGGCAACTGCTGTCGAATCCGCCGGCCGAACTGATTTCCGAGGTCCCCCACCTCGAACACATCCGACAGCATGTGCTGGGAAGCAATCCCGATGCCTGGAGCGGCGTGTATGCCCGCGTGGGTGGCACCTATCCCCTGTCGGACTTGCGGAAACAGCCGGGGACCCAGGTGGTGATCCTGCGGGGCGAGGTGCAGGTGAATGAGCCCGGCCCTCTGGTCTTCGACATCCAGACCCCCGTGCCGTTCCAGGCCTGGATCGATGGTCAGCCGGCCACCCCCGGCGCTTCGGTCGAGGCACCCGTCGAAGCGGGCCGGCACGCCTTGATTCTCCGGCTGGAGATTCCCGCCGAAGGGGAGCCCGAACTGCGGGTGGAGGTCCGCCGCCCCGAAGGTTCGACGGTGCAGTTTGAGGTGGTGGGCGGAGCATAGGATCTACCTCCAGAGGACCGGCGATGTCAGTCGAGAAGGTACCCCGGTCCTGGCGACTGCGGTCGTTTTGGCAAAAGTTCCCCCGTACGCTGTTGGTGGTCCTGACGCTGCTGCTGTTGCCCACGGTGGTGCAGGAGCTGGTGATGGCGTGGGACTGGTATGCGATCCACGCCGCGGCCCGCCGGCTCGAGCGTTGGGGGGACGAGGGCGAACCGCCCCACGGTGTACAGGTCGCGGTGGCGCTGGAGCCCCGCCTCTGGGTGCGCCTCGCCAGGGCTGGTTGGGGCCTGCGCGATGCCCTGCACGACTGGTGTCCCTCGCTGGTCGACACCCCCCATGTGATCTCCATCACGCTCGTGGGCCCACGGTACGACGATGCGGCCCTCGAGTTCGCGACCAACACGTTTCCCCAGGTCCGTCAATTGCGCCTGGAGGGGTGTGCTGTCAGCCCGGCAGGACTGCGGATGTTGCGGGCCTGGGTGCAGCTCAAGGGGTTGCAACTCGAGCAAATCTCGCTGTCGGGCGACGCGCTGGAGGTACTTGCGGGAGTGCCCTGGTTGAAGACCCTCGAGATCCGCGATTGTCCCACGTTGGGAGAGGTGGCACTGCGGCAGTTTCCCCCGTTGCCGCACCTCGAGTCGTTGCAGTTGGAGACCTGGGGAGTGGAGGCGGCGGGCCTTCGGGGTCTCGACGAGCTTCCGGCGTTGACAAAACTCAGCCTGCACGACGACCAGCTCACCGACGAGTTTCTGCGGGCGCTGCCGATGTTTCCCGCCCTGAAGCTCTTGAGCATCCGCTCGTCGCAATTGACCGGGCGCTGCCTCGCGCACCTCGGTCAGCTTCCCGCCCTGACCGTGCTCGAGATCGATGGCAGTCCGATTGATGATGCGGGCCTCGATTGCCTGCCTGTGAACAACCGGCTGAGAGGATTGTTCCTGGTGGGAACCCGCGTGACCGGCCCGGGACTGACCGCCCTCGAACGGCTCCCGGCGCTCGACGACCTCAGTCTCGCCCAGGCCCCACTCACCGATGACGGGCTCGCCTTCCTCCCGCAACTTCCCAAACTCCAGGCATTGAACCTCAGTGAAACCGCCCTGACGGCGAAGTCCTTCCCGCTCCTGCGGCAACGCTGCCCGCAATCCAAAACCTTGCTGGTGACCCTCTCCGAGACCCTCACGCCAGACGACATCGCCCAATGGCAGAAGCGGGGGGAGGGCAATTGGTCCTTTCACACCGGCTGGAAGTCGGCCCGCGAGGTCGAACGACAGCAATCCCCCCTTGAGTGGTACTCCACGGAGTCCAACGGTTCCGTTTCCAAAACCCCGGCCCAACCCTGAGCTGCGATCCCCCGGAGAACGATTCCAGGGGGGACTGGACCGGTGGGACGTTGGCCGGTTGAACTTCGGCGCGTGCTGGGGGAAAATTGAGTCGCTTGGATTGAACAATCTCCTGTGCCGGGTGCGTTGCATGCCCATTCCCGTTGACTGTCCCGCGTGCTCCCGCAGCTATCAGGTGCGGGATGAGTTCGCGAACCGCACCATCCACTGCAAGTCGTGCGGCGAGGCGATGACCGTTCCCGCTGTATCCCCGTCCTCCCGGAAGTCATCCGCCCTGCCGCTGGCGGGCTCGGCCGCCAGTTCCGAAGATGAATGGGCCAAGGCGTTTGGGGGGGGCGGCACGCCGCGGGCGAAGTCCGTCAGCCGGTCTGGGCCTGTTCGTTCTGAACCGGGACGGTCTGGATTGGATCGTTCTGGAGCGGGGCGTTCTGCAGGGGGATCGGGGCGGCGGGAGAGCTTCGAAGATCGGGACGAGGATGACGACCGACCGATGGTTCGCCGGTCATTGCGAAGCTCCTCCCGCAGGTCTCCCCTGCTGTGGGTGGTGGTGGGGCTGTCGATTCTCGCAGGCGTGGGGGCCTTGGGAATTGGCGTGATGTTTGGGATGCAACGACGGCAGGCCAACACCACTCCTGGCCCGGGGGGATTTCCCCTGGGCATCCCGGGGAACAACTCGGTTCCCGGTCAGCCGCCGAACCCGACATTTCCTTCCATCGACATCCCTCGTCCCGACTTTACTCCCCCCGACTTCACCCCCCCCGGCATTCCGCCACTGCCCAACATTCCCCCCCCTCCCTTTCCAGGTCGAGAAGTCCCCCGGCCCAACACCTCCCGGCCCAGCGCGCCTCAGCCCAGCACGGGACCAGTCGGCCCCAATCTCAAGGAAGATCCCAACCGCCCCGGTGGGTTCCCAGCCACTCCCGGCGCCGCGCCCCGTTGAGAGGGGCGTCAGTCGCGGGCGGTGATCGCGACGGGGGAGAGGGAGACCGCCGGTAAGAGGCCATCCCCCAGGGCCAGCGCCACCCCCACGAGGCCCCCCAGGGCGTGGGCCCACGGGAGCGGCACGAAAGACGAGTCGGAGACAAACAGGTTGTCTCCCTGCAGACACTCCAGGCCGATCTTCCCGGCCAGCCCCACCAGGAACAGCCCCATCACGAGCGCGCCCGTCCGGTCTCCCTCGCGATGGCGTTGCCGGCCGAGGTCGGCGGCCAACAGTCCAAACAGGGCCGAGTCGATTCCGCTGAGTCCCCGATAACGGCTGATTTCCGGATGCAGCAGGGCAATGCCCAGGGGAATCAGCACGGCACTCGCCACCAGGGTGGCCACGAATCGTGGGCGGTGGCGCATCTCGCACAGCGCTCCCAGCAGGCTGAAGACCGCCAGATCCCAGACGAGGTGGCTGCCGGACCAGTGGAGGGCATGACAGGTCAGCAGACGCGGCACCGACAGACCGTTGCGAAACGGGACATCCAACTGCCATCGCGAGAGCCAACCGTCGGCTCCAAACAGCACCAGCACACAGAGACTCAACAACGCGGTGACTGAGATCGATGCGAGACGCATGGCGGTTACCGGGTGAGGGGTTTGGAGCGGGGGGGATTTGTCGCCGGTGTACCGGCCCGCAGGACGAAATCGGGGCAGCAGGTGACGGGCGCGGACGTGAGCGGCCCGGTCTCGGACTGAGACCGGGCCGCCCATGATCCGGGGGGCAGTGACAGGTCATTCACTCTTCGAAGCGGGACTGCGCTTCTTTCTCCGGGTCAGGCCGGCGGCGGCCGCCAGGGCGAGGGCCACCGTGGCGGTCAGTGGATCGAGGGCACCTCCCCCCGAGAAGTTCGACCCACCCGAAGAGCTGCTGGGAGATCCGTTGGGCATCGACGGCGCGGGGTTGAAAACCGGGTTGGCCTGCGGCAGGCTCGACGGCATCGTGGGTGAGCTGGGCTGGGGATTGGCCTGGGGAGCGTTGGGCACGTTGGCGGCGGGATTGGCCGGGGTGTTCGACGCCAGTTGAGTGGGGGCTGTCGGTCCCAGTTTGGCCAGCGATTCGTCCCGCTGCCGTTGCAGTTCGTCCCGCAAGCGAGCCCGGGTGGCGTCGTCCCGTTTCACCCGGGTGACGTTGCGGCGTTCGATCGCCCAGCGTTTGTACTCGGCGTCGTTTTCCAGCACGATGAACGAGGCGTATTCGCCGGCGATCGAGAAGCCTTCGCAGAGTTGCACGATCTTCTGGACGCGGGCGTCGGAGGGGCCTCCTTCCCGCAACGCGGCCATTTCCCGTTCGACCTGCTGGTAGGCCCACATCCGTTCGATCTCGGGATTGCGGTCGTCGTTGGCGGGGAGTTCAACCTGGGTGGTCTGCGTGATCGGCTGACCCATCACCTCGGCCTGCAGGGTGATGGTGGCGAGCCCGGGCTGGCCATAGCGGCCATAGACCCGCAGGGGGGCTCCGTAGAACAGGTCAGGGAGTTTCTCGGGGGTGACATCGTGAATCGCGCCGCCGTCGATCGAGATTCGCACGTTGGTGGCGACGGGCCGCATCAGCTTGCGGCGGAAGGCGCCGGCTTGCCGGGAAAAGTCATCCTCCTGCGAGACGAACGCGGCCAACCCACCGGCCCCCTCGGCCAACTGCTTCAGCAGCGGACGATTCACCTCATTGCCGATGCCGATGCAGAAGACGCGGGTCCCCACCGGGGCGGACTTCATCAACTGCAGCAGTTCCGTCTGCTCGCGCTGGTCGGTCATGCCGTCCGAGAGCAGCACCACATTCAGGGGACGGTCTTTGTCTTTGAAGCGGTAGGCGGTGTTGAGCGCCGGCCGCAGGACGGTGCCGCCCCGGGCCTTTTCGGAATCGAGAAACGCCCGTCCCTGTTCGCGGGACTCGACCGACGCGACGGTGAGTTGGCCGAAGTGCGGTTTGGGGACATCGTTGAACGTGATGATCTCGAAGCGATCGTCCTGTCCCAGGGCCTGCACGAACGAGGCGACGGTGTTCTTCGACTGAATCAGCTTGCCCTCGTGCTGCATGCTGCCCGAGATGTCGACCAGGAAGACGTAGTCCATGCCGGCCCCGTACTCTTCGAGTTCCTGACCGGCGGTCATGGTCAGCAGGAAGAAACCCTCTTCGCCCGATTGCCGGGAGGTGATGAGGTCGATGCCCGTGCGGGGGCGGGAGGTGTCGAACGCGATGACCAGGTCGCGGGCGAGGCTTCCCTCCTGCACTTCGTAGCTGGCCCGGGAATAGTTCGGGTTGGGGGAGCTGACCACGAAGTCGTCGGCATGCGACGGGCTGGAGAGCTTGGTGATGGGGATCTCGCTCTTCACATCGAGGGTGAGGGAGAACTTGCCGCGGGCCTTCTGGTCGATTCCTTTGCGGGTGACGGTGGCCAGGGGATAGACGTAGGTGGCGTTGTCGTGATCGAAATCGAGTTGCTGGCAGTAGGTGACCTTGATGTGCTGGTCGGCATTGGCGGGAATGGGGAAGACCCGCAGCTCGAAGGTTTTGTAGTCGACCTGTTCCAACAGGCCGGGATCACGGCGGACCTGCTTGTAGCTGTCGTAGATCTGGCGGGCGCGCTGCTTCTCGACCACCTCGCCGACCATTTCCTGGCCGTTGATGATCATGCTGAAGTTGCTGACGCTGGCCCCGGACGGGACGGGAAACGTGTACAGCGCCTCGACCGCCCGTTGTTCAGTGTTGTGAAACACCTGCCGGACCTCGGTGACGGCAATGCCATTGTTGATGACCACCGACACCTCGTGCTGGCGGATCTCGAGGACCCCTCCCAGACCGCCGTCGGCAATCAGCAGCCCGGCCGCCTGGGCGACGTGGGGGGAAACCGCCGCCCCCACGGCCAGACAGGCCAGCACCAACCACCGGGCCAACCCTCGACGCGAAAACAACTGGCTCATCGCACACCTCTCCGTTTCACAGGGTGAACTCAACTCGGGAACTGAAGATGTGCTGATGCAGGCGGTGTGCCACGGCCGGAAAGAATGCCATAACACCAATCACATGATTGTCTTATGTCATTCCACAGGTCTCTGGTGAGAATTTCCCAAAGCGAGTGGGAGAACATATTTTGTAGGGTCGACGTGCAAATCTTGATCGATTTCGAATGCCTCTTCGATTGCTGCGATTCCCTCACGGAGTCGCGGGCTCGATTCCAAGGAACGGGTTGTTTCCGTGGCGACTCAGCAATCAGGGCCGTTTTGACTTGACTGACTCTGTTGTCAAAATACAATCGTGTATAAATACAGGTCTGTATAAATACAGATGTGTCTTGTTTCTGGGGGGGGTTGGTCCCAAGGGAGTCTGTTGTGCGTAACATCACCGGCCAGATTGTGGAGGGGGACGATTTCTTCCCACGCGAACAGGACGTTCAGCGGTACATCGCCACCCTCGCCACCGAGAATGTGAAGCTGGTCTTTCCCCGTCGAAGTGGCAAATCTTCGTTTGTCCTGCACCTGGCTGGCCGACTGAAAGGTGAAGGTTGGCTGGTCGCCGAGGCCAACGTCGAAGACTGCCCCACCGAACTCGATTTTGTGCGACGCCTGCTCGAGAGATTGGCCGCGAATGGGATCGAAACGTCCTGGTTGAACCGATTGCGGAATTCCCTCAATTCGCAGGTCGCCTCGGTCAAGGTGGGTTCGTTTTTGGAAGTGAAGACCCAGAGCACCGTGGCTTCGGCCCACGCGACGCTCAGGGACGAAGTCGAGACACTTTTCCGGACACTGGATGCCGGTCCAAGATCGATTCTGATCGCCCTCGATGAGTTTCCCGAGGTGCTGCAGCAGATTGCCAATCCACAGCCGGATGGTCCCCAACGACTGCAGAACTTTCTGCATTGGCTGCGGCAATTGCGGCTGACCTACCGCCAACGGGTTCGCTGGATCCTGTATGGTTCCGTGGGTCTCGATTCGTTCCTGGAACGGTATGGATTGGCCGCATTGGTCAACGACCTCAAGCCACTGGAACTGACCCCCCTGACGGTCAAGGAAGCGCATCAGTTCCTGACTCGGTTGGCGGAGGGGCAAGAACTCCAACTGAAACCGCGGGTCTGCCAGGACGTGCTCAATCGGATCGGCTGGCGACTTCCCTATTTCCTGCAACTGATGTTCGACGCACTCCGCGGGTTGAACGCAACCACGCTCGAGTCCCGGCATGTCGACCAGGCCTTCCGCCTGTTGCTGAGTCCCGAGCGGCTGATTCACTTCGACACCTGGCATCAGCGGCTCGAACGGCAGTTTGGCAGCGACGATCTGCGTGCGGCACGGCTGATTCTGCTGCACCTGTGCCAATCCCCCGGCGGCCACTCGAAACAAAAGCTACTCGAGTACTTGATGGACCAACGGCCGAACCACGACCCATTGGTTGTGCAGCACCAACTGACATCCCTGCTGATCACGCTGCAGCGCGAGGGCTACCTGATGGCCGACGATTCGCAGGTCGCCTTTCGGTCGTTCCTGCTGCGCGACTTCTGGCGCTCCCGGTTCGTGCTGTAACTCGCTTGGGAATCTCTCCGCATGACCGCCATCACCCCCCCACTGCCGCCCGGCTCGACCGAGTCCCCGGCCCCCAGCCTGCGCCGGCTGCCGGTTTACAACCCGCGGATCCAGACGGATGCCGAGGTCATCGCCAGCTTCGTTGCCCGTCGGCCGCTGTTCGACGACCTGATGCGGGAACTGCGCAGCGAGCCCGCCAGCGGACGAGCGCAACCGCATTTAATCATCGGTGCCCGCGGGATGGGGAAGACCACACTGCTGATGCGTCTGGCGGCGGAGTTGCGCCGGCCCGAATTTGCCGGGCGGTTTGTGCCGCTGGTGTTTGCCGAGGAACAGTACAGCGTCGACCGGCTGTCGAAATTCTGGCTGAACTGCCTCGACTCACTGGCCGACGTCTGGCAGCAGCGGGGCGAGTCACAGCGTCTGGCGGAGATCGACAGTAGCGTCGCCCGGTGTGCCGCGCAGGGGCGGGGACTCTCGCGCGACCACGACGCCCCCCTGGCCACCACGGTGTTCGAAGAGCTGGTGCGGCTGACCGGCAACGAACGACCGGTGTTGCTGGTCGACAATGTGCAGTTGATGTTCGAGCGGCTGACATCGCAGCAGCAGCACGCGCTGCGGCAGGTGCTGATGCGGGCGGGGGGGCCGGTGCTGATTGCCGCGGCCCCGCATCCCGTGCTGGAAACGCACGACTACGGCGCTCCCTTTTACGATTTGTTCAAGACTCATTGGCTGGCCCCGTTGTCAGCCGACGAGATGCGCGAGCTGTTGGTCGAACTGGCCCGCCTGCAGGGAAAGACCGAGCTGGCGGGGCGCGTCGCCGCACAACCGGGGCGGTTGAAGACGCTGCATCTGCTGACCGGGGGCAATCCCCGGGCGGCGGTATTGCTGTTTCATCTGTATGCCGAAGGTTTGTCGAGTCACGTCTACAGTGACCTCGAAGGGGTGCTGGATCTGGTGACCCCGCTGTACAAGGCGCGATTCGAAGAATTGGCACCGCAGATGCAGATGGTGGCGGCGGCGCTGGCCGAAGCGTGGGATCCCTGTACCGCCCGGCAACTGGCCGACCTCACCAGCCTGCCGATCACCCAGATTTCCCCGCAATTACAACGGCTGGCGAAGCTGGGCTTCATCGAGCAGGTGGAACTGGCGGGGGGAGACCAGGGGTGGCAGATCGCCGAGCGGCTGTTCAATCTCTGGTATCTGATGCGTCTCGCCTCGCGTCGCCAACGCCGGGGGGTGGAGTTTTTGACGCGGTTTTTGGAAGCCTTTTTCGAGCCGGGGGAGCGCGATCAGTTTGCCCGAAGTCTGAGGCACGAACTTCAGACAAACTCCGATCGGCTTCTGGTGGCATTGTCCGTTGCAGAGACGATCTCAGATCCACTGCTGCGCGAGGACGTGCATCGACAGGTCCAACTGTCTTCATTGAATCTTCATTCGCAAGCGGATCGCGAGCGACTGAGCGGAGTTCTTGATCTAGATGCCCTTCCCGCCGCGACACTCAAATTTCAGGATCTGAGACAGAGACTGCAACAAGTCGTGGGAGAAGAGTCTTCGCCGAAATCTAATTCATTCGTCAACGAACTGCTTGGTAGTTGGTCACTGTGGCTTCAGGATGAAATATCAAAGCTGTGTAGCTGCGTCTCTCTCACAGATGTTGAGCGGGAGAGATTAACGGATTTGATAAACACTGGGCGTAAAGCACAGGTCGATCAATTTGGCGATGAGGCGGTTGCTTGGCTGGAGCAACGACTGATGTCTGGACAGATTTGTCAGCTTTATCATGTTGAAGATTGGGAACGAACAATTCAAAGAGCAGGCACTGAATGCAGACCTGCTTTGAATCTGATATGGGAGACCTGCCCTTCAATCCTATTCTGTCGCCTCTCTGTGACATCTCGAGGATTATTCGACCTACATTTCCGAGAACAGGATTGTATCTCTACACAATCCAAGTTCGAACAATGCATTGATTGGGGTTCTAAATGCTTTGCGAGATTCCTGTTCGAAGAAGCAGAAAGAGCGTTTCGTCACGCACTATTGATCGATCCGACACATGTCGTGAGTTGGATAATCGTTGGCTTAGCTCTGCAGATGCAAAAGCGGTATCAGGAGGCCGCAGATTTCTATCGACATGCATGCAACACTCACCCCTATTCCTCACTCTTCTGGGTGAATTTGGGAAGAGTGCAGGAAATGCACCTTCTCCAATATCACGCTGCAGCGGAATCCTATCAAACGGCGATTGCATGCCACCCTCCTTCCGGGCTCGCTTATCATCTCTTGGCTAGGCTATACAAGAATCGGCTCTCGCGTTTCAATGAGGCTGAAGATCTATACCGGAAGGCCATTGAGCTCTCTCCCGAGAATCCGGAGGCCTGGTGCGAATTAGGCGATTTGTTGAAAGACAATCTTTGCCAGTATGATGCCGCGAGATGTGCCTACGAAGAGGCAATTAAAACGGCGCCCGATTTGAGTGCCCCATGGAATAATCTAGGCAATTTGTATTCCGACTATCTCGGCGAGTTTCATGAAGCCGAAGAATGTTACAACCATAGCCTTCTGCTTAACTCAACAAGCTCCCTACCAAAACACAATCTTGTCTTCCTCCAACGCGACTTTTTGGCGCATATGCAGGCCGCGATCCTGACATTTGAACAGATTGCTGAGCCGTCCGATGGGGGCGAACGAGCCACATGGCAACTTCAACGGGCCTTGTTCGCAGCCTATCAATCGGATTGGGGCCAAGCCGTTACACTTTTCGCAGCGGGATTGGACCAATTGAACGATAGTTTTCCGCCAGGATTTGAAGACGACTGGCTGCGCGCCTCGGCAGTCTTCATCCACCTGGGCTTCGGTACCCGCCTGCTGGAATTCCTCGAACAGCGGGGTGAGAACGTGCGGCTGCGGCCGTGGTTCGAGGCGGTCCGTGCGGCGGAGGCGAATCGGCCCGAGTTGCTCAGGAATGTTGCTCCCGAAGTGCGCCTGCCGGCTGAGAAACTGCTGGCCCAGATCCAGCAGCGGCTGGCCCGGTTGCCCGCTTCGACCTGTCGGCGACCCACGGCGGTCAAGGGGAAGCGGCGCGGCAGGAAGCTGTGATGACGACCGCAGGTGTGCCCGCGAGAAGGATGTCGCTGTCATCGCCTTTGTAGCCCGACCTGCTGCCCGCGCCATGACCCGGTCAGGTTGAAAACCTAACCTACGGACGCTTACCGCTCGCGGGTTTGCAGGAAGAGGGCTTTCTTTTCGCCGGGGAGGGTGAAGTCGAACCCGCAGGTTTGGAAGAAATTCTCGGCGGAGGTGATGGCCATGACTTCG
>CAIOTJ010000688.1 GCA_903861195.1 uncultured Planctomycetaceae bacterium | reverse complement strand
TTCCGCTGCCCCTCCATGGCGCTGGTGATGTTCTTTTCCAGGGCGTTCTTGCCGCTCTGGTGCCCAATCCAGGCCAGGGGAATTCCCGCTGCCAACGCCACCAGCAGCAGGAACAGGATCAGTTTCGACTGAATCGACAGATTGTTCAGGAAAGACATTTCGTCCGCAAGACCCGAGAGAACTCCAGACCCAGTTCACAGCAGCCAGCCAAACCGGATTCTAGAACCTGAACCGGTCGAGACATAGGTCGGCGGGTTCGATTTTTCCAGATCGCAATGGATCCTCAGTGGCAGCCGCCGATCCCCTCGGCAGACAGCGGTTCGACGTGAACCGTGTTGGACCGGGAGAAGGGGGGGCGATATGCTCCCCAGACTGCGGTCCTCACGCACCAATTCCGGAACGCCCATGCCCACACCTGATTCCCGTCCCCCCCAAGTTCCAACGGGGGAAGACCTGCGGGGCGATGCCGCCCAGCGCTGGATGATTGTCGGCTTGTTAATGGCCCAGGCGGCGTTGTTGCATTTCAATCGGGGAGCGATCGCCGCCGCGGGGACCGAGCACCTCATCAAGCAGGAGTTGCTCTCCGAGACCCAGATGGGGACCATCTACTCGGCCCTGCTGATTGTCTACACCCTCATGATGATTCCCGGCGGTTGGTGCATCGACCGGTTTGGACCCCGACGCGCCCTGTTGGGAATGGGGATCGGTTGCACGGCGATCATCCCGCTGACCGGGGCGACCGCCTGGCTCCCGGTCACCAGCCTGTTTCTGGCCCTCTGCTGCGTCCGCGGCCTGCTCGGCGCGTTCTGTGCCCCGATGCATCCGGGGGCCGCGCGGTCGATCTCCCTCTGCCTGCCCCTCCAGGAACGGGGTTTGGCGAATGGCCTGGTCACCTGCGCCGCCGTGCTGGGAGCCGCCTCGACTCCCCTGTTGTTCGGCTGGCTGATGGACCAACTGACCTGGCCCGGCGCGTTCATCGCCGCCGGAATCCTCACGGCGGTGGTCACGGTCGCCTGGGGGCTCCTGTCGCGGGGACATCCGGTCGGGGATTCCGCTCCCTCCGTTGATCCAGCGCCGGCCAGCGATCAGGGACTGTTCGCCCCCCTCCCGGCGTCACCCAGCGTTTCGCCGGGCCGCCCGGGCAGCCTGATGTATCTGGCCCTCGCCTACGCCGCCTACAGCTACTCGCAATACCTCTTCTTCGCCTGGAATCAGCATTACTTCAACGAGGTGCTGCAACTCGGCAAAGACATCGGACGCCGCAATTCCACCATCACGCTGTTGGGGATGGCGGTCGGCATGGTGGCGGGAGGCTGGCTGGCCGACCTGGTCCCCCAGCGCATCGGTCGGTTTCCCGGGAAATCTCTGGTGCCCCTGGTGGGCATGGTGGGGAGTGGACTGTTCCTGCTGCTGGGGGTTACGGTGACCGCCCCGAACGCCGTCCTGGCCTGCTTTACCCTGTCGATGGCGGCGCTGGCCACCTGTGAATCGCCATTCTGGGTGAACGGGGTGGCCCTCGGCCGCCGCCGCGGGGGGCTCTCGGGAGCCATTCTCAACACCGTGGGGAATGCCGGCGGTCTGGTCGCCCCCATTGTCACGCCGCTCTTCAGTGACCATATCGGCTGGCGCGGCAGTCTCGCGGTCGCGGCGGTGATCTGCCTGTTGGGGGCCCCGCTCTGGCTGAAAGTCGATCCGGGAGTCGACTAGGATGTGGGCTCTGTGGGAGGGGCCCTCAGGAACCGGCGTTGGTTCCTGCCCCCCGCATTTCTTCCCGCCACTGCGGTCTTCGTATGTTTCTTCGTACCCTGCTCGTGTGTGTGCCCCTGGCCCTGCTGCTGCGGTGGTTGGAGTTTCCGCCCCTCGTCGTGTTCGCCATCTCGGCTCTGGCGGTCATTCCCCTGGCCGAGTTGATGGGCGAGGCCACCGAGGTCTTCGCCGCCCGCCTGGGGCCCAACGTCGGGGGACTGCTCAATGCCACTTTGGGCATCGCCCCCGAGGTCATCATCTGCATCCTCGGCTTGCGGAATGGGCTGCACAACGTCGTCAAGGCGTCGATCACCGGGTCGATCATCGCCAACCTGCTGCTGGGCCTGGGCTTGTCAATGATTCTGGGGGGCCGACGGCACGGCTTCCAGCACTTCGACAAGCTGCACGCCAGCCTCAACGCAGGGCTGCTGATGCTGGCTTCCATCGGACTCATCGTGCCGGCGGTCTTTCACCACATCACCACGATTCACGAGCAGCGGTTCAGTCTCGAAACCTCGGTGGTGCTGCTGGCGGTGTATGCGCTGAGCGTCTGGTTCACCATCCGGGGAGGTCAGCAGCACTTCGGCGACGAAGAGTCCCGCGAGAAAGTGCGACAGTCTCCGAAGGCGGCTCCCCAATCCCACTCCCATCCCTGGTCGCAGCGGCGGGCGTTGACCATTCTGGCCGCCGCGACTTTCACGCTGGCCCTGATCAGTGAGGTGCTCACCTCGCAGCTCGAACCGGCATCGCACGCTCTGGGGCTGACCGAAACCTTCAGCGGCGTGATCCTGCTGGCGATCGTGGGGAACGCGGGTGAGATCCTCAACGCCGTCCGGTTCGCCCGCGACGACCAGATGGATGTGTCGTTCAGCATCGCCGTGGGGGCCGGGACGCAGGTCGCCCTGATGGTGGCCCCGCTGCTGGTGGTGGTCAGCCAGTTCATGGGAACGCCCATGGATCTGGTTTTCAGTCCCTTTGAGGTCATCACCGTGGCGCTGGCGGTCGTGGTGACCAACAAGATCACCGGAGATGGCCAGTGCCACTGGATGGAAGGGGTCCTGCTGGTGGGGGTCTACGCGATTCTCGCCCTGGCCTTTTTCGATCTGCCGGAGATGTGAGTCGCTCCCAGCCCCAGCCCCAGCCCGGGAGTGCCCGGCTCAGGGGGTTTCGGTTTAGGGGGCGTCAGACTCAGGGGAGGTACTGGCCGTTGACCAATACCCGTCCGGTGGTGGAGTTCTGCGGGACCGAGAAGAACATTCCCGAATCGGCCCCGGTGATCACGTTGTTCTGGTTTCCGAACAACTGCAGGGTGTTGCTGATCGAAGAGAAGACGATGCCCCGCTCGACGAGGGCGGAATTCGCCAGCGCGATCTGGTTGTTATTGAAGGTCATCGTGCCGGGCCCGGTCAATGAGTCAAACTGGAACCCGGTCACTCCCCCGCTGTTGTCCTTGACCACGTTGGAGGTCAGGGTGAAGGACGGGGCAACCGCGGTTGCCCGCAGTCCGGCTCCACCGCTGCCGGTCAGTGCGAAGGTGTTGCCAATTGCCGAGGCTTGTGTGGAGGCGGCGGTGTTCAGGTAGGCCCCCGTGCCATTGCCTCCCAACAACACGAATTCGTTGTTGGTCAGCGCGAGGTTGGACGGGGCCGTGCCGGTGTTCATGTACGAAAATCCGGTGTTCCCCCCACCGCTCCCCTGGAAGTAATTGGAATCGAGGGTTCCCGAGAGACTGCCATTCCAGGCGACCCGCAGGCCGGTGGTTCCCGCCTGCGTGGTGTTGAATTCGTTGTTCCGCGAGGTGAGGCTGAGGCTCGATCCCGCTCCCCCGGCGGTGCTCGTGAGCACCATGCTGTCGGCGGTCTTGCTGAGGAAGTAGCTGTTCTGCAGGGTGTAGGTGTAGGACTGCAGCGCTCCGAATTCGGCCCGGATGTTCGGGCCGGCGTTGTCCTGGAAGAGCGAGTTGACCACCACGAGACCCTGCACGTTGGTCAGCTCGGCCGCAGCACTGGTGGAGTTCTGGACCTGGACATCATGCATGACCAGCATGGTCACATCTTCGGCGTCGATCGCCATCGCGTTGCCGTCGAACCGCAGCGAGTTGAGGCTGACGGTCTCCATTCCGTCGATGAAGATGCCGGTCCCGCTGGTGGTGATGACCCCCCCCGAGTTCTGCTGGCCATTACCCCAGACCACGAAGCTGCCGGTGTTGTTCACCAACCGGACCCCCTGTGCCGAACCACTGCTGTTGACCGCCTGCAGGTTGAGCTCGAGGGCCGTGTTTTCGATGTCGACCGCAGCGCCGTTGACCGAGGTGAGCGTCCCTCCCTTGGACAGGTCGACCCCGTTGCTGGTGGCCGGGTTGACCCGCACCGTGCCGGCGTTGGAGGCCCGCAGGGCGGTGTTCTGCTGAGCGGTCACATTGATGGTCTGGAAGGACGTGGTTCCGGTGTTGTTCTGCAGGTTGACCCCCGCCGCGCCGCGCGTGTCGGAAGCGAACAGGCTGTTGAACTGCACATTCCCCGACGAGTCGCGGATGTCGACCGCCGACTGCAGCGACACCAGCTCATTGCTGATTCCCGTGGTGCCGCGGAAGTTCGCCGAGCCCTGGAAGTTGGCGATCGCGAGCCCGCCGGATCCCCGTTGCGAAATCGAGAGGTCGTCAAACAGCACCTGGGCGGGGGCGTCCAGGCCCAGCAGGGAGACCGAATTGCCTCCCGACTGCGAGACCCGTGTCAGCCCGGAGAAACTGGTGATTCCGGATCCTCCCTGAACCAACAATCCTCCCGCGGCTCCTCCCCGGACGACGAGATTCTGGAAGTCGAGCCGCCCCGTGGTGTTGGTGACCTTCGCCCCAAAGGCCCCGGCCCCGTCGACAGTCAGGTTGCGGACGGTGGTGTCGCTGACACCGTTGGCCACCAGCCCATTGCCGGCGGCGTTGAGCACCTGAAAGCCGCTCAGTTCCGAGCGGCTCGCGAGCACGATCGCATCTCCCGGGGCGTTTTGCAGGATGGGGAGGTTCCCCCCGGCTCCCGCCGCCGTCGGCAGGGCCATCCATCCCAGTTCGGGAACCGAGACGAGGTGCTGCAGGCCAGCTCCTTCGCCGAGGATCCGTTGACCGGGAGACATCACCAACTGGGCATCGGCACCATTCAGCACCGTTCCCGAATGCACGAAGACCACGTCGGAGCCCAACGCCTGGGCGCTGGCGAGCGAGTGGAAGGGAGACTCGACAGAGCCGTTGCCCCCCGGCCCACCGCCGCTTGACACATGGGCGAACCGATAAGCCTGCTGGGTGGTGGGATTGCGGGCCACCACGAGTTCGTTCTGCCGCTGATGGGTGGCGACCACGGTGTAATTGCGGGTGGTGTGTTCTCCCAATCGGCCCAGGGTGTCTCCCGGCTGGAACTTCGAATAGTGCAGGGGGCCCAGGGTCCACGAGATCCCCGCGAAGGCCCGGGTCTCGAAGAACGAGTCGTAGGTCACCTGCAGTTCCACGTCGAGACCGGGCAGCACACTGGCGCGGGCCCGGCTCGAGACACCCGGAATGTCGTGGTAGGCGTTGTGGTAGAAGTATCCGCCGCCATAGACCCGCAGGTCGATCGACTCGGCGATGGAACCGGGAACGGGAATGCCCGCTTCCAGGTCGACCCCCTTCATCGCGGCATACCACGACCGATTCTGGGTGTAGACGAGGTTCTGTCCCGAGAAGGCGAGGCTGCCCGGATTCATGGCGAGAGAATCCTGGCGGGTTTCGGGGCCGACGGGAAGGTAGGCATTCCCCCGCACGTCGAAGTCGGTCCCATACGTTTCCAGGCTGAGCCCAATCTGCTGGAACAACAGGCTGCGGGTGTCGTCGATGTCGTACCACAGGCTGCCGCCATAAATGCGGTCGGTCTCGGGTTCAAAGAACCGGTAGCCGAACCCCACGTTGCCGGCCAATCCCCCGCTGTTGGTGAGGACGAACCGCAGATCGTTGAACAGCAATTGCTGGTCGAACTCGTAATAGGGGAGCAGTTCGATCGGGGTGACGGGCTGAACCTGGGGGATCCCCTGCCCCTCAATGTGGCCGATGCGGGCCTGGATGCCGGCCCCATCGTCCGCTTGCCCCTGGGCGGCCAGAGCCAACAGGCCGAACACTCCGCCGGCCAGCATGCGCAACGCTTTCCGTCCCGATCGCAGGGTTCCCCGGCGGGAGCGGCGGCGCGACGGTTCCTGGGGAGTGAGTGGTGTTTTCATCATGGCAGGGGGGAAGGAGCAGACCAGCACGCTGCCTGAGATTGACGCGGAGGCGACAATTCGGGAACGGAGAGTCGTGACGAGGGAGGAGACGCAGGTTGGGAGGTCGACCGGGACGGCCGACCGAGGTCGATTCGGGACGAACCGATGGGAGGGAGTGGGGAGATACCCGATCGACGCGAATGAGGTCAACAGCGCTTCGGGGCTTTTGGGCCATCCGAGCGGTCGGAATGGCCGCGTCGACGGGTTCCCAGATCACGCCGTTTGCCATTCATTCCACCCAGGTTCCCCCGGATCCCGGGATCGGCGAGGGGGATTCGGCAAAATACCGTGGGCCTTCTGCGATTTTCTCAAGTTCGCCAAGGGATTGGAGTGGGCGCGGACGCTGGGCCTCGTCGTGCCGTTGGGAGGTCGGGATCACGCTCGATGGTGCTGACAAACTGGAAGTTTGTCGCCACGGCCCGTGGGATAGGCTTCCAGCCTGTCTGTGAAAAACCCTGTGTGTGCGGACGCTGGACCTCGTCGTGCCGTTGGGAGGCCGGGATCACGCTCGAAGGTGCTGACAAACTGGAAGTTTGTCGCCACGGTCCGTGGGATAGGCTTTCAGCC
>CAIOTJ010000687.1 GCA_903861195.1 uncultured Planctomycetaceae bacterium | reverse complement strand
TCAGCAGCCGGCCAAACTGCCAGGCCAGCTCTTCGAGCAAATCCGCCGGCAGTTGACCGCACGCCTTGCGGACAGCCTCGCACTCGAGCACCCGCCAGACATGGACCAGATCGAGCAGATCGCGCGGTCCCAGGCGCCGGACCACGGCCCCACGGTTGGGCCGCAGCTCGACCACGCCAATTCCCGCCAGCGTCGATAGCGCTTCCCGAATTGGGGTATGACTGACCGAGAAGCGTTGCGCCAGCTCTTCTGTAATCAGCCGCTCGCCGGAGGCGAACCGTCCCGCCAGAATGTCGGCCAGCAACCCCTCGACAATCTCCTGCCGGCGTCCCCGCGGCGAACGTGTCGACGCAGCGTCCGCCGCTGTACCAACCGCACGAGCCTGGTCGGGAGATTCCATGAGAGACAAGACCGAAGTGACCGGCCCCGGGCGACAGGACCGCAGAGAGACGACCGCAGAGACCGAGCCAGAAAAACACCGAACGGCACGGCAGCAGGCAAGGGAACCGCAGTCACCACAACCCGGACCACTCCCGCTGCTAAATAAATACGCAGTTTCTCGACCGCTGACAAGACGTTCTATAGAACTTTCGATCGATTCTATAGAACGGGAAGCGATGCGTGGCGGGGGAACCCGGGGCTCTGCGGAACTGGTGCGGGGGATTCGCCAGAGACAAAAAAGCCCCGTGCCACAACAGTGGCACGGGGCTCAAAACTTCAGCCGAACACGGCCGATGGAGTTACTTCACGCCAGCCGTTTCGAGTTCCACCACGGTCCCCTCGGACTGGGCCAGCTTCCGCATGTCTTCGTTGATCCGCATCGAGCAGAACTTCGGCCCGCACATCGAGCAGAACTTCGCGCTCTTGAAGGTTTCCTGCGGCAACGTTTCGTCGTGCATGCTGCGGGCCCGCTCGGGGTCCAGCGACAGCCGGAACTGCTCGTTCCAGTCGAACTCGTACCGCGCCTTCGACAGGGCATCGTCCCGGTCACGGGCACCCCGCCGCTGCCGGGCGACATCGGCCGCGTGGGCCGCAATCTTGTAGGCGATCACCCCCTGGCGAACATCCTCGGCATCCGGCAGCCCCAGATGCTCTTTGGGGGTCACGTAGCACAGCATCGCCACCCCGTGCTGACCGGCAATCGCCGCTCCAATCGCACTGGTGATGTGGTCGTAACCGGGGGCAATGTCGGTCACCAGGGGACCTAACACGTAGAACGGAGCCCCATGACAGACCTCGATCTGCCGCTGGACGTTCATCGGAATCTGGTCCATCGGCACATGGCCGGGGCCTTCGATCATCACCTGATTGTTCTTCTTCCAGGCTCGGGTGGTCAGCTCACCCAGCGTATCCAGCTCGGCGAATTGTGCCTCATCCGACGCATCGGCCAGACAGCCAGGACGCAAACCATCCCCCAGACTCCACGTGACATCGTACTGGTACATGATGTCACAGAGGTCTTCAAAGTGAGTGTACAGAGGATTCTGCAGCCGGTGGGCCATCATCCACTGGGCCATCAGCGAACCCCCCCGGCTCACAATGCCGGTAATCCGCTTGAGGGTCTTCGGCAAATGCTCGATCAGCACACCGGCGTGCAGGGTCATGTAATCGACCCCCTGCTTCGCCTGATGCTCGACCATGTCCAGCATGTGCTGCGGCCTCAGGTCCAGAAAGTCCTTGAGGTTCTGCACCACCTGGTAAATGGGGACCGTGCCAATCGGGACCGGCGAGGCGTCGATGATCGCCTGACGAATCGTGTCAATCGACCCGCCGGTCGACAGATCCATCACCGTGTCGGCCCCAAAGTGAACAGCTGTATGCAGCTTCTCGAGTTCCCCCTGGATATCGCTGGTGACGGCACTGTTGCCAATGTTGGCGTTGATCTTGCATCGGGCCGCGATGCCGATGCCCATCGGCTCGAGCTTTTTCTTCAGATGCATCTTGTTGGCAGGGATGACCATACGGCCAATGGCCACTTCATCGCGGATCAGCTCGGGAGAGAGCTCCTCGCGACGGGCAACGTATTCCATTTCGGGGGTGATCTCTCCCCGACGGGCAGCTTCGATTTGGGTCATGCTGAGATGCGCGGTGGCGCAGAAAGAGCAAGCGTGAACAGACTGCAATCCATCGTAGTTGGCGGGACTTCAATGTCAACGAGCGTTCGACGCCGGAAGAGCAGTCGGTCGAGTTTTTCGCCTGCTTCCGATAAACTCCCTGCACGGCGGAACCCGGTCGCGAATGCTCGCCCGGTGCCCGTTTTCCCGAGGCTTTCCTCCCCCTCCCGACCGATTTCCAGACCCAACCCGCAATGACTTACGACGTGTATGGAGTGGGCAACGCCCTCGTCGATATCCAGGCCCAGGTCCCCGACGCGGTGATTGCCGAATTGGGCTTTCAGCGCGGCATCATGACCCTGGTCGATGAGGGGATCCAGCGCCGGGTGCTGGCCGCCCTGCAGGGAACCCCCTTCTCACGCTGTGCCGGGGGTTCTGCCGCCAACACCATCATCGCCGTCGCCGACTTCGGCGGCCGGGCCGCCTATGCCGGTAAGGTCGGTCCCGACGAACTGGGGCGGTTCTTCCTCGATGACATGCGGCAACTGGGGGTGACCATCGAGGTCAGCCCGACGGCGGGCGACACCGGCACCTCGGTCATCCTGATCTCCCCCGATGCCCAGCGGACGATGCTGACTCACCTGGGAATCAACGGCCAGCTCACCCCGGCCGACATCCAGGAATCGGCCATCCGCAACTCGAAGTATGTCTACGTCGAAGGCTACCTGTTTGGCGGTTCCCCCAGCCAGCGCGAGGCGGCCCTGTTGACCATGGAACTGGCCAAGAAGAACGGGGTCAAGGTGGCCTTCACCGTCTCCGATCCATTCCTCATCAGTCTGCATCGTGACCTGTTCTGGTCGCTGATCGAGGGGCCGGTCGACTTGCTCTTCTGCAACCTCGAAGAGGCCCGGGCCCTCACCGGGCGGCAAGATCCGGTTGAATGCGCCAGCGAAATCCACCGCCACTCCGAGAACGTGGCCCTCACCCTGGGAGCCGACGGCTCGCTGCTGATGCACGAGGGAAAGGTCATTCCCGTCGAAGGAGTCTCGACCAACGCCGTCGACACCACTGGGGCGGGCGACATGTATGCCGGGGCCCTGCTTTACGGCATCACCAACGGCCTCTCCTGGAAGCAGGCAGGACACCTCGCATCGCACGCCTCGGCCCGGGTCGTGTCTCAACTGGGAGCCCGGCTCAAGCACAAATTCACCCGCACCGAGGTGGCCCAACTGCTGGGCTGAGTTGGGACTGCGGTGGGATCGGTCAGGTTTTGAGCCGCAGCAAATTGGGATTCAACCGGATCCTGGTCAGGTCGCGACCCTCAGGTTTGCGACAGCAACCGGCCTAATTCCCACCCACTGAGGAACGCCCCCTCGACCCGCGGTCCGCCACACCAGTCGCCGCAGGCGCTCAGCCGCAACCCCGCATCGTGCAGGTAACGGCTCGAGAGTGGCGCGGGGGGAATGGCGAACTTCCAGCGTTGGCTGGAAGTCCCCCGCACCTCGCGCGGTTTGATATCGAGCGCCTGCCACAGCGCCTCGCGCAGCCAGGTGTCGATCGTCGCGGGAGTTTCATCGAACGCGGCCTGAGACCACTCCGGGCTGGCATGCAGCACCCAACACTCGGCCGACGAACGCCCGGGCTTGCTGCGGTTGTTCGCAATCCACCTCAGGGGAGAGTCGGCGACGAAGGCTCCCTCAAAATCCACCGGCAACGCCTCGGCGAAGTGCAGCAATAGGGCCCAGCAGGGAGAGAGCGCGACCCCCGCCATCTCCGACAGAAACTGGGCGGGTTGATCGCGCAGCAGCTCGCGCCCCTGAGGCGCGGGGAGCGCACACACCACCTGCTGATACGGTCCGCATAGTCCGGTGGATTCGGCCTGCAGCCACCATTCGGTCCCCCGACGTTCCAGCCGCGTGACCCGCTCGGAGAGGTGGATGGACAACCCTTCCGCCAGCCCCCCCGCCACCGCGCTCATCCCCGGAACTCCTACATACCGTCGGCCGGGGGATGGTTCGGGAGAGGTCCGACCGTTGGACAACGAGACCAGCCGGCCCGTCCACTCGGCCACCTGGCCCCGTTCCAGACTGGGTCTCAGCCACTCCTCAAACTCGGCATGCCGCACGGTGAAGTACTGTGCCCCATGGTCAAATTCGACGCGGTCGAATTCGAGACCACCGTCGAGCCGGCGGGTCGCCACACGTCCCCCGGGCCGGCGTCCCTTGTCAAACAACTGCACCATACGGCCAGCCGCCTGCAGTTGACGGGCACAGGCGAGACCGGCAATTCCCGCCCCGATGATGGCAAATTCGGCACTTGAAGGTGGGGGCACAATGCTGTTCCTGGAGGGCGGGACGCTGTCGCCGGGACGTTAAGCCAGGAAAACTCGTTGGCTTCAGGTCACCCCGGCGGAAGAATCGCAGGAAGATATAGTTCAGAACGCCTCGGCTGGCGAAGGACCACGGCCAATCTCGGTCCCCCTTTTGCAGCGGAAACCAACACGCGGGGGGAGTCACGACCCCAGACAACCCCCGTTCCCGGGACCCGCAATCCGCAAGTTGATGATCGTTCAAACAGCCCCGGAATGAATTCCAGCGCCCCCTTCCGGAACCCCTCGGCGACACGAGGGTCGACCGAACATCAGGAAACTGGTTTCTTCACCGTCAGCAGGGCCCACACCGTGATGAACAGGATCACATGCAACACGGCGGCGAGAGTCGCCACGCCGTAGATCGTTTGGGCCGAGTCATCGGGGCGCGACTTCCGCTTGAGGATCTTCGTCGCCAACACGTTGCAGACCCAGTTCCAATGCAGCATCACATGCACGAGCAAGACCACGGCGCACGTGCAAATCGCCCCGAATTGAATCCGGAACCAGGTGTCATACCCCCAACCCCACAGCGTCCATCCAGCCGCTTGCGTGGGAGGAGGAAACACCGCCACCAACAGGGTGCTGACCACACCCACGCCCGTCACGGCCAGCAAGGCGAGGGTATCGAGCCAAAAATTGACGGTCACCAGCGACCGCGTCCGCCCCTTCGATTCCGTCGTCAGTTCACCCGACTCGGCCTCGGCGGCTTTCGGTCGGCCTGTTGGTTCCGCCTGCATACAGATCTCTGAATTTCGACAGCGTTTCCTGAAACAACGCCCCCAAACAAAACCCCGGGCACCAACCGGCCGGTCCGGGGGAACCGGTCGATGACCGCCGCGACCCGAGCGGTGAACTCTCCACAGAATCGCTTGACTTCAAATCGCGAGAAGCGGGAACCCGTGCATTCCAACCGGCGGGAGACCGACGGGCAATCAACTGGCACTCGTCAGGCTGCCGCCACGAGCATTCCCCGGCAGAACGTGCGCCCAGCTCACGGCGGGCTGCCGAGTTCCCGCTGCAGGGCGGGAAACAGGTAGCGCAGCACATACGCTGCCGAGCAGATCCAGAACACGATCCACGCCACCCGCACATACCACGGAATCACGTGGCCCACGTAGGTGTGGTAACGCCCTTCTTCGACCGGTGTCGGCAATTCCGCTTCGTTCATCGCATCACCATTGGCAGCGACACTTCTTCCGGACCCGACATCACTGTCGCCTCGAATCCGGATCTCGAGGTCCAAGTATACCCGCCAGGTCATTTCCTGGGGGAGGTCCCGGTTTGATTCCCAAGAGTGAAAAGCTCCCCCTCCCCCCGCACCCACTCGACTCGGTTCTCCCCCGTCCCACCCCGCTCCTGTCCCTGCTTTTGTCCCCGGGCCGCAGCCCCTGTGGTGGACCTGCCGGGGGGTGGGGGCATCTGGTATTCTCCTGTGCCTGGAACGGGGCAGCGGGAGTCTCCGGCCGGTGGACAAGTATCCCCCGTGCCAGGGCGGGGCAGAAGGGGTTTCCCCGACAATCTCCGAACCTTGCGCGGTCCAGACGGGTCTGAGGCAAGATGCCGCCTCTCCCCGGGCGAGCCGTGCTCCCCGAGAGTCTCCCCCTTCCCTTCCCCAACCCACCGTCGTCGCCCGAACCTCGATGACGCCCCTGTGGTTTCAGTTCCTTGGTTCTTGCCTGGGTTGCAACCGACCTCTCCGTCGGTCGGATGGGCTGTATGTCGTCGCTGGATGAAGTTCACAACCTGATTGCCCAGGCCATGCGGGGAGACCAATTCCGGTTCCGCCGGCAACTGCGCACCCTGCGCGAGGCGGCGAAACAGAATCGCCCCCACGACCGCAACCTGACCCGCCTCGCGGCTGAAATCCAGGAGTCGGTCGACCGCCGGGCCAAACGGGCCGCCTCGATTCCCACCATCCCCTTCGACGACGAGCTTCCCGTCAGCCAACGCCGCGAGGAACTGCGGACCGCCCTGCTGGAACACCAGGTCCTGGTGGTCTGCGGCGAAACCGGTTCCGGCAAATCGACCCAGCTTCCCAAGATCTGTCTCGCAGCGGGGCGCGGGATCGATGGGGTCATCGGCCATACCCAGCCCCGCCGCATCGCCGCCCGCTCGATCGCCACCCGCATCTCCCAGGAACTCCCCGGCAGCGCCGGGCTGGTCGGTTCCAAGGTCCGCTTCAACGACGAAACCGGACCCCACACCCTCATCAAACTGATGACCGACGGGATCCTCCTGGCCGAGACGCAGCGCGACCGCTTTCTCAACCAGTACGACACCCTCATCATCGACGAGGCGCACGAGCGCTCGCTCAACATCGACTTCCTGCTGGGCTACCTCAAGCAACTGTTGCCGCGACGCCCCGATCTCAAGCTGATCATCACCTCGGCCACCATCGATGCCGAGCGCTTCGCCGAACACTTCGCCACCACCCGCGGCCCCGCCCCCATTCTCACCGTCTCGGGCCGGACCTACCCGGTTGAAGTCCGCTGGCGTCCCCCCGCCACCGAGATCGATGACGAACCCGACTGGGACCGCGTCATCGCCCAGGCGATCGACGAGGTGGCCGCGATCGACACCGGCGACGTGCTGGTCTTTCTGCCCACAGAAAGGGACATCCACGATCTGGCCAAGGTGCTGCGCGGGCGGGACTTTCCCGGTGATCGTCCGGGACGAAAAACCGAGATTCTCCCCCTCTACGCCCGCCTGCCCACCTCCGAGCAGAACCGTGTCTTCGCCCCGCATCCCCACCGCCGCATCGTGCTCGCGACCAACGTGGCCGAGTCGTCACTCACCGTGCCGGGGATCCGCTATGTGATCGACCCGGGCACCGCCCGCATCAGCCGGTACTCGGCCCGCTCGAAATTCCAGCGGCTTCCCATCGAGCCCATCGCGCAGTCCTCGGCCGACCAGCGCAAGGGGCGCTGCGGCCGCGTCGGCCCAGGCATCTGCCTAAGGCTTTACAGCGAGCAAGACTATCTCTCCCGCGAACGCTTCACCCCCCCCGAAGTTCAGCGGACCAGTCTCGCCAGCGTCATCCTCCAGCTGAAGAGCCTCGACTTCGGCGAGATCGAAGAATTCCCCTTCATGGATCCGCCCCGTCCCGAGGCGATCCGCGATGGCATCAAGACGCTGTTCGAACTCGGCGCGCTCGATGAGGCCAACCAGTTGACTCCCCTGGGGAAACGGCTGGGGCGGTTGCCCGTCGATCCCCGCGTGGGACGCATCATCCTCGCCGGCGATGACGAAGGCTGCCTCAGCGATATTCTCATCATCGCCGCCGCGCTCGAGCTGCAGGACCCGCGCGAACGCCCGCTCGACAAGCAACAGGCGGCCGACGCCTGTCACGAGCAGTTCGCCGTGGAAGATTCCGACTTCCTCGGCTATCTCAAACTCTGGGAGTTCTTCGACGAACTGCGGCACAAACTCTCGCGCAGCGCGCTCCGCAAGGCGTGCCATCAGAACTTCCTGTCTTACAACCGCATCCAGGAATGGCACGATGTGCATCGCCAATTGCTCGAACTGTGTGCCGAACTGGGGCTGAAACCCCAACAGCGCCGCAACGACAGCCAGGCCATTCACCGCGCCTTGCTGACCGGGCTGCTGTCGAACGTCGCCCTGAAGGGAGAAGGCCAGGAATACCAGGTGGGGGGTGGCGCCAAGGTGGTCCTCTGGCCCGGGTCGGCCCTCCGCCCCCGGCCCCCCAAGTGGGTCGTCGCCGCCGAACAGATCGAGACCACCCGCCGGT
>CAIOTJ010000686.1 GCA_903861195.1 uncultured Planctomycetaceae bacterium | reverse complement strand
GTTGGCCGCTCCCGACGAAGTCGTCCACTGCGATTGCACCGGAAAGGTCGCACTTCCGAATGAAGTCACCGAATGCGGACTGACTGGCCAACATGTCCTGACAGAACTGACCTCCACCTGTGCCGCGACCGGCGTGCGTGCCTTGAACACACACCTTGTTGTCTGCGCGGAATCGCAGGTATCGGTGGTCCCCGAACTGGCAACCCGTTGTGCGGCAACAGGCAAACAGATTCGTAAATCACTACTTGTACTATGTACTGTCACACAAAGGCTGGCCCTGCCAAGTGCCATGTTGGCAAGTACGGTGTCTCAACGCCTCATGCTTCCAAAAGTGGCGATCCGGTCTGGGCGTAGCGGCTTGATTTGCCATCCCGATGAATCGGTTGTTTGCCAATGGCTTCAGAAACGACTCCTCCGATCCGAGGCGGGCATCTGTCAGTTAACCGGTCTGATCGTCGACAAAACTTATCTCAATCCGAACCGAGAGCTGAAGCCGCTTCGGAAAATGCTGGACGGCACTCTCGGTGAGACCGCCAGTGAGATTGAATTGTCTCTGATTACACAATTTGTTCCTGACACGGTCGGCAAAGTCCAACAGGCACGAATCATCCGCAGCCCAGGTGGTGCGGCAATCGCCATCTCCGTCGAAACACGGCGCGGTTTTATCTTGTCTTCAATCCAATACCTTGGCCTCGTTCTTTTGCATGACGAGAAACGCCGGCGGGTCCTCGGCAAAATCGCGGTCGGGAAATGGTCCCCAAGCTACGGCTGGATTCAGGAGAGTCAAATCTTGCCAATTCCACGTGCCAAACAAGATCCCGAAGTCTCGGGACACTGAACACTCGATACCACCCGAAGTTGTTATACGCCGGTCGTGCTGGAAAACTGCACCGTTCGGTGAATTCAGGATGCGTTCCAAGCCTGGAAGTTCAAGTAATCTGGGGTGTTGAGGGGGACCCAGACGGGCCCGCGAAGCCGATTTTTCAGGAAAATGATCGGTCTTGGCAGAATTTTCTCAAGTTGCTAGAACCCTGCCGCAATCTGGTTCGGTCCGCCAGTTCTCCGGTGGACTCCGGAAGGTTCCTGCCGCGCTTCGCGGTGTTTCCCCTGCGTTTCCCACCCTACGGCTTCCGTCCGAGACGTTCGCCAGCACTTCTTTTTGTTCTTGTCGGCGGCGGGATTGAGTCCCCAAACCACACTCCCCCCCGACGCGTTCTTCTTCCCGAAGTCTGGCCCAGTCGTCTCGGTCGTCCAGGAGTCCCGTCCATGCCTTCATCCCTGCGAGTGCCCTGCCTGGTCGCGCTGGCGGTTTGCTGCCTGCCGCTGGCCGGCTGCAATTCGGTGCCACGCTATCAGTTGAACCAGGCGCAGGCCCGGGCCCGGCAACTCTACGACCAGAACCGCTCGCTGATGGCCGAACGCCAGCAGTTGATGGCCCTGATGGGGGAAAAAGACTCGCAGTTGGCCGAGATGACCGCCAATGGCGAAACCATGCGGGCCCGGCTCGAAAACCTGATGGGCGAGCGGAACAAGCTGGTCAGCATGAAGAGCAGCCCCCTCTCGGATGAGGCCAGCCGGAATTTTGAAGACCTCGCACGGCGGTTCCCCGGCTTTGAATTCGATCCCCAGACCGGCGTCAGTAAGATTCGCGAAGATCTGCTGTTTGCCTCGGGAAGTGATGAACTGAGTCCGAAAGCCCAGCAGTTGCTGAAGGAGTTCGCCCGCATCCTGAACGCAGGCGAATCGTCGCAGCTGAATGTTCTGGTCGTTGGCCACACCGATGACACTCGCGTCGCCAAGGCGAACACGAAGTCCAAGCACCCCGACAACTGGTATCTCTCGGCCCACCGGGCGATCTCGGTTACGCATGCCCTGACCGGTTCCGGGGTCAGCGCGACCCGCATGGGTGTCGCCGGCTACGGCCCGCACCAGCCCCGCGTCCCCTCGAAGAGCCCCAACGCCCGCGCCCAAAACCGCCGCGTGGAAATCTTCGTCCTCGCCCCCGGCGCCTCGATGGCCGGCTGGGATCCGGTCAGCTCGATCCGCTGAGGCCAACCACGCCAATGGCGTGACCCTACGGGATCGCGAACCTCGGCGTTCGCCCCGCGGCGTAGGAATCGAAGGCCACTCGGCTGCCTCCGCTCAGCCTGTCTGCTCTCCGCATCCAACCGGACCATCGCGGGCTGAAACTGACTGGGGACGGTGGTTTCGTCTGCTTCTTCCCAGGGAGGCTCCTCATGGTCACTGTGCTCAGAATCGCGATCCGGTCAACTCCAGATGATGAAGGTGAAAACAAACACCGAATGCCAAGCACACACACTGGACTGCCCACGGTCTTGACTGCGAGGATGGCCCCAAAGATCTCCGGCGTTTTCATTGACCCAGTCGTTTGGTCTACGGTTCCGGCGGCTGAGGCCAGGCCGGGTTCCAGCATTGCTCCGCAGTCTCGGCCAGCAGATTTTTGGTCAAGCCCAGGAAGGTGACAATAAACAATGACGTAGCGACGATGATTCCTATGGCCACCGCGGCCTCCTGTCCCCGAACGGGTCGGCCCGGGGGGGGCAGCCCATGGACGACGATGGCGTTGCAGATGGCCACCACCCCCAGACCGAGAGTAATGGTGTACGGAAAAATGGCGCGATTTTTTTTGCCGAACCGCAAGGGGGGCCATTGATTGGCCTGACGGGTGGTGTGCAGCGCGGGATCGAGCCAGACGCGCACCCCACAAACCCTGGCCGACACGCAACCCAGCGCACCCAAAATCAGGGTCGTCGGCCAGCCCCAGCGAAACAGGGGAATCAACGCCTGCAGCACATCGGGGTTCTTGCGATTCAACTGACCCTGCGGGGCGGGGACCAACCCCTCGATGATGACCAACAGCATCAGCATCCCCAAAGAGGTCATCCAGGCCCGGGCAATTCCCCGCGTGAGACTGAAGCAGGCCAGGGTCCAGCCGCGGCCGCGGCTGGGGTCGCGCCGCACCAGCCAGACGGCGGTCAGACCATCATCGACCGCGAAGTGGCAACACATCAGCACTGCCGACAGTGTGGGGCTGGCTGTCAGTTCGAAGGCCACCAGTGCGACCAGCGACGCGATCGGCCAGTACCAACGTCTCCAGGCGGCAACTCGTGAGGTGTGCGATTCCTCCGCTGCTCGATCGTCGGAAAGTTTGTCACTCATCCCGCCATCGCGTTCCGAAAACTGTCCGGGCCAAGCACGGATTAGGCTACGGACGAGCGACCGATCCCGCTGCCGCAGTCCGCATTGAGAGGATACCGGTCGGCGGGGCCCGTCTCCAGCCCCTTGGTGGCAGACTTCCCACGGATCGCGGCAACCCCCCATGGATCCTGCCGAGGTGCGAAACGCGGGCGATCTCACGACCGCCGGCCGTGACGGGCCTGAAACCGGACAAACATCAGGCCGGCCAGGCCACCCACAGACAACAACACCCCGGTCGAGGGCTCGGGAACAGTGGAGACACGGAACTGACTGACCACGACCGGGTTGAGCGAGTTCAGCAACGAGGGATCGACGGCCAGTTGGGCGGCGGTGTAGGCATCCACCCCATAGGTGGTCACCAAGAGATCGTGTGTGCGGGCGTCGATCTCGAACTCGGTCCAGCCAAACGAATTGGTGGCTGACCAGGTCCCGGCGAGCAACTGGGGCCGCAGTTTGGCGATCCTGCCGCTGGCCACAGCCAGGTTGTTGGTCAATCCCACGGGGTCGTATGCACTGGGAACTCCGTTCAACTGGGCGTTGATCAGACCCTGCAAGATCGCCTCCTGCAGGGCACTCTGCCCAATCTTTCCCAGAAAATCGTAGAAGGCGCGATAGCTGCGAAAACCCATGCCGTTGAACGGGGGAGGGATCTGCGCGGGGCCCAACAGACCGAGCGTCTCGGCCAGACTGATGACCGTCGGTCCAAACGGTTCGGCAAACGCCAGAGAGCCGGTAGTGATCTCCCAGGCCCCGGTGGCAATCTGCGGGGCGAAGATCCCCAGTGGGCTGGTCGGGTCCTGGTAGGTCAGATTGTTGACCACGGTGCCATGGATGTCGGCCGAGATGAACACCACATTCTCGATGCCATTCTGGTTGATGAACTTGAGCAATTGCGAGCGTTCGAACGCGTAGCCTTCGTAACGGTCGGAGGCGATAGCCGGGCCGAGATTCTGGATGGGCTCTGGCACAAACACAAACTTCCAGATGGTGCCATTGTTCTGGGCGGCCAGCAGATCATTCTGCAGGCGGGCCAGCTGAATGTCGCCGAGCAGTGACCGGGCGCCATCCAGCAGCGAGTTGGAAAGAAAGGAACCGACACTGAAAGGGCTGGCGAGATTGGGATCGGGGAGCTGTTCGTTTCGGAAGCTGCGGCCATCGAGCAGGAACATCGCCGCGGCCTTCCCCATGGTGCGGGTACGGTACAGATCCGGGACCCCATCGAAGAGGGGATTGGACGGGGCGTTGTAGGCCAACTCCTGAACCGCGTTGTATTCTCCGAACGCCTGCAGCCCGCGCTGGTACAAGGGAGTCTGGTTGAGCAGAACCTCGCTGCCCGACGCATCGACCCCGAACCGCGGATCGCTGCCAAAGGGGGCACCACCGGCAAAATCGTTGGTCACCTCATGGTCATCGATCGTGGCGAAAATCGCAGTCGACTGCTGCAGATCCCGCCAGGCATTGAGCCCCCCGCGACCCGAATAGACCTCGCGGTGTTTGATGCGGAATTCATCAAGGGTGACAGCCTGGGCCAGATTCAGATCGGGAGAGGGGTAGTCGGCATAGATCGTATCTCCCAGCTTGACCAGGAAGTCGAGATTACGTGCCGGCGCATTTTTCAGACCAGGATAAGACGACAATTCTCCCCGCCAGTCACCCGTCACACCAAACCGCAAACCGTTGTTGGTCCCCACCGGCGCCAGGGTACGAAAGGAACCTGCGGCGACCTCTCCCGACACTCCCGGGGCGGTCGCCCGAAAGTGGTATTGCCGTCCGGCCGACAAACCGGTCGTCTGCCATTTCACGGGCACCAGGAGATTGGTCGCCGCGATCGTCTGTGTCGCGACAATGTTTGAAAAGGCCGAGTCGGTGGCCACATCAAAACGGACACTTCCCAGTCCATCACTGAGGGTCCAGAGCACGGCGGAGTCTTGCGAGACGTCACCCGCCGAGATCCCCAGGGGGAGGGATTCCGCCACCAAGACTCCATTCCAAATTCCCAACAGAACCGCAGACCAACGCAACAGCCTTGGCGACCACAATTTCATCGTTGTTCTCCAGCGGTGACCAGAAACGCATGCACCCCGAACACTTGAGGAGACAATGAGGCCAGATTGTCATGGGCCGATGAAGGCTCGAAGAACATCCAATGAGTGCTCACAGGCTCGCAGCGTTTGACAACCCCCATGAATTTCTCGGTGACCGCTGGCCCTCGGAGACCCTCCGGACAGTCATTGGCCGCGACATTCCCTGCTTCTACGACAAAGTCGGCAAGTCGGCCGAGGGAGTGGACGCCATCTCGTTCGGTATCGATGTTCGCCTGCTGAGGAGGAACAGCAAGCGGACCCGCCAACAGCGTCTTTCGACTGACACCGTCGACCCACGCGAAATGACCGAATCGGACAATGCCCACAAATCCAATAAACGCGGACAAATCGAATAAACCAGATTTTCACACGAGTCTCGCTCGATCCAACATTTTCAAGCGCTAATTTCCGACCGCTGGGGGGCTGTTGAGCAGAACTCTCTTCTTGATTGGAGACTTTGATGCGGATGCGTTGCTCGATTCTGTTGTTTATCGTCGCCTTGTGGATCGCACCACAGCCGACCTTCGGCGGATACCTGACTCTGAGCGGACAGCGGCCGCTGGTCCTGGGACACCGCGGCGCAAGCGGTTACCGGCCGGAGCATACCCTGGCAGCGTATCAGCTCGCCATCGACCAGGGGGCGGACTACATCGAGCCCGATCTGGTGCTGACGAAGGATGGAGTGCCCATCGCGCGGCATGAGCCGCTGTTTGGCGCCACGGCTGTCAACGGAGTTCCGGTCTCGACTCCGAATGAATTCACGACCACCAACATCTTCGATCATCCGGAGTTCGCGAGCCGACTGCGGACGCGGAATCTCGACGGCACCAATATCACCGGATTCTGGGCCGACGACTTCACCTTGGCGGAAGTCAAGACACTGCGGGCCCGCGAGCGCATTCCAAACATCCGTCCGGGGAACGTACCCTACAACGACCTGTTCGAGATTCCGACTCTGCAGGAAGTGATTGATCTGGCGAAGGCGCAGTCGATCATTCAGGGGCGCACGATCGGCATTTATCCGGAAACAAAGCACCCCACCTTCTTTCAGCAAAACGCGAGCAATCGGACGCATCCTGGACGGTTTGAAGACATCGTGACGGGCATCCTGCATGCCAACTATGGAAACGCCGCGGCCGCACCGGTGTTTCTGCAGTCATTCGAAGTCTCGAATCTGCAATACCTCGCGAACCAGACCGACATTCGACTCGTCCAGCTGATCAGCGGCGCCTCCAGCCGCCCCTACGACTTCGTTGTTGCGGGAGACACGCGGACCTATGGAGACCTGGTGAACCCCGCCGGTCTTGATGTGATCAATGACTATGCGTTTGGCATCGGACCAACACGAGATTTGATCATCCCACGCACCGGCAACGTGCTGGGATCGCCGACCAGCCTGGTGCAAGACGCGCATGCGGCCGGACTGGAGGTCCACGCCTACACCTTCCGGGCGGAGAACAATTTCCTGACAACCGCCTATCGCATTGGAACCACTCTTTCCGATTTCGGCAACTACCACGACGAAACACTGCAGTATCTGCAGTTGGGTCTGGATGGGTTCTTCACCGATCAACCGGACCGCGGCGTTTTGGTTGTACAAGCCATTCCCGAGCCCGGAACGGTCGTCATGGTGCTGGCTGGACTGCCTGCCCTGCTTTGGGCCTACCGGCGGAACAGGACCCTGGCGGTGCGTTGAATGGAATCGGTGGAAAGCATTCTATCTCTGGAAGTCCCTCAACAAAACATGGCTTTTGTTGAGGGACTTCCGGTTCCCATTCATCCCGCCCGGCCCATGCAGTCCGGGAGAAGTCCGTCCTGCCCGGATTTTCTGGAATCCATCCATCGTTTCCGATAATCTTTTGAATCAGCGGCGTTCCACTCACTGTGTTGGATCCCTGGCGGGGTCTGTAGGACGCTGCTCGCTGGTCTTGTTGCGGATTGTGTCATGCATCGTCCCGTTGCCGACAGTTCCTGGTCGTCGTTCGCCCTATCGCGCCGGGCCGCGATTCGAGCTGGGGGGCTGGGGTTGCTTGGCGGGGCCACCCTGCCCCACACCCTCCGCGGAGCCCCGGCTGTCGCGGCTGAGGCGACCGCCAAATCGTGCATCTATATCTTTCTTTCGGGAGGCCTGGCGCAGCACGAGAGCTTCGATCTGAAGCCCCAGGCCCCCGCCGAGATTCGGGGTGAGTTTACACCGATCGACACCCAGACCCCCGGCCTCCAGATTTGCGAACATCTGCCGCGGCTGGCGACCCGCAGTTCCGACTGGGCTGTACTGCGTTCCCTCACCCACCCCACCAACGACCACACCCTGGGGCATTACCTCATGCTCACCGGGAGGAGTATTGCTTCGCCCGGGTTCAGTGGCGACCGCAAGACCAGCCCCAGTGACTGGCCCTCTCTCGCTTCGATTATCGGCGACCAGCTTCCCGCGCGGAGTTCCAACCTGCCCGACTCGATTGTCCTTCCCGAACGGCTGGTCCACTGGTCGGGCGGGGTCATTCCGGGAGCGTACGGCGGTCAGATGGGACGGAGGCGCGATCCGTTCTTCATCGAGGCCTCCCCCTACGGCAATCCGTTCTGGCGCGGCGCCTATCCCGAATACACCTTTCCCAACGAGTCGAAGAAGCCTCCTGCGTCGCCCGATGCCCGGGTCTACCAGGCTCCAGAAATTGCCCTCGCCGCCGGGCTGACCTCGGGCCGGTTTGTCGATCGCCTCGCCCTGCTGCGGGAAGTCGACCGGCAACGGGGGGAACTCGAACGCTCGGCCAACGGCAACCAGTACGACCAACATCGCCAGAGTGTGATCTCGCTGCTGTCGGATCCGTCCGTCCGCGAGGCGTTCGATGTGACCCACGCCGACGACGCCACCCAGGAACGCTATGGCCGCAACAGCTTCGGCTGGTCGCTGCTGATGGCGTACCGGCTGGTCTCGGCCGGGGTCAACATGGTGCAGGTCAATCTCGGCAGCAATGAAACCTGGGACACCCATGGCGATGCGTTTCCCCGTTTGAAAGACAAGCTGCTCCCTCCCACCGACCGGGCGCTGTGTGCCCTGCTCGACGATCTCAAGGGGAACGGCCTGCTCGACAGCACGCTGATCGTGATGGCGGGGGAATTCGGCCGGACCCCCAAGATCTCGCTGCTGGCCGATTCGTACTACGCCGCGGGACGCGATCATTGGGGAGCCGTGCAGTCAGTCTTTTTCGCCGGAGGGGGCATTCGGGGTGGCAATGTGGTCGGGGCTTCGGATGCGATGGGGGCCTATCCATCACGCGACCCGCAACGTCCCGAGAACCTCGCGGCCACGATGTACCATGCCCTGGGGATCCCGGCGACCGCCGCCTGGCACGACGACGTGAATCGGCCGAACCACATCTATCACGGCGAACCGATCCACGAGCTGTTCGCTTAACCAAGGGGCCCACAGACGGCCCGGCGGCTTGAACTGTTCCTCTCGACCTCACAGGTGGCACATGGCGCAGCAGGCCAATCGCAGGGACTTTCTGACCGCCGGGGCGGGCGCGGCCTCGCTGCTGTCCACGGCCGCTGCCTGGAACCACGTGCAGGGGGCCGGGGCCGACACCTCGGGCCGGCTGCGGCTGGGGCTGATTGGCTGCGGCGGCATCATGGGGCATCACATCCAGGGGCTGGTGAAGCATCAGGCCGAAGCGGTGGAGATCGCCTGGCTCTGCGACGTCGACCCGGCCCAGCTCGAGCGAAGTGCCAAAGCCATTCCCCAGTCCCCCGCTCCGAAGCAGACGGGCCAATTTGAAGAGGTACTGGCCGACGACCGGGTCCACGCGTGCGTGATCGCCACGCCGCACCACTGGCACGCTCCGATTGCCCTGGCCGCGATGGCGGCGGGAAAAGATGTCTACATCGAAAAGCCGATTTCGCACGTGTTCCATGAGGGAGACCTGGTGATTGCCGCCGCCAGAAAGCATGGCCGGGTGGTCCAGCAGGGAAGCCAGATGCGCAGCAGCCCGGTGACGGCGAAAGCGGAACAACTGCTGCGGGACGGAATCATTGGCGATGTGAAGGTCGCCCGGGCATGGACAGCCGAACTGCGGGATGAGGTTCGCCCGCTGCCCGATGGAAACCCGCCGGCAGGGGTCGATTACGACCGCTGGCTGGGCCCGGCCCCGTCGCGGCCCTTCAATCCCCACCGGTTCCACAGCACCTGGCGGATGTTCCGCGACTATGGCAACGGCGAGATTGGGGATGACGGGATCCACGATCTCGACATGGCGGCCTGGGGACTCGGGGTGACGACACTGCCGCAGTTCATCACGGCCCGCGGCGGTCGCATGATGCTGCCAGGACACGCGAGCGAATATCCCGACAACATGAATGTCACGTACGAGTATCCCGATGGGCGGCTGCTCGTGTATGAGAATTACCCCTTCACCGCTTATGGGCTGTACGGCTTCGACAACGGAAATGTCTTCTATGGGACAAAGGGGTACATGATCTTCAGCCGGCGGGGTGCATTCAGTGTTTTCCTGGGAAGCAAGGGAACACCGGGGCCGACAGAGCCCCGCGAGGTACGGGGACTCAAGGGCTACGAAGAGCACATGGCCAACTTCCTGCAGGCGATCCGTGACCGGAGTGTCCCCCGGGCGAATGCCGAGACGGCCCACCGCAGTTGTGCCCTCGTGCATCTGGGAGAGGCGGCATTCCGCACGCGGGGCCGGCTCGAGTTCGACGCGGCGGCCGGGAGATTCGTCGACGCCCCCGAGGCCGACACATTCCTGCAGAAGCCGTATCGGGCACCGTACGGCCTGCCGAACGTCTGAAACCCATTCGGCGGCTCTCGCGGAATTCCCGCGGGCGACTGTGTCAGATCAGGAATCAGTCTTGTCGGTTCTCATCGGCAAGGCCAGCTTGCGCCCCCACAGGGAGTAATACAAGACCCCGAGGCCAATCAGCACCAGCACGGCCAGGGTCAGCTTGTAGTCGGAGAGCAGGGTCGAGAGGAACACCCCGGCATAGGCGATCAAAAGCAACGCGGGGGTGACGGGATAACCCCAGGTGCGGTAGGGGCGTTCGAGGTGGGGGAGTTTCTGCCGCAGTACGTAGACCGCCGCGACGGTGAGCGAATAGAAGATCAGCCCTGCGAGAATCACCGAGTCGGTCAAACCGTCGAAGGTGTCGCGGGGACTGTTGGTCCAGCCGTAAAAGGCGACCATCAGAATCACTGTCCAAATCGCCTGGATCACGATGGCGTTGGCCGGGGTGCTGTAGGCTTCGTGGACCTGGCAGAGAACGCGGGGCAGCAGGCCGTCGCGGGCCATCGCGAAGTAGATGCGGGGACCGGTCAGCATGTTCGAGTTCACCGCCCCGAAGGTCGAGATCATCACTCCGAGGGCGGCAATCTTGGCCCCGGTCTCGCCGAAGAGCTTGCGGAAAACATCCGAAGCAATCGCCTCGCTCTTGGCCACCTCGTCCATCGAGAGTGTGAGGTGATAGCTGATGTTGGCCCCCACGTAGACAAGAATGACAGTCGCCATCCCAAACGCCAGGCCCAGGGGGAGGTTGCGCTGGGGTTCCTGGATTTCCTCGGCGACCGGGCCGATGTTGATCCAGCCGTCGTAGGGCCAGAGGACCGCCATCATCGCCGCCCCGACCGCCATCAGCCAGGTGCCGGATAGCGGGCTGGCGGGCTGGGTGAGCTCGGCACTCGAGGCGAGGTTCGCGGTGTCGACATGGCCCAGCAGAAAGGGGAGGACGATGATCCCGGCGAGAAATCCCACTTTGCAGACGGCGGTGACGTTCTGGACCCAAGCCCCCTGCGTGGTGCTGAAGTAGTTGATGGCCGAGAGCCCGACCACAATGCCAATCGCCACCAGCTCTTGAGTGGTGACACTCATCGGGATGACCTGGTTGAGATAGATGGCCGAGGCGCAGGCGAGGGCCCCGAGCGACCCGGTGCGGACTACCCAAAACTCGGTCCAGCCCCACAGGAAGGCGGTGAGGGGCCCATAGGCTTCGCGCAGATAGACATACGGCCCACCGGCTTTGGGCAGCATCGCGCACAACTCGGCCAGCGCGAGGGACCCGCAAAGGGTGATGATGCCGATGGCTACCCAGATGCCGACGATCAGCGGGAAATCATTCAGCGCCTTGGCCACCGAGCCAACTTTCCCGACGAAGATCCCCGATCCGATGATCGAGCCGACGACCACCATGGTGGCATCGAAGAGCCCCAACACACGGGGGAGCTGGGAAGGGTCGTTATCGGCAGTCGAGGCGGGAGCGTTGGAAATCTCGGTCACACGCGGCTCCCGGGGCGGGGAAGAAAAAGGAAGAGCGTCTGTCGGCTGATGGTAGCCGGTAAGCCCGGCGGTCTCCATCAGATCCCGCCAGACAGGCACGGGATCGGACCACACACGGATCCGCACTCACCGAACAACATCAGCCAGAGATGCGTGGCTTAGTCTGGTGTTTGCATGAGATACCCCGACGAGAATCCTTTAGGTGCAGGCTCGCTCCGGGGATTTGCGTCCTTGCTCGATGGACAGTACGAAGTCTGGTGCTTGTACTGACCGGCAGCAAGGGTTGGACAGATTTGGGAAGTGCGGAATCAATTCAAGCGTCCACCTGACTTTCCTCTTATCCGACGGGACTTCAAACCGCCAGGTAGTGGATCAGGACATGGGTCATCGAACGCCACGACTTTAAGCCACGATCGGTGGTGCGTCTGACAAGCCGGAGATTCGCCAGCCGTTGGCAGCGGCAATGCCGCTGGTGCCAAGTTGTGTCAGCTCTCGGGAGTCCGGATTCGGATGACGATTTTCCCTTCAAACTCCAGATTGAAGAGAAGCATGAAATTGACGTTGAGGTAGATATCGGACTCCAGCAGATTAACGATCATTCGACCATGTCGGCAGTCCTTAACAACCGTAGAGTTGGAATCCTCCTGATGAACAATCATTGAATACTGAGGAAGATCCGGGAATCTCGCGCAACTGGAAATCCATGGTGAGATTGCGACACCTTCGGAGCTATGAACCTCCACCGGAACCGGCACCCCCCACTTCGCCGAATCATCTCCAGCGCGGCACGTCCACGCACACTTCTCGATCCAAATCGCGATCTTCTTTGCACGCAATGGATTTCCATCCCGTCCCAACAGACGCACCCCTTCGTAAGTACCGGATGGAGAGAAGACATACTTGAGTGTACCTCGCCAACCCTCCGGCTCACCCAATGTCTCTGAATCTGAAACAGGCTCCAGATCACACTTTGTTCCCGGTGTGGTTGAGTCCACGCGCGGACAGGCGTCTACTCTCCGACCCAAAAAATGGACTTCATGCCTCGTCCGTTTGATCTCCACGCGACCGGGGGAACGAGGCACTGGCCTCCAGAGTTGCTGAACTGCGATCAGGCAATTCCGAAGCGGATCGGGACCGCTGGGGACACTGGCTTGAAGATTGGGATTACTATTGGAGCTCCAGTTCCTCGGAACGTTCACCGGATTATTCAAATAGATTTCACGTGCTGTCAAAACGACATTCGGGCTGGCGATCACCTCTTCATTCGTGAAGTTCTCATCGCGAGGCGAGAGTCGGAGGTACAAAGTTCCAAAGTTGAAATCGCCTGGACTGGTTTCGCCATTGCAACGACACAAAATCCCCATCGTGTCACCCGCCGCACAGACAACCGTCGCCTCCCCATCGATATCAGGAGGTTGGTTCACAACAGCCAACAACTCAATTGGTTCCGACTTTCGAAGACTCATCGCACTGGCTCCACGAAGCTATCTGAAGGAAGAACTGCATCCGCAACCCGAATCTTGAATTCCGCCACATTCACATCGCCTTGCAAGTGAAGAATACGTAAGCGCCATCCCCCACCACTCTTGACCGCCCGCGTACCCTGACCGGTTTCCGGGGCGTGGCCCCAGGTTCCAGATCGGGAGGGTGCGTGTGATGGCGGGACGTCGGCGGGAGCAGTTGCGGGCGGAGTGGATCGACCG
>CAIOTJ010000685.1 GCA_903861195.1 uncultured Planctomycetaceae bacterium | reverse complement strand
GCGATCCTGCCACCTGGGGTGTGGGGCTTCTGCCTCGTCGCCCGCACCTCTCGGTCGTCGATCCCCCAAGGTCTTTGCCGGGGATTCGGCCGGGGTGCCTTGTTTGATGGAGAACCTTACGGATGATCACGCAACTCGACGTTGAAGCACCGCGTCTGCTCCCTTCGACGGAACTTCCGAAATACACCTACATTCCCGGCGCCGGCCTGCCGCATCCGTTTCGTGATCCGCGGGGGCACAGCCACAATCGCAAGAGCCCGGCTCCGCTGGCGCTCGAAGCCGACACCTGGGCCGAGAACCGCTCGTACCTCTGGGCGATCGACCTGTTCAACCTGGGTTACTATTGGGAAGCCCATGAAGAGTGGGAACGGCTGCTCCGGTCGACCGGGAACGAAACCACCTGCGGGCGGTATTTGAAGGGGTTGATCAAGCTGGCGGCGGCGGGGGTCAAGGTGCGGGAAAACAGCCTGCACGGGGTGCGGCGGCATGCCGCCTCGGCCGGGGAAGTCTTCGCCGACGTGGCGGCCGAGGTGAGCGGCGAATTCCTGTGTGGTCTCGAGTTCACCAAGCTGCAGTACGCGGCGGACCGGGCGGCTCAGTTGACCTACAAAAATGCCTACACCGCCGGCAAGCCGGTGCGGGTCTTCCCGTTCATTCTGCAGCCCAATCCGCTCCCTCTCGCCTATTGAGAGGGAGCGACGGAAACTTCCGTCCCGACGCCAATCTCGCGTCGGGGGACTTGCAAGCCCCCCGGCAGCACCATCAAAGTCAACGCCAGCCTCCGATTCTCATCGGAGTCTGGCGTTGTGCGTTGTTGAGTCCCGTGGGGGCGTCGGGCTTCCCATTGGCATTCTCCCCGAGCATCCCTGTTCCCGGACCCGCTCTCCATGCCTGTGCACCCAAGCCGCCTGATGCTGTTGGTCGGGAGTCTGACCCTGGTGTGGGGTGGGGCAAGCGAACGGGCGTGGGCCCAGTCGCCCCCGCCCGTCTGGCAGGGCGAATACGCCGGGTCTCTCACCGACGCCGCGGGCCGGGCCTGCTGGACCGGGTTGCAGGTGGTGCCGCAGGGGAAGGGAGAATATCTGGGGGTGGAACTGGCGGGGGGGCTGCCGGGTAACCGCTGGAACATGCGTGACCGGCACGAGGCGGTGGGGCGGGCCGAGGGAACCCCCACACTGGTGCTGGCGTCGGCGGCCCACAAGTACGAGGTGGATGGCTGGCAGGTGCGGGTGACCGACCTGCAGGGGAAACCGGTGGGGACCCTGCGCCGGTACCTGCGGAGCAGCCAGACGCTGGGGGCCCCGCCTCCCGCGAATGCGATCGTGCTCTTTTCGGGGGGAGCCACCAGTGAGTTGAAGAACGCCCGGATCACCCCCGAGGGGCTGTTGCAGGTGGGGTGCGAGACAATCCGGTCGTACCGCGATTTTTGTCTGCATGTCGAATACCGGACCCCGTTGATGCCCGAGGCCCGCGGTCAGGCCCGGGGGAATTCGGGGGTCTATCTGCAGGGGCGGTATGAGGTGCAGATTCTCGACTCGTTTGGGCTGGTCAGCCAGAACAACGATTGTGGCAGTCTCTACAAGCAGCGGCCGCCGTTGTTGAACATGTCGTTCCCCCCCGAGACGTGGCAGACGTATGAAATCGATTTCCAGTCGGCCCGGTTCGATCCGCAGGGGAACAAGACCGAGCCCGCCCGGCTGACGGTCTGGCACAATGGCATCAAGATCCACAAGAACGTCGAACTGACCGGGAAGACGGGGGCGGGGGCGGCGGAAGGCCCCGATCCCCGGCCGATCAAGTTCCAGGATCACGGCGACAAAGTGCTCTACCGCAATCTCTGGATTGTCGAGAAATAACCGGTCACGACCCCGGCGAGTGGCGCGAACCCCCGGTGGAGTGCCTGGTGCGCCGGGCGGGGGGAGGTCAGACCGCCTGGGCTTCGTGGAGCAATTCGCGCGTGGAGGGATGCCGGGGGGCTTCGAAGACCTGCTCGGGGGGGCCCGACTCCACCACCAGGCCCTGCGACAGCACATGCACCACGGTGGCCACCTTGCGGGCGAAGCTCATCGCGTGGGTGACCACCAGCATGGTCTGGCCGGCGCGGGCCAGGTCGGTCATCACCGAGAGGACCTCGCCGGTCATGCGTGGGTCGAGAGCGCTGGTGGGCTCATCAAACAAAATTGTCTCGGGGCGCATCGCCAGGGCCCGGGCGATGGCCACCCGCTGCTGCTGACCCCCCGAGAGTTGGTGCGGCAGGCTGTCGAGTCGTTGTGAGAGACCCACCCGGTCGAGCAGCCCGCGGGCCCGCTCTCGCGCCTCATCGCGAGGCAGCCCCAGCACATGCACGGGGGCTTCCATCACATTCTCGAGGGAGGTGAGGTGGGGAAACAGGTTGAACTGCTGGAAGACCATACCCACCCGCAGCCGGATCTGGGCCAGGCTGGCGCGGCGGGTGGCCGGGGGATCCGCGGCGTTCAATCTGACACGTCCGACGTCAATCTCTCCCCGTTGGAACGTCTCGAGTCCATTGATGCAGCGCAGCAGGGTGCTTTTCCCCGAGCCGCTGGGCCCAATCAGCACTCCCACCCCGCCGGTGGGAAGTTCCAGCGAACACCCCTTGAGGATCTCGAGCGCCCCGTGCCGTTTGACCACATCCGCGATTCGCAGCATGCCTCTCACCTCCAAATGTCCCGGGGGCGTGGACCCGGCCCGGGGACCGCCGGGGACTCGGTCAGGCCGATCTCTTGAGGGTTCGTTCCAGCCAACCCGATGCGAGCGACAGCGGATAGCTCATCGCCAGGTAGAGCACCGCCGCCATGGCGGCCGCCTCCAGAAACAACCCCGAACTCTTGCCCACGATCGAGTACTGTTTGGACAGTTCTTCCACGGCAATCACCGAGCAGACCGAGGTGTCTTTGAAGAGGGCGATGAAGTCATTGGAGGTGGCGGGGATGACCGTGCGAATCGACTGCGGCAGGATGATCCGCCGGACCGCGAGCGAACGCGACATTCCCAACGACAAAGCGGCTTCCATCTGTCCGCGGGGGACCGACTGCAGACCCAGGCGAAAGATCTCGCACTCGTACGCCGAGTAGTTGATCGCCAAGGCGGCGACTCCTGACCAGAACTCGGAGATGGTCACCCCCAACCGGGGGAGTACGAAGTAGATCACGAACAACTGAAAGGCGAGGGGAGTTCCCCGCACCAGTTCGACATAGGCCCCCAGCGCTGTGCGCAGCAGCCAAGCTGTCCAGCCGCCGCCGTCCCCTCCCAACAGCGGGGTCGACCACGACCTTCCGAGGGCGACCGCCAGGCCGATCAGCATCGCCAGGGGCATGGCGCAGCAGGCGAGCTGGATGGTGACCCACGCCGCCTGCAGCAACTTGGGAATCCACTTGCCCAGGTCGCGCCACGAGGGAAGTTCGCTGAAGCGCGGGGCTGAGTCCCAATCCTTCCAGACCTGCGGCAGCCGGGCCTGGGTGTCGTTCCACAGTCCGTGGCGCTCGTACAGGGTCTGCAATTCCCCCCTGGTGTGCAGACGTTCGAGGGCGGCGTTGAGCTGCTGGCAGAGGGGCAGGTCGGCTCCGCGCAGGTAGATCACATAGAGACCCTCGGAACGTGGTGGGCCCCGCACTTCCAGGCCGGGGTAGAGGCCTCCCTGGTCGAGATAGTGGGTGACCACCGGATTGTCCTGGACGGTGGCGTCGAGCTTGCCCAGCTGGAGCGATTCGAAGGCATCGATCGAGCCCGAAAAGCGAACGACGTCGCAGGTGGTGCCGAATTCTTGGGAGATCAGCGTGTCGGCGGCCGACTCCTCGAGCACGCCGACCCGCAGCCGGGTGCCCGTGGGCGGTGTGTGGAGGCTCTCCCAGTCGGTCAGCCCGGTTTCGCCGCGGCGGGTGCAGAGCCGCAATTGGTAGATGTAGTAAGGGAACGACGAGCAGAACCGGGCGGCGCGGGGGCGGGTGAATTCGTAGCCGTTCAGGGCGATCTCGATGTCGCCCCGCGCCAGCACTTCGAGAATCTGCGACCAGTCGCATTGGACGTGCCGTTGGCCGGGGCGGCCCAGCTCGCGGGCGAGCGCGGCGGCCAGATCGACCTCGAAACCGATGGTTCGCGCGGGATTGGCCGGATCGGGATAGAGATAGGGACCGCCCCCTTCGCGGTCGGCTCCCCAGGTCAGCGGTTCCGCGGCCGCGGCCCGACCTCCGTTGCCAAAGCCGGACCCCAGCCACATTCCCCAGGCGACGAACCCGCCGACGCACCAGGGGAACAAGCAGCGCCAAATCCGCAAGGTGAGGAGCCTTTCGTGGAAAACAGGGGAACCGCTGGTCGTCCGGTCTTGCTGGTGGCCCGGTCTCTGGGGTGGGCAGCGGCGGGCTGGAAGTGTCAATCAATCGAACCAGTCGACCCAACCAGTCGACCCAACCAGTCGACCCGGCCAGACGACCTGGCCAGAGGAAGGGGGGGGACCTTGGACTGACAGTGATGGGGACGACGCACCGATTCTGGGCTGGCGGCACAAGCAGGCCAAAACCTCAACCGCCCCACTTTCGCGATCCTACTGCAGTCCACTACCATATCCCAGCGAGATGTTCAT
>CAIOTJ010000684.1 GCA_903861195.1 uncultured Planctomycetaceae bacterium | reverse complement strand
CTCGGCCATTCTGCGTCCGTGGCGGGCGATGAAGAATGGTTGGCCCGTTGGGCCGACGAATGACGTGGTCGGGGCGCCCTTCCCGGCCCGCTGGGCCGGGCTGGGGCAATCGCTGGCCCTTTGGGCCGGTGGCACGTTTCCCGTGCGGGGTGGCCGCCAGCCTCTGGGAAGGACCAATCCTTGTCGCGGGAAAACATTGGGGGCCACCCTTTTTTTGGCGACGCTACCAGTCTCGCCGCAGGTCGTTGTGTTGATTGGTCTTGTGTCGGTCTTCTCATTTCATGGCCGAGGTGCCACGCTGGTGTTCAACATGGGATGGCGCTGGTTGCGGTTCGATTCCATGTGCGGGACGCCACCTGAAGTACGGCGCTTCCGCCGACTTCTCATGCGGCGTGAAGCCCCACGAGGCGGGAAGGCCCGCGCTCCCGCACAAATGCGACATCCGGCGAGTTGGAGGGGTCTGGGTGGACCAAGGTCCGCCAGTTTCACCCGCTCCTCGTGCGCCGGCCGGCAGCAATACTTTCGATTCACCACAACTCATGTTCATAAAACGACTGATACCGACCCCCACCGGCTCTTCAAATAAGGTCACACACCGGATGGCCCTGTCTTTCAACAGGCCCTGCCGGCCCGCATTGCCTCTGCCGGGAGAAAAACGTCCAGCGTCTGGTTGGCGAACCTTCCGCGTCACTGTCGGGCTGTCAGGAGCCTCCGACCCAAGCAAAGTACTTTGCCAATCTCCCCACTTATCCCAGACCACCACAGATTGATGCATTTCTCCCGATTGACGTTTTTGTTTTGCGACCAATTGCTGCAAAAGCTGACGTGGGCCCTGATCCTCGGTCGTCAGAACACAAGTCTTGACAATAAATCGTGAAACGCCGATTCTTCCAAAACTGTTGGTGTGCGTCTCGACGGGGAGTCTCGTTGGAGTACTCCACTGATGTTGCCCACACTCCTGAAACGCCAGGCCAACATGTGCACCGCTGGAGAGAAGCCTCTGTGTGCCAGGCCAAGAAGACGGTCCCTCCCATGGCTGGGGGGTTGTCTGGCTCTGGCGACGTCGCTGTCGGTGGCCGCTGAGCCCCCTCCGTCGGGGCTCTATCCGGTCACTCCGGCCGTCCCATCGCGTCTCGAGAGCCCATCGCTGCGGCAACAGAAAGCGGTCTCCTTCATCGACCGCATCTCGAAGAACGACGCCTCGATCTCGATCGTGGTCGGCCAGGGGCGTACCCTGACCCTGGGGAAGGAACTCCAGTGGCCCACCGAGGACTCACCTCCGCCGTCGGTCGCGGTGACCGACCCCGTGATTGCCGACGTCGTGGTGATTGGAAACCGTCAGATCCGGGTGATGGGACGGCGGATTGGGGTGACCGACCTGACAATCAGCTCTGGATCCGGCGAGGAATACAGCTACGAACTGCATATCGAGATGGATCTGCGGCTGCTCGAAGCCAAACTGATGCAGCTTTTTCCCGATGCGCACGTCCGCCTCGCCCATCTGGGCCCCAACCTGATCATCGAAGGCGAAGCCCGCGACACCCAGCAGTTGGAGCAGATCACACGGGTCCTGCAAAAGGCCGTCTCGGCCACTATCACCGTCGACCCGCGTGCAACGAGCCAGCGGCCCCAGAGGGCGGGCATGGTGAATGGCTCCGCGGCCAACCCCAACTCGCCGCAGAGGCCACAAACGACTTCCGGCGAAGAGGCCGACGCACAGTCGACCGGCGAAATGCTTGAGGAACCCACCGAGGAAAAGCTCCCGCTCCCGCAGGCAGGCAAGGCGTATACGGCCGGTCCCGTGGAAGTCGAAATCATCAACCTCATGCGGATCCCGGGACCCCAGCAGGTGATGCTGCATGTGCAGATTGCCGAGCTGAACCGCACCGCGTACCGCCAGATTGGCGCCGATCTGCTGTTTGAAGGCTCCGGCAATTACTTGGGGACGCGCATGGCGGGCGGGACTGATGCCCTCAGCAATTCGTCGGCCGCGGGGTTGTTGGGGAGCGTGGCGGCGAAGTCCTCGACCGCCACCACGGCATTCGGGATTTTTGAAGGGGCCGGGTTCCACGCGTTCATCGCGGCTCTGCGGCGCAACAAGGTGTTCAAGGTGCTGGCCGAGCCAAACCTGGTCGCCATGCATGGGCATCGGGCCGACTTTCTGGCGGGGGGGCAATTCCCGGTTCCGGTCCCCCAGTCGGGTGCCGGTGGGGGGCCCGCCACCGTCACCATCGAGTACAAGCCTTACGGCGTTTCACTCTCCTTCGTCCCCTATGTGATCGACGGCGAAATCATCCGCATGGAGGTCGACCCGGGGGTCAGCTCGATCGATTATTCGTTGGGAACCGAAGTCTCGGGAGTGAAAGTCCCGGGTTTGAACACCCGGCAATCCCACACGACCGTGGAGATGCGCGAAGGGCAAACCCTCGCGATCGCGGGGCTGATGCAGGTCTCGCTGGAAGGGACCACCGATCGCATACCCGGGCTGGGTGACCTTCCTTACCTGGGCCCCTTTTTCAGCAACACCACGGGACAGCGGGTCGAGAAAGAACTGGTGGTCCTGGTGACGCCGCATCTTGTGGAGGCTTTGTCGGCCGATCAGGTTGGGCCGTTTCCGGGGGATGAAGTCTATGAACCAAACGACCTCGAGTTCTACCTTTTGAACCGCATCGAAGGGCACACTGGCCACCCCGAGTATCGTTCGACTCTACAGGCAGAAGACCCCTGGGGTTGTCAGAAACGCCTGTTGATGGAGTGCGAATACGTGCAGGGCCCTCACGGATTTTCCCAGTAATCCATGACTCCCAGGGACTGAAACCATGCTGCACCCCAAGCCGCTGCTCTGGACGGGAAGCGTTCTGCTGGCCAGCCTGGGAGCGCCCGCGATCACAGCACACGCCCAGGGCGTGCCTCCCGCTCCCGCCGACGACACGGCGGTCTGGCTTTCTGAACCAGCCGCGGTGCCAGAGCCGGGACGGGTGCTCCCCAATGCCCCGTCACCGACCGTGGTTCCCCAAGATGAGGCGGTACCCGAATGCGAAACCCAACCCGGCCGTTTCCAGCAGTGGAAGCAGCAGCACCGGGCCAAATGGGCCGACAAGATGTGGGGTTGGCCCAGGGAGTTTCAGCGTCCCCCGGTGGGAACCGCGGTTCAGCACTACCGGGAACAGCAGAAACTCAATGGGCGACTGGCTCGAATGGCGCTCTATGAGTACGACTTCCTGCCGGGCACCGCCGAGCTCAAGCCGCGAGGTCGTGAGCATCTGGCGCGGATTTCCGAGTGGCTGCCTCAGGTTCCCGGGGAAATCGCCATTGAACCAACGCGGGAAGGCCTGGAGCTGGACGAAGCGCGCCGCCAGTCGGTCTACCAGGAACTCGCCTCTCTGCCGTGTGGAGTCGCCTTGGTCAACATCCGAACCGCGCGGCGACGTCACCCCGGGCTCGATGCGCCCAGTGCGCAACTGATCTTCGGCAATCGTCTGCAACAGACCAGGCTGCGCGGGATGACCAACTCCGGAGGCACGATGGGCACCGGTGCCCGTACGGATGCCGGAGCGGGATCGGGAGCGGACTTTGGCGGCGCAATCCCCTGAATCAGGCCTGCAGACATTGAGGTGGGAATCATGCGAAACAGCTCCAAGTGGTTTGTCTGCGGCTGCGCGCTGATTGCCCTGGCGGTGGCGACGGGCTGCCGCAACGCCGCGGTGTTCAAGGGGCCAACCTTTTCCGTGGAGGACCCCGTTCCCACCGCCAGCCGTCTGACCGGATCACAGGTCTCCGAGATCCAGGTTTCCCTCTGCCGGACTCTCGAGCAGCAGGGCAACCTGCAGCGTGCCCGGGAGGGTTACCGGAAGATTCTCGAATCGGACAAGAACAATACCGCCGCATCCTGGCGGTTGGCGGTGATCTCCGATCGCCTGGGAGAGCTCGACAAGTCCGAGCCATTGTACCGTCAGGCCATCGAGGGAGATTCCAAGAATCCCGATCTTCTGGCCGACTATGGCTATTCGCTCTACCTGAAGCGACGCTGGGCCGAAGCGGAAAAGATTCTCGGTGAGGCGAAGCGAATCGATCCGAAGAATGCCCGGGTCCAGAACAATCTGGGGTTGCTGCTGGCCCAGACCGACCGCCCCGACGAAGCTCTGGCCGCGTTTCGCGGGGCCGGCTGTCACGAGGCGGAGGCCCAGTCCAACCTCGGACTGGTGCTCGCGATGAATGGTCGCGACGAAGCGGCCCAACAGGCGTTCGAAAAATCGCTGTCGATGCGTGGCGACAGCAAGGCGGCCCGGCAGGGGCTGACCGCCTTGCGGGCCAAAGCCCAGAGGTCGGTGGCTCACGCGGCCAAGCCTTCGCGGGAAGTCGTGTCGCCCCCCGCTGTGCTATCGGTCGGTCACGAGGAACCGGGGAACTCCGGCGCGCTGGTGGAAACGGCTGGTGCCGTCACGTCGCCCCGGTCGGCGAAGGCCGAGTTGCGCCAGAATTCAGGCCGAACCCGGATGGGAAGCCCGTCGGGACGCAAGGCGGACTGATCGCGCGGCGGAATCACTCGCCGACTGTGCGAGACGATGGTTCCGAGGCGTCTCGCGGAGGCATCATTCCACCAGGTAGACGAGATTGCCCTTGGCGAGGTCATAGCCACTGGCGCTGATCGTCATGTTGCCGTTCCCCGACCACTTCACGTTCCCCACCACGAATTGGGTGTTGAACACCCCCTGGCCGGTCAGAGTCAACTGCGACCATTTCGCATAGATGGTGCCCGTCACCTGACCCGCCGTGGCATTTCCCGCCACCGACACGGACATATCGTTCACCCGCCGCAGGTAGATCAGCACCCCATTGAAGACGCTTCCGGGATTGCTGGAGGGGAGATTCAGGGCGTTGAGGGTGGCGTCTGAAGTCACTGACGCTCCGCCACGCTGGGCGCCCGATATCAGGGGAGACGATTCCCGGTCGTTCGCATCCGGCAGGCCGGTGTTGGGGTCGTAGTCATTGGTGGTGATGTAAAACATGACCCCCCGGGCATTGAAGTTGCCCCCCGTGACCTTCAATTCTCCCCCCTTGATCACATAAATGCCGGGATTGAGTGTGACGGTTCCCCCCGACACGTTGATTTCCGAATAAATTCCCGGGTTGAAGGTTCCTTTGTGAGCCGTCGCACTGATGCGGATTCGGCCGCGATCAATATTCACCACTCCGGTCGACACGGTCGGAGTGGGCAGATTGATGAGCGGGTCGGGGTACAAACCCGCCCGGCATTTCAGCGGAGAATCACCTCCTGGGATGTATGGCTGAAAGCCGGCGGGATTGTTGACCCCTCCACAGATCTTGAAGCTGCGTCCTTTGAAAGAACCATTGGACCCGATATTGCCGGCGTAACCATTGACCTTGCCCAAGACAGAGGCCCCATTTTCATCAACGCCCCACCCCTGGGAATTGGTGATGCAGCCCCCGTCAATGGTCAACCGGCCATTCCCGACGCAATTCAAACCTGGGGTGGCCCGCTTGTCGAGGGCGATCACCAGTTCCGCCGCGGCGATCGAGCAATAGCCCGCCACCGCCCGGGAGGTCAGGTTGGCCGACGAGGCGACTCCCATCAATCGGAGCAGGGGAGTGGCCGAATCAAAGCGCACTTTCGACTCGGCATACCCCATTCGACCGGCATAGGGCCCACTGATCGGCGGCATGGAGAGGGTGAGGGTCGCGCCACTGAGGCCGTTGTAATCGGTCACGTACTGGTTGGCCGTCGTGTTGGCGGCAGAACTCGACTGTCGACGGACCAGCATCTGGGCCGCGGCGAGGGCCGAGGCGTCGGATGCGGTCTGCACCTGGCGCAACTTGGCCATTGCATGACCTGTTTCAAACACCAGAAACATCATCCCGACCATCGCGACCAGGCCCACCGACGTCAGAACAAGGACGGTGCCTGGTCGCGACGTCGGGGAAACAGAATTGGGCCGGGCACGTTCCATGGCGAGACTTTCCAATCGGCTGTGGACCTAAGGAGCTGGAGAAAACTGGTTCAGTGGACGATCGACATCGTGCATTGAGCCTGCATCGGGATCGATCCGGACCCGGTGAGCTGGGTGATGACGGGTTGGTAGGCCGAGGTGACCGTCGCCCGCACACGGCTGTCTGGGTTGTTGTTTCCATCGGGCCATTCCAGCTTGAGGGTGAACGATGAGGCGTTCAACCCGCGCAGGTGTGGAGCCATGGTCCTGGCAATTTCCGACGTATCGGCCAGATTGACCGTGCGAGTCGTGGGCCCCCAGACAGGCAATTCCGGTGCGGCCTGGGAGCCCCGCACAATCGTCATGCGAGCCGCCTGCCGGGCCAGGTGGGCCGCGGTGTTACCGCGCATGGTGGTGACGCCCGCATCGAAGATCCCCACAAACACCATTGTCCAGGCTCCCACGACCAGCGCGGTTTCCAGGGTGGTTGCTCCCCGGCGGCACCGGCCGCGCCCTGGGTGCCATGCCGGGATCTGGGAGTGCGGGAGACGGGAGTTTCGCATGGTGTTCGCAGTGCGAAGAGAAGGGGGTGAAACCCGCTGTGAAGACGACGTTCAGCGGACCATTGGGAGGGCGGCTTTTCGAACAATCGTGGATTCACGAGGCAGAAAAGGCCAGTGGATGACCGTTTGAAACGGGTACGAGATGGTCACCACACTGCGGTCATCGGGAGCCACTCCCAAGTGCTCAATGGTGATGGTGGCCTTGCGGACATCGAATCTGGGCTGGGTGCTCAGCTCATTGATGACAACCTGTCGGCAGGCACTCAGGAACATCGCCTCGGTGTAGGTATCGTACGGATGCATGCAGCCATAGCCTGCTCCGCAGCGCGCCGCATTGGAGACGGTCATGGCGGTTGAGGCGAATCGGCAGTAATCGGCGGTCCCGGCGAGCACAGTCATCAGAATCGGCAGCACGGTTGCGAATTCGATGGCCGCGATTCCGGAACGTCGCGAGTCGACGGCTCGCTGCGGCCGCGGATGACGAATGACGCGGGAGGTGATCATGACTGGGGATCCTGCGAGCAATCTGGTTCAGCCTCACGGGCGGACCGCAAACGAAGGGAAACAGAGCGGGCCAGCATCGAGCCCGCCGCACAAGAGAAGCCAAATCGGCCTGGAGTCAGAGCGACATAAATCCCGAATCCTCGGAGAAAGGATGATTCCGGCTCAGGGTGTTGATGGCCGTCACCAAAACAGTGCCGGCCGGAAACACGCCGCGGTCAACCCGGCGAATTCATTCCCCTTCGCGCGTCACCAGCCTGCCGGGGGGAGACTGGGTCGACCGACGTCCATAGACCTCGGAATGGTCCATCTCATGCCCCCGCATGGTCAGAACCTGAATCTTTCGCTTCGATTTGGACGGTGCCACCACCGGGCTGGAAAGTTCATCGAGGCCGTCGGCCTGATTGACCGCCGGGCGGCCCGTTCCCGACAGAGAGGTCAGGGTCACTTCATCCACCGAGGTGATTTCGTCATCGAGGGGATTGCGGAGAGTCAGTCTCAAGACCCCCTTGTTCTGCCCCAGGTCCAACTGCTCCGCCTGTTGCGGGGTCACCAACAGGGTGACCGCCTTCATTTCCTTCAGGTCCATCTTCTGCTCGGTGGGGGCTTCGATTCTCTGATCGACCGCCAGCACGGTGACATTCTGCAGAAGTGTGATCGTGCGGCCGCCACCTGTCGGATCCTGCTGGCCTCCCTGCCCATGCATGGTCAAGAGGACGTCGACTTTGTTGTTCGGCATGACAAAACCCGTCACGCCGGAACTGATGTTCGAGGTTGGGATCGACACAGCCCGCATTCCCTTGGGAATCAGCGGGGGAAGTCCTCGGCCCACCCCCAGTTCGGTCAGGCGGTTTTCCAGCAGCAACTCTCCCTTCGCCAGCGGATCCTTCACCGTGCGTCCGATCGCCGTTTCGACTTGGCGGATGGCGCTGGGCGGGACCGCGGCCGCGGGGAACCTGGTCAACATCAGGTGCTCGGCAGTCAACAGGGTGCCGCGAGGCAATTCTCCACCGGCAGTCACCAGAGCGACCGTCTCGGTCACTCCCTGACTGTTCCGCTGGGAGATGAACGCCCCCACGGCGGAAACCACGCCGAACACGACAGCAAAAGCACCAACCAGCAAGGTTTTCGTCTGCATGACAACACTTTCTCACACGATCAGGTCAAGACCACGATACGACTCAGTTGAGAGACCCGACAGCGGGTTGAGGGATGGCCCGAGCGGGGGCCCAAGGAACACCTCACCCGGTACTGGAATGGCCGAATTCGAGGCTCTGAACCGCCAGAAAAACCTCAGGTTTTCCCGGACAAGGCGGTGCCTCCATGTTCAAGGAGTCATTCGCCCCCGGGAGGGGCCGGGAACAGCAGCAGCGGGGAGGAATGCTGAATTCGCTGGAAACCTGGGAATCCCGTCGACCCCTGGCACACGCGGTTGCTGGCGGACCTGCTCTCGCAGTGTTGCTGTGACTTCCCAAGGGCCCTGAACACGACCCCAGGCCCCCTGCCGTCGCGGTCTGATTCCGGACTGGAGCACAGCGGAAGAGCCATTGAGGCAGTCAGTTGTTCAGATTGCCCAAGACCTGCATGACCTGGATCATCGCCGGACCGAGGATGACCAGCAGGATCGCGGGGAAAATGAACAACAGCGTGGGGAACAGGATTTTCGTCGCGGCTTTCTGGGCCATGGCCTCGGCGTATTGCTGGCGTTTCAGCCGCAACGATTCGGAAAACTTTTCCAGGGTGCGGGTCATGCTCGAGCCATATTTCTCGGCCGTCATGACAACCGCCGCCAGATTCTGGAGTTCGGGCAGATCACTGCGGTTGCCAAACTTGAGCAGCGAATCGGCCAGCTTGTGACCGAGCTGAACTTCCCGTTCGACGATCCGCATTTCAGCCGCCAGCAGCGGGTGGGCCGTCTGCAGTTCCTCGACCACCCGCACCAGGGCGGCAATCAGGCTGAGTCCGCCGCTCAGGCAGATCACGATGAGGTCACACGCATCGGGGAGCGCTCTGCGCAACAGCAGCTGGCGATGAGCCTTGCGGCGATCCAGCCAGAAACTGGGCCCGACCAGACCGAACAGTCCCGTGACGGAACCGACCAGCAGCGCGTGGGTCATGCTGAATGCGCCAAACGCGGCGAACACGATTCCGAACAGCAGGGGAGCGGCCATCAGGAGAAACTTGACGCTCAGAAAAACCGGCATCGCGTTGGGACTGTACAACCCGGCGTGCAGCAGGCGGGTCTTGAGTTTGGACCGTTCCTGGTCATCATCCGGAATCAGTGTCTGCCCCATCTTGGGAAGGGTCTGATGGATGATGCGGGTGAGGTTTTCCACCAGTTCCCGCTCATCAACGACTTTCGCCCCCTCGCTGAGAGTGGCGACGCGTTTGTCGGACCGTTCCGACTTTCGCCGCACAAACATGTACAACAAGCCGGTCAGACCGCTCGACATCGCCGCCGCAAACAACACGGGAACCCACATGACAGACGCTCCGGGAAGGCAGGAGCCCAGAAAAAGAGAAACTCAGAAGTCGAAATTGACGATCTTGCGAATCCACAGCCAGCCGCAGAACATGCTGCCGGCCATTCCGTAGAGCAATTGCGGATGGTTCAGCAGGCTGCTGGTGTATTCGCGGTTCATGAAGATCATGATCAGCAGCAGGAACGGGGGGAGCGACATCAGGATGACCGCCTGCAATCGCCCTTCGGCGGTCAGGGTGTTGATCAGCCCCATGATGCGGAACCGCTCCCGGACCACGTTGGACAACCCTTGCAGGATGTCTGACAGGTTTCCCCCCACCTGACGCTGGACGAGGACGGCGACGACGAAGATCTTGAGCTCGATAATCCCGCACCGGCGAGCCAATTGCCGCAGGGCGATTTCGGGGTCGAGCCCCAGATTCTGCTGCTCGGAACACATCATGAACTCTTCGGCGATGGGAGCCGGGAAATCGACCGCCACCGCCTGCAGCGACTGGGCCATGGACTGGCCGGCACGCAGAGTACTGCTCATCAGCTCGAACGCGTCTGCCAGTTGGCCCCGCAGTGCGACGATCCGACGATCACGCAGTTTGCCGACATAGAAGAACGGGGCGTACGACGCCACTGCCGCGAGGATCAAGGCGATCAAGAGATCTCCCCGCAGCAGGAAGGCCAGCACTCCAACGCCCAGGGCCGCCCCGCCGGCCTGGTAGAACAGAACGGCCGGCCTGATCTGCAAACCAGCCTGGTCGATCAGATCTCGCAGGCGGGTCATGAAGTTCCGCTTGTCATCGGCGGTGTCCATGATCCCGGCCAGGTCGTTCTGGTCCAGAGTCTTCAACATCGACTTGGCGCGAGACCGCTGAATCTGGCGCAGCTCTTCCTCAATTCGCTCCCGCAGGCGGATCTTGTCCCGCAGGAAGATGTCGGTCACAATCGAGTAGACACCAATCACACTGAAAATGGCGGCGAAAAATGTCGCGAAAGACACCATCGCCGGCGAGCTCATGAAGCCCATGGGACGCACTTTCTGTCGAAGGGGAAGGACTGGACAGAGGGAGGCTGGCGGAGCCTCAGCAGGTCATGAGCGAGCGGCGTTCAAAAATCCCCTGCGACAATTTGATGCCCATCGACTCCAGGCTCTCGAGGCAGTGCGGCCTGATTCCCGTCGACATGAAATAACCGGAAGCAACGCCATCGGCGTTCAGTCCGGTTTGCTTGAAAACGAACAGGTCGTGCATGGTGATGTTCTCACCCTCCATGCCCGTGATCTCTGAGATCTTGATCACCTTGCGGGCCCCGCCCGTCAGGCGGGCGGCCTGCACCACGAGGTGCACGGCGGAGGCGATCTGACGGCGGATGACCCAGATCGGCAGGTCGAACCCCGCCATACCCACCATCATTTCCAGACGGCTGACCGCGTCACGCGTGTCATTCGCGTGCAGCGTCGTCATGCTTCCGTCGTGGCCGGTGTTCATTGCCTGCAGCATGTCCAGCGCTTCGGGTCCGCGGGATTCCCCCACCACCAGACGATCGGGCCGCATACGCAGCGTGTTGCGGGCCAGATCGCGGCAGGTCACCGCCCCCTGTCCTTCGACGTTGGGAGGCCGGGTTTCCATCCGCACCACGTGCGACTGCTGCAGACGCAATTCCGCCGCATCTTCGATGGTCGCGATTCGTTCATTGTCGGGAATAAACCCCGACATCAGGTTCAACAGTGTCGTCTTGCCGGAACCTGTACCACCCGAGATGAGGATGTTCTTGCGGGCCTTCACCGCTCCCGACAGAAACTCCACCATCTCGGGAGCGATGGACTTCTTGGCGATCAGGTCCTCCGCCTTCAACGGCTTGTCCGGGAAACGACGAATCGAAACCAGAGAGCCATCGAGAGCCAACGGAGCGATGATGGCATTCACACGGCTGCCATCCGCCAGGCGGGCGTCGACCATCGGGCTCGTCGCATCGACCCGGCGCCCCACCCGGCTGACAATGCGCTGGATGATCTGCAGCAGGTGATCTTCACTTTCGAACGTGACCTCCGACATCTCGAGCCGTCCCCGCCGCTCACAGAAGATCGTCTTCGGCCCGTTGATCAAGATGTCACTGATCGACGGGTCACGCAACAGTTTCTCCAGCGGACCGAGGCCGAAGGTTTCATCCATCACCTCCTCGACCAGTTGATCCCGCTCGGCCGACGTCAGCAGATTGTTTCCCCGCAGACACAATTCTTCGGCCGCCGAACGGATCTCAGCCAGCAACTCGGCATCGGTCCGGTTCCCGATCGTCGACAGATCCAAATTGGCAATCAGTCGCGAATGCAATTCGCGACGCGCCCCCTCATCCACCTTGCGACCAGTCACCCCACCCGAACGACCAGAGAGATCTCCCACATCGGGGGTCGGATTCCGCAGACGGGGGTCGGTGGGGGCGCAAATACCGCTGGCCATGGCCAGACGCGGGTCCGACATCGGAGGAGTGACTAGGGAAGCAGTCATGGAGGAATCTCACTCAGATCTAAGAGAAAAGAGGGTGCAACGTTTTTCAGGGACCGTCTCAGGAGGGAAACGGAATTCACCACCGGAGCAGAGAGGGGCTGGAAACTCCTCCGCGCCTACCGGGTCAATTGCTGAATTCCCGGAAACACGACATTCATCAGCACTCCACACAGAATCATCAGCCCGAACGGCAACAGGGACTGTCGGCGGTCGGATCGCTGCGCCAGCTCCTCGATGGGGAGCGACTTCAGATCGCTCACCATTCGATGACGGGTGTCAAGTCGGCGAAGCAGCCCAACTGCCCCCCCCACCAGGCCCGCCACGATGATGACATGCAACCCGAACCAAGCCCCCATCCAGGCACCAATTCCCGCCATCAGCTTGACATCGCCGGCCCCCATGGCCCCCCGGGAATAGAGAAGCAACAGAGGCAGTCCGCTCACCAGGATCCCCGTCACGCCAATCGCCAGCCCCAGTCCGCCACGAGTGAGGCAATTCCAGGCCACACCAGACGCCATCAGACTGAGCGTCAACCAGTTGGGAAGACGAAATCCCCGCAAGTCGAACACGGCCGCAATCACCACGGCCAGAATGACAACGACAACTGGAAGACTGGCCGACACCAGCCATTCCAGAGCAGACAAACCATGCAGCGACTCCATCGATCCATTCCATCTCACAGGGACCAAGTCGATATCCAAGCCAGATCACAACCGTGGCTCACCTCAGACCGGCCTAGAGTCGATGACCGCTGATGATCGCTCACAGAGATGCCACGGGCACTCCCGTCCACCCGAAAAGCGCGACAGCAGGGCCGTGATCCGCCAGCGACCTCACACTGGTCGTCACATCGCCCAGGCTGACCTTGTGCCATCCACAAGTTCCAGTTGGACCGCAGCGCACGGACGGCAAATCAACCTGGAATTGCCCAAGCGCTGAGATATCCAACCGGATGACAGCAAATCCCGCAGGGCCAGATGATCAAGACGCGGAATGGCGAGATACACAAACGTGCCGAACGTGGTTTCGAATCCACGCTCGGCACGCCAAATGACCACCTTCCCGCGGCCGTAGCTCATACATCAGCAGCCCGAGGCCCCCTGGGGAGCATGCCGCAGGTCTCCTTGCTGGAAGAATCCACGGTCTTGCGATCCGCCGGGACCAACTCGAGCCCCGGAACCAAAGCTTGGCGGGGGGCCAACGGGTCTTGCCGGATTACTG
>CAIOTJ010000683.1 GCA_903861195.1 uncultured Planctomycetaceae bacterium | reverse complement strand
TTCCTGCTGGCCGCCGGGTGGGTGGTCTCCCTCGCCGGGCTGGCCGCCTCGCTCCAGGCCGCCCCCCCCACCCTGTCGCACCTGTTCCCGGCCGGGGGCCAACGGGGAACCAAGGTCACCATCACCGCCTCGGGCTCGTTCACCTGGCCCGTGCAGGTCTGGGCCCCCGGAATCGAAGCGGTTCCTACCGCCGACTCCGGCAAGATCGACATCACCATTCCCGCCGATCTGCCCGCCGACCGTGTCTGGCTGCGCCTCTTCTCGGCCGAAGGGGCCTCGGCCACCTTCCCCTTCCAGGTGGGAACGCTGCCCGAAGTTCTTGAGAAAGAACCGAACAACTCCCCCAAGACCGCCCAGAAACTCGACGGGACCTCGCTGCTGGTCAACGGCGTGCTCGAAGGGGCCGACGTCGATTCGTTCGCCGTCGAGTTGCAGGCCGGGCAGACCCTGGTCGCCGCCGTCGAGGCCAATACCGCCCTCGGCTCTCCCATGGACGCCATGTTGCAGGTTGTGTCGCCCCGGGGATTTGTCCTGGCCGAGAACAACGACGATATCCACCTCGACCCCCGGCTCGCCTACACCGCCCCCCAGGCGGGTCTCTATATCGTTCGGCTGTTCGCCTTCCCCTCCACTCCGGGAACCAACATCGCCTATGCCGGGGGGGCCAACTTCGTCTACCGCCTCACGCTGACGACCGGTCCCTATATCACGCATGCCCTGCCCCTCTCGGCCCCCCTCCCGGCGACCGACCCGCAGGCTCCCCCCGCCACCATTGAAGTGACCGGCTGGAATCTCCCCCCGCAAACCCGGGTGCCGCTGGTCAAGCTGGGGACCGACAAGCTCCCCTTCGCCGAGTTTGATCCGATTGATGATCTGCGGAACGCCTCGGCCAACCAGGTGGGTCTGGGTTGGGCACCGGGGATCGCGAATTCCGCGCGAGTCCGGCTTACCTCATATAACACCGTGCCGCAGATCCATTCGGGCGATCCCCAACAGCCGGTCGTTTTGAAGCCCTCCAGCGTGGCGACGGGCTGGTTGCGGACGAAGGGGCAGGCCGACACCTACACCGTTCCGCTGACCAAGGGACAGCCGGTGTTGTTCAGTGTCGAATCGCGGACGCTGAACCTGCTGGTCGACCCGGTGCTGGTGCTGACCGATCCGACCGGGGCGAAAGTGGCCGAGGTAGACGACACCGGCCCGACGCAAGACTGTGCGGTCGCCCACACGGCAGCCCACGATGGCGACTACAAGCTGACGGTGCGCGACCGATACGCCCAGTTTGGCGAGCGGTGTGTCTACCGGGTGACCGCCCGGCTCGAGCAGACCGATTTCGAATTGAACCTGGCGGCCGACACGGTGACGATTGAGCCGGGCAAGCCGACCGAACTGGTGGTGAAGGTAGTCCGCCGGACCGGCCCCGAGGGAGCGCTGGGGCCGATCACCGTGGAGATCCCCAGTCTGCCGCCGGGGGTGACGTGTGCGGCGGTGGTCTCGGAACCGACCGGCCCGACGGCGGGAGAGGTCAAGCTCAGCCTGAGTGCCGACGGCCCGGCGGTGGCGGTGCCGATCCGGGTCGCGGGGAAAACCGCGCAGCCGGCCGAGCTGCTGCGCTCTGCCCGCACTCCCGCCCGGCTGGGAGCGACCAGCGAGGCACTGTGGCTGACGGTGCTGGAGAAGAAGGCGCAGTAGGGACATGAGCGGTTGTCCGGAGGGAGCCATTTCCCGAATCTCCCGGCGGCGGACCATCGCCTCTCCACCAATCGACCCCGGTTCTGCCTGGGCATGGAATTGGTCGTGGTTGTGCCGGGTGATGAGATCGGCGTGGCCACCACGAACGGTCTCTGCCCGCACAATCCCTGCAGGGGATTTCTACCATCGCCTGGGGTTGCCAAAGCGCAGCGCCGGCGACCCCAGGTCACCGTCCCCCAACAGCGGCCCAACACTGAAGGTGTTGTCTACAAGGGGCTGGACGTGGCACCCTCATCCGGCGTGGTCGCATTGGACACCAGGACGCGATCATCGGCAAGGCCCGGCCCAGCACGGCCGATTGGTGATGGTCGGCGATGATGTTCACCCCCCCCCATCATTCCGGTCTGATTGAGAGGTCCTCTTG
>CAIOTJ010000682.1 GCA_903861195.1 uncultured Planctomycetaceae bacterium | reverse complement strand
CTTCCCGGTGCCGGTCCATCACCGAATTTCCCCGAGACTTTGATGCCCGAACAGCAGATCCAGACCCACATCCTGCCCAACGGTCTCACCCTGTTGATCGAGCCGATGGCCGATGTGCAGTCGGCCGCCTTCTCGCTGATGATCCCCTGCGGCAGCAACCACGATCCCGTGGGACAGGAGGGGGCGGCGTCGATTCTCTGCGATTGGCTGATGCGCGGGGCCGGCGAGCGGGACAACCGCCAGTTGACCACCGCGCTCGACAACCTGGGAATCCAGCGCAGCGAGGGGGTGGGGCACAGCCATATCAGCCTGGCGGGGGCCGCGCTCGCCGCCAACCTTCCCGACGCCCTGCGGGTGTATGCCGAAGTGGTCCGCGATCCGCACCTCCCCGAGGAGGAGTTCGAACCGTGTTGGCTGGGGGTCGAGCAGTCACTGCGGGCTCTGGAAGACGAGCCGCGGCAAAAGGTGATGGTCGAACTCAAGCGGCGGTGTTATCCCGCCCCCTGGGGGACCCCCACCGAAGGAACGCTGACGGGCATCGAGCAGCTCTCTCCCGAGCTGGTGCGCGAACAGTTTTTGCGGACGATTCGCCCCGGGGAGACCATCCTGGGGGTGGCGGGCAAGGTGGATCCCCCCGCCGTGCTGAAACTGGTCCGCGAATTGTTCGGCGACTGGGCCGATCAGCCCGCCGCAGACTGGCCGGGCGGTCCCCGTGGCCCGCACCGCGATCACATCGTTCAAGACGCCACCCAGACACAGATTGGGATTGCCTATCCCAGCGTGCCGTACCGCGATCCCGAATACTACGCCGCCTGGGGTGCTGTCAGCGTGCTGTCGGGAGGGATGAGCTCGCGGTTGTTTACCGAAGTCCGCGAGCGGCGGGGACTCTGCTACTCGGTGTATGCGACACTGCACACCCTGCGTGATCAGGCCCAGGTGCTGTGCTATGCCGGGACCTCGGTCGAGCGGGCGCAGGAGACTCTCGATGTCACTCTGCGCGAACTGCGCCGGCTGGGGGAGGGGATTGCGGTCGAGGAGCTGCGGCGCTGCCAGGCGCGGGCCAAGAGTTCACTGATCATGCAGCAGGAATCGAGCGCGAGCCGGGCCTCTTCGCTGGCCCGCGACTGGTACCACCTGGGTCGGGTGACCACCCTCGAAGAGGTCCGCCGGCAGATCGAGTCGCTGACGGTCGAGCGGCTGCTGGATCACGTCCACCGGTATCCCGCGAATGAGTTCACGGTCTTGACGCTGGGGCCCGCCCCGCTGGAGGTTCACGATGCGGTTTCATGAAGCCCGTCTGCCCAATGGGCTGCAGATCATCGGCGAGGCGAGTCCCTCGGTCCACAGCGTTGCTCTGGGCTTTTTTGTTCGCACCGGCTCGCGGGACGAAACGGATCAGCTCGCCGGGGTCAGTCACTTCCTCGAGCACATGGTCTTCAAGGGGACGGAACGGCATTCGGCCGACGATGTCAACCGCATCTTCGACGAGGTGGGGGCCGACTACAACGCCTCGACCAGCGAAGAGACCACGCTGTTTTATGCCGCGGTGCTGCCCGAGTATCTGGGGGAGACATTCGAGCTGCTGGCCGACATTCTGTTTCCTTCCCTGCGGACCGCCGACTTCGACATGGAGAAGAAGGTGATTCTGGAGGAGATTGGGATGTATGACGACCAGCCAACGTACCTGGCGTACGATCAATTGATGACCACCCACTTTCGGGGGCATCCGCTGGGGCGGTGCGTGCTGGGGACCCGCGAGACGGTCGAGGCCCTGACGGCCGACCAGATGCGCGAGTACCACGCCCGGCGATACACGGCGGGGAACATCCTGCTGGCGGTGGCGGGACGGTTCGACTGGCAGCAGGTGCTCGACCTGGCGGCCCGCCATTGCGGTCACTGGCGGGCGGGGGATCCGCCGCGCGACATCGCCGAGGCGCGTCCTCAGGGAGGACGCCAGGCGCTGGTCCGCCCCACGATTGGCCAGCAGCACGTCATGACGATGTCTCCCGCCCCCTCGGCCCAGGATCCGCAGCGCTATGCCGCCGATCTGCTCTCGGTGATCGTGGGAGACGACACTGGCAGCCGGCTGTTCTGGGAGCTGGTCGATCCGGGGCATGCCGAGTCGGCCGACCTGGGCTTCCAGGAATTCGACGGCTCGGGGGCCTATCTCTGCTACTTCGCCTGCAATCCGGAAGACATCGCGGCCAACCGGGCGCGGGTGCAGGCGATTTTTGACGATCTCAACCGCAATGGCGTGACCGAGGCCGAGTTGAGCCAGGCCCGCAACAAGGTGGCGTCGCGGATCGTTCTGCGGAGCGAGCGGCCGATGGGCCGGTTGGGCTCGCTGGGGCACAACTGGCAATACTGCCACGAGTATCGCCCGGTCGCGGCCGACCTCGACACTGTGGCGAAGATTACCACGGCCGACATTCGGGCCCTGCTCGACAGGTATCCCCTGGCGATGCAGACCACATCGACCGTGGGCCCTGACGACGACGCGGGGTGAGCTGACCCTTCCGGCTCCATGAGACACGTCGCGCCCGATGGTCTCCCGGAGCCGAGCTGGATGGCACGGACCTTTCCAAGGGAATCTCCCCCAGGGGCGCCGCGGGGAGCGGACGTGGTGGAACGGCGATGGCTGAGCGTTGCTATCTGGCGGTGGACCTGGGGGCCGAGAGCGGCCGGGTGATTGCGGGTTTGTTCGACGGCCAGCGGCTGCGGCTGGAAGAGCTGCACCGGTTTGGAAATGGTCCGGTGCCGGTGGCTGGCACCCTGCGGTGGGATCTGCTGGCCCTGTGGCGCGGCGTGGAGGAGGGCTTGGCCAAGGGGGCACAGGCCTATGGGAATCGGGCCGAGTCGGTGGGAGTCGACACCTGGGGGGTCGACTACGTGCTGTTTGGTCCCGGCGACGAGATGCTGGGTCAGCCGTACAACTACCGCGACCCCCGGACCCAGGGAGTCATGGAACGGGCGTTCTCGCGGGTCTCCCGGCGGGACATCTTCTCGGCGACCGGGCTGCAGTTCATGACGATCAACACGCTCTACCAGTTGATCGCCATGCAGCAGGCAAATCCCGAATTGCTGGCGCAGGCGAAGCGCTTCCTGATGATTCCCGACTTCTTCCACTGGCTGCTTTCGGGTAGCCAGGTGGTCGAGTTCACCAACGCCACCACCTCGCAGTGCCTCGATGCCACCACCCGCACCTGGGCCGTCGATCTGCTGCGGCAATTCCAGATTCCAACCGGAATGTTCCCGCAGGTGGTCGATCCCGGGACCCGGTTGGGAACCCTGCGGGCCGATGTGGCCGCCCGCACATCGCTCCCCAGGCTGGCGGTGGTTGCTCCTGCGACGCACGACACCGGCTCGGCGGTAGCCGCCGTTCCGACCGAACACACCGGCACCGCCGAATGGGCCTATATCAGCTCGGGCACCTGGTCGCGGATGGGGCTCGAGTTGCCCCACGCCACCTTGTCGGCGCGGGCTCTCGAATTGAATGTCACCAATGCAGGGGGCCTCGACGGGACCTGGCGGCTGCTGAAGAACATCATGGGGCTCTGGCTGGTGCAGGAATGCCGGCGCTCGTTCGAACGCCAGGGACGGCCGCTCGACTATGCCGAAATCACGCGCATGGCCCAGGCGGCCGAGCCGTTCCGCTCGCTGGTCGATCCCGACGACACCAGTTTCCTCAAGCCCGAAGACATGCCCACGGCGATCCGCGCCTGGTGCCGAGCCAGCGGTCAGCTCGAGCCCCGCAATGAGGGGGAATTGGTTCGCTGTGCGCTCGAGAGTCTGGCGCTCAAGTACCGCCTGGTGCTGGACTGGCTGCAGGAACTCTCGGGGACACCCGTCAAGGTGGTGCACATCGTGGGGGGAGGCTGTCAGAACGAGCTGCTCAACCAGTTTACCGCCGATGCCTGCGGCCGCCCCGTGGTGGCCGGCCCGGTGGAGGCGACCGCGTTGGGGAATGTGCTGGTGCAGGCCCGTACTTCGGGAGCGGTCGGCTCGCTGGCCGAGATGCGCGCGGTCGTGCGGCAGTCGTCCGCGCTGCGGACCTATGAACCGCGCAATCCCTCCGCCTGGAGCAGCGCGTATGAACGCTTCCAGGGTCTGTTGCGGAAGTGATTTCCCCGGGACTTCGTGGCTCTCGGCCGCGGCGGCCCGGTCTCCCGCCACTGGATCCCAGGGGGGGATAAGCGATCATCTCTTGAGGAGGCACACCCGCTGCGGTGTTGTACAGGGGGAGTCCGAAATGTCTCAGGTGGTGCTGGCGCTGGATCAGGGAACGACTTCCAGCCGGGCGATTGTCTTCGGGCAGGATGGCTTGCCCCGGGGCCTGGCCCAGCGGGAGCTGACGCAGATCTACCCCCAGCCGGGCCATGTCGAACATGATCCCGAGGAAATCTGGCGCGGGCAGCTGCAGTGTGCCCGCGAGGCGCTGGCGGCGGCTGGGGTGTCGGCGGAGCAGGTGTGCGCGATCGGCATTGCCAACCAGCGTGAGACCACTCTGGTCTGGGACCGGCAGACCGGAAAGCCCCTGGGGCCTGCGGTGGTGTGGCAGAGCCGGGTGACCGCCCCGCACTGCGCCCGCCTCAGGCAGCAGGGGTTGTCTCCCCTGTTTCAGGAACGGACCGGGCTGGTGCTCGATCCGTATTTTTCGGGGACGAAGCTGGCGTGGATTCTCGACCAGCATCCCGGGGCGCGCGAGCGGGCCCGGCGGGGGGAACTGCTGTTTGGCACGGTCGATACGTGGCTGCTCTGGAAACTGACGGCGGGAAGGGTCCATGCCACCGACCCCAGCAACGCCTCCCGGACCCTGCTGTTCAACATTCACGCCCTCGACTGGGATGACGAACTGCTGAGCCTGCTCGATGTGCCCCGCGCCATGCTGCCCGAGGTGCGCCCCTCCAGCGGCGATTTTGGAATGTGCGCCCCGGAATGGCTGGGGGCTGCAATTCCCCTGCGCGGCGTGGCGGGAGACCAGCAGGCGGCGACGTTTGGGCAGGCCTGCTTCACTCCGGGGGCCGTGAAGAACACCTACGGCACGGGATGTTTCCTGCTGATGAACACCGGCTCGACGCCGGTCACATCGCACAATGGCCTCTTGACCACGGTGGGTTGGACGATCGGCGGACAGACCACCTACTGTCTGGAGGGAGCCGTGTTTATCGCCGGGGCGGTGGTGCAGTGGCTACGCGATGGGTTGCAGGTGATCCAGACCGCGGCCGAGACGAATGATCTCGCCCAAACGGTTCCCGATACCGGAGGGGTCTGCTTCGTGCCGGCGTTCGTGGGACTGGGGGCTCCCTACTGGAATCCGCGAGCCCGGGGGACCATCGTGGGACTGACCCGCGGGACAACGAGGGCGCATCTCGCGCGGGCCGCCCTGGAGTCGATCGCCTGGCAGACACATGACATGGTCGCCGCGATGCAGCGCGACGCCGGCGTTCCGTTGGCCCACCTCAAGGTCGATGGCGGGGCGTCGCGAAATGATTTCCTGATGCAATTCCAGGCCGATTTGCTGCGCGTTCCTGTCCGCCGTCCGGTGGTGGCCGAGACCACGGCTCTGGGAGCGGCCTATCTGGCGGGAATGGCGGTCGGATATTGGAATGGACAGGACGATATCGAGAGCAATTGGGTGCTGGATCGCGAATTTGTCGGGCAGATGCCCGTGGATGAGCTGCGTCGCCGCGAACGCCAATGGGGGCGGGCGGTCGAGCGGTCATTGGATTGGGAGGCAGAGCCGGCGGAAGGGGCCCCGTGATGATTCGCAGGCTGGCGTGCAGTGTGGCTGGCGTGGAGTGGCGGGGGCGACCGCGGGTTAGACCCTGGCGCTGTTGATTGCCATGCAAGCCGTCCGTGCGGTGGTCCATCCGTTTCCCCCGGGTTCGGGCAGACTCCGGGACTGACACGCGAGCAACTGCAGACAGAACTCTGTGCTCATGTCGAACGGTATCCCCCCTGGGTCCTCGCCGTGGTGGTGCCGAGGCGGTGTCTCGTGGCCGGTGTCGAAGTCTCATTCCGCCCGGCTGGGCGGACCCGGGGGAGTCTGGGTGATGAGGCTGGCGATTTTGGCCGCAGTCCTGTTGAATGTGGCGATGCTGCCCTGCCCGGGCTGGTTTCGGGTGATGGCGGTGGCGGGTGTGAGCCTGGGAGGTGTGTTTGGGGGACGGCGCTTCGCGAGGCGTCCGAGATCTGAACACACCCTCTCCGTCGGTGACCCCCCAGAGTTCCCGGGGGGGCCGCGTGATCCGCTGGACGGCGGGTTCGCCTGATGTCCCCGGCTGAAGTGGCGTTCTGAACAGGAATGGAATTGTCGTGACGGCTTTGAAAAATCTGCTCGATCGCAGCATCGCGTGGCGACTGCAGTTGTGGATTGGTGCCGCTGCCAGTCTGGTGCTCGCGCTCGCCCTGTGGTTGAACTATCAGGCGTCGCGGCGGCAACTGATCCTGCAGACCGATCGCCTGGCCATGCAGGCGGTGAAGAACGCCGCCGGCCGGCTGGACGACTATGTCCGTCGGGTGGCCCAGTTGCCCCTGACCACCGCGGCCCGCCAGCGGGTCGTCGGACATGAACCGGATCCGCAGATGGTCGAGTACCTGCGGGCGCTGCTGCCCGAGACTCCCCAGCATGAAGTTTATGGCATTTACATCGCCTACGAGGCCATGGCGGCATCCACCCGGGGCTCGATGCCCTGGATGGATCGTCGCCACTGGCCCGAGATGACGGTCGTCCAATACGACTACCACGATGAACAACAGGAGTGGTACGCCGGTGCCCGGAAGAGCGGCAAACTGCACGTGACCGAGCCCTATTTCGACGCTGGGGGCTCCGACATCACCATGGTGAGCGTGACGGTTCCCGTGAACACGTCGGACGGAGAGTTTGTGGGGGTCGCGGGGGCCGATCTGTCTCTCGACCTGATCCGCGAGATTGTGGCGGGGATCGAAAATGAATTCGAGTTTGTGGAGCACGCCGAAGGAACCGCGGCTGAATATGCCTTCCTCAGCAGCCGGCAAGGACGGGTGGTGGCGCATCCCGATCCTCGCCTGATGTTGTCCCAGACCAACCCTGGGGCGCTGCTGTCCGAGTTGCCCGAGGGGGCCGTGGCGGGGAACTCGGCCGAAGGAACGGCGGTCGTCGATCTGCGGGAGGGGACCCGGCGGTTGTATTGGGCCACCTCCGCGGTCACCGGGTGGAAACTGGTCTTCAACATTTCCCAGAACGAAGTGCTGCGTCCGGTGGGTTTGCTGTTTCGGCAATCGACCGTCATCGCCGGTCTGGGACTGGCGTCGATGGCGGGGCTGTTGGGATGGCTGTCGCGGCGTCTGACCGGGCCCATCACCCATCTCACCGAAGTGGCCACCCGCATGGCCGGAGGAGACTATGCCGCCGCGGGGTTGGATCGCCTGGTGAACCGGGCCGATGAACTGGGGGCCCTGTCGCGCACACTGCGAAAAATGGGTGCCGAAATCCAGGAACGCGAGCGGAGCCTCAAAGATTGGAACGCCAATCTGTCCGAGATTGTGAACCAGCGAACGGCCGACCTCGAGGCGGCCGTCGTCGACGCCCAGCGGGCCCGGGAAGAGGCCGAGAACGCCAACCGGACCAAAAGCGCGTTTCTCGCCAACATGAGTCATGAATTGCGAACACCGATGAACGCCATCATCGGCTACAGCGAGATGCTGATCGAAGACCTGGAAGACAGCGGGCAATCGGAAATGACCGAAGACCTGCGAAAAATCCACTCGTCGGGAAAGCACCTCCTGGGATTGATCAACGACATCCTCGACCTGTCCAAGATCGAGGCGGGTCGCATGACGCTGTTCAACGAGACCTTCGACATCGCCCGCGTCATCGCCGAGGTCAAAGACACGGTGCAGCCGCTGGTCGCGAAAAACTCCAATCAGCTCAAGGTCGAACTGGGGCCGGCACTGGGGGTGATGCACAGCGATCTGACGAAATTCCGGCAGATCCTGTTCAACCTGCTCAGCAATGCCAGCAAGTTCACCGAGCAGGGAGAGATTCGGTTGCGGGTCCATCGCGAACGAGACGGATTGACTTTTGCCGTGCGAGATTCCGGCATTGGCATGACGGCCGAACAGCTCGGCAAAATCTTCGAGGCGTTCACCCAGGCCGATGCGTCGACCACTCGCAAGTACGGTGGTACAGGATTGGGCCTGGCGATTACCAGACGGTTTTGCGAGATGCTGGGGGGGAGCATCTCGGTGCGCAGCGAGCCGGGGGCGGGATCGGAATTCACAGTGCAACTCCCGGCCATCGCTCCGACGGAGGCGGCGCAGGGGGGGGCCAAGCCTGGGGAACCGGCCGCCACCGCCGCCGCCGCGGGATCCCCACCCAAGGCCCAGGATGAACGGCCGTTGGTGATTGTGATCGACGACGACCAGGTGGTGCTCGATCTGATGGACCGGTTTCTGACTCGCGAGGGCTACACGGTGCGTACGGCCCGCAATGGCCGGGATGGCCTGGAGTTGGTGCGGGCGCTGCATCCCCTGGCCGTCACCGTGGATGTGATCATGCCCGGGATGGATGGTTACTCGCTGCTGAGCGCCCTCAAGGATGATCCACGGACCAGCGAGATTCCTGTCGTTCTGATCTCAAGCACAGAGAACCGCGATTTGGGGCTGGCGCTGGGGGCGGTCGAGTTTCTCTCGAAGCCGATCGACCGCACGCGGCTGGGGCAGGTATTACAGCAGATGAAGGTGGCGAACCGGGCGCACATTCTGGTGGTCGAAGATGATCCCCCCACCCGGGTCCTGGTCTCGCGCATGCTGCGTGACGACGGTTGGCAGGTGACCGAGGCCGAGAATGGACTGCGGGCGCTCGAGGCCCTGCCGGTCTGTCGGCCCGAGGTGATCCTGCTGGATCTGATGATGCCCGAGATGGATGGCTTCCAGTTTCTGGCCGAGTTGCGGCGCATGCCCGCTTTTTCCTCGGTGCCGGTGGTGGTGCTGACGGCGATGGATCTGTCCGAGGAAGACCGGCGTCTGCTGCGCCGCAACGTCGTCCTGGTCTGCCAGAAGGGGAGTCTGCAGAAGGACGCGTTGCTGGGGGAACTCCGCGCGCTGCGCGAGCACCACCACCCGCCCACGCAGCCTCCTTCGGGAGATGCGTCGATTGCCCCGACCGACGCGGGCCCCTGGCAGGGTTGATCACAATCGTTGGAACAGGCGATACTTCGAACGCTTGGGTGAAACGGAGCCAGTCACGGCCTCCCCCGAGAATTTTGACAACGCGGATTGGTGATGCCCCGGATTCTGCTGGTGGAAGACAACGAGATGAACCGCGACATGTTGTCGCGACGGCTGGAGCGCAAAGGCTTCACGGTGCTGGTCGCCGTCGATGGTGCCGAGGGAGTCGCCAAGGCGCGGGCCGAACTTCCCGACTTGATCCTGATGGACATGAATCTGCCAATTCTGGATGGTTGGGAGGCGACGCGCCAGATCAAGGCGGATGGACAGACGGGTCAGATTCCGGTGATCGGCCTGACCGCACACGCCATGGCGGGAGACCGCGAGAAATGCCTGGCCGCCGGTTGCGACCAGTACGACACCAAGCCGGTCGACTTCAACAGCCTGCTGGGGAAGATTCGCGAATTTCTGCCTGAGGCGGTTTGATGTCGGACCAATCGAGCGCCGGGCGAGCGGGTGCGCCCCAGCCAGCACAGCCTTCCGACGATGCCCAGTGGGCGCAGATCCGTCATGATCTGCGGACCCCCCTCAATCAGATCCTCGGCTATGGTGAAATGCTGGAGGAAGATGCCCAGGCGGCTGGGCAAGCCAGCGCGGTGAGCGATCTGCGCAAGATCCAGCAGGCGGCCCGCCGCATGCTGGATCTGATCAATCAGCATCTGGGGGCCCAGAGCATCAAGCCCGCCGCACTGCCTGCGAATGGAGGCCACAGCGTGACGGCGGGGGTGGCCGACTCGCCCGGGGGGACTGCCGCCAGCCGCTCTGTGGCGGCGACACGGGTCGAGCCGGAGGAGCCTGCCGATCGCGAACCGCTGCAGGGCCGGGTCCTGGTGGTGGATGACAGCGCCCCCAATCGCGAGGTGCTGGCCCGCCGGCTGGAACGCCGGGGACTGATCACCCGTCTGGCCGAAGATGGCTGTGCGGCTCTCGACAGCCTCGCCGCCGAACCGTTCGACCTGGTTCTGCTCGACGTGCAGATGCCCCGCAAGGATGGCTATGAGACCCTGCTGGCGATGAAGCAGGATGAATCCCTCCGGAACATCCCGGTCATCATGATCTCGGCCCTCGACGAGCTCGATACGGTCATCCGTTGTATCGAAGCGGGGGCTGAAGACTATCTTCCCAAACCGTTCAATCCCACCTTGCTGCGGGCCCGTATCAACGCCTGCCTCGAAAAGAAACGGCTGCGCGACACCGAGCGCCAGCACCTGGCCGAGATCGAACGGACCCAGAAACGGCTGTCCCGCGAACTGCGCGATGCCGAGGCGTACCTGCGGTCGTTGTTTCCCGAGTTCCTGCGGGCTCCCGTCGCGGTGGAATGGTTCCATCAGTCATGTTCGGAACTTGGCGGCGATGCCCTCGGCTACCACTGGCTCGATGAAGACCATCTCGCCCTGTACCTGCTGGATGTCTGCGGACATGGGGTGGGCTCTTCGTTGTTGTCGGCGGCGGCCATCAATGTCATTCGAACGGGATCGTTGCCCGGGGCCGAACTCCGCAACCCAGCCGAGGTCCTGACCGTTCTCAATCGCATGTTCCCCATGGAACGCCAGAATGGTTTGTACTTCACCATCTGGTACGGTGTCTGGCAGGCCTCGACCCGCACGCTGACCTACTCGGCCGCCGGGCATCCTCCTCCCGTGTTGACCATCCGCACCGCGGCGGGGGTCACCGCGCACGCTCTTGAGGCCAGTGGCCTGATGATTGGAGCCTTCGATGACGCGGAGTACGAAACGCATGTCATCGAAATCCCCGGACCGGCCCAGTTGTTCATTGTGACCGATGGTTGTTTTGAAATCCGCAAGACCGATGGGTCGATGATGGCCAGCGAGGAACTGCAGGAATTCCTCGCGAAATCAGCGGGCCATTCCAGCGCGCTGACCGACTGGCTTCAGCACTGCCAGGCGGCGTTGGGCCAAAGCAGCCTGGATGATGACTTCACCATGGTGCGGGTTCACTTTTGATCCCTCCCCGCGACGGGCAGGACCGCAGGCATCGGACGTCTGTGGCAGGCCGGCACACCCGGTTCCGATCTTCGTGGGAAGCCACGGCTGTCAGGTGTGCGTATGGGCTTCGTCTGGAAAGGTGCCGTCGCGAACGTCCGCCAGGTATTGCCCAATCGCCTGTGACGCGATCGTGCGGAGCTGGGTGAACTGCTTCACAAACTTGGGCGGAGTCCCCGGGGTCAACCCCAGCAGATCCGGGGTGACCAACACCTGACCGTCGCAGTCGGGGCCCGCCCCGATGCCAATGGTGGGGATCTTCACCTCGCGGGTGATCTGGGCGGCGATGGGACCGGGGATGCATTCGAGGACCAGGCCAAACGCGCCCGCCTCCTCGGCCGCCCGGGCGTCGCGCAGCAGCCGTTCCGCATCCCTCTGGATGCGGTAACCCCCCAGTTGCAACACGCTCTGCGGCCGCAGTCCCACGTGGGCCATCACGGGAATGTCGGCATCGGTCAGCGCCTTGATCGTGTCGGCCTGTTTCGCTCCGCACTCCAGCTTCACGGCGCTGGCCCCGGTTTCCTTCAGGACCCGGCCGGCGTTCCGCAGGGTGTCTTCGAGGCTCACGTGGAACGACAAAAAGGGGAGATCCACAATCACGAGGGCCCGTTTCACCGCCCGCACCACCAGCTCGCCATGGTAGATCATCTGGTCGAGAGTCACCGGCAACGTGGTCGACTTCCCCTGCACCACCATCGCCAGGCTGTCCCCGACCAGAATCGCGTCCACCCCCGCCTCGTCGAGCAGACCCGCCCAGAGATGGTCGTACGCCGTCAATACTGTCAGCCGACGTCCCTGCTGTTTCGCCTGGACGAACCGGGGAACGGTCATCGGGCGGCTGGCGGCCGTGGCAGGGGAGGGGGAAGCCGGTTCGGCGGGACGTGTGGACATGGCGGGCGAAGTCGGAGGAACTCGCGGGGTGCGGAAGGCGGTCAACCGGCGATGGGGGCGGCGGCCAGAAACCGCGGCATGAGGTCGCACCCCTGGGGAAACTCCAGACGACCCCGGGACGCCTGCACTTCATCATACGCCGTGGCATGGTCCGGGGCGATTCCCCGTCCGCACATCGTGAACGGCACAAACCCATGACTGTGCGTCTTGGTACGCAGAAACGTGGGGTGATCGGGGCTGACCAGCAGCCGGTAGTCTCCCTGGTCCCGCAGGTGGGCCAGCAGGGGCCCCACGATGTCGCGGTCGATTCGTTCGAGAGCCTCGATTTTCTGGTCGACATGCCCCTCGTGCGACGCCTCGTCGGTCGCCTCCACATGCACCACCACGAAGTCATGTCGACGCAGTGCGTCGATGGCGTAACGCCCCTTCGCGGCATAGTCGGTGTCGAGGTAGCCGGTGGCCCCAGGGACCACGATGTTGGTCCAGCCGAGCAGGGCGGCCAACCCGCGCAGCAGGTCGACCGCGGTAATCATCGCCCCGGTGACCCCAAACCGCTGCTGAAAGTTCTGCAGCGCCGGCCGCCGCCCCTGCCCCCACAGCCAAATCTGGGTGGCGGGCTGAGACCGCAAGCGGTTCAGACCATGTCCCTCCAGCAACGGCGCGCTGCGCCGCATGAAGTCGAGCAGCAACTCGGCCCCCGTTCCCCGGGGAAGTCCGGGGGGGACCGGGTGGTCGGTCAAGTCGTGGGGCGGGGTGGTGTGGGTGCTGGAATCGAATGGTGACGGCTCGCCGCCGCCACGGTAAACGAGCAGGTTGCGGTAACTGACCCCCGAGTGAAACTCCCAGCGGCGGGTTCCCAGTTCCCGCTGCAAAAGCCCCACGAGCTCGCGGGCCAGATCATTGGGAATCTGCCCCGCGGTGAAGCTTTGCATCAGCCCCTGGGCAATCGTCACGAAGTTGCAGCGGATCGCCCAGTCTTCAGCCCCCAACGCAATTCCCTGGGCGGCCGCCTCCAGTGGTGCCCGCCCCGTATGGAACACCAGCGGGTCGTACCCGAAGAGGCTCATCGTGGCGACGTCGCTTCCCGAGGGCATCGAGACGGGCACATTGTCGGCCCGCCCCACCACCCCCAGCCGGGCGACTTCATCCATGTGGGGTGTGCGGGCCGCCTGCAGCGGGGTCCGGCCTCCCAGGGAGGGCTGGGGCTCGTCGGCACAACCATCAGGTATGATCAGGGCGTACTTCATGGCAACACGCAACGGGAGCCAACCGGACAGGGTTGCCTTCCGGAAAAATTCGGGAACGGGTTTATCCCGCGACGGGCATGCGGACGTGGGGCGGGGTGATGGCGTTGAGCCGGGCCAATTCGCGCTCGGCCTCCCGCAGTTGTCCTTCGGTCGTGCGGTGGGTCATGATGATCAGCGGCACCGTGTTGGCACTGGAAGAACCGGTCAGGCTCTCCGGCGGCTCGTGTTGGATCACCGACGCAATGCTGATCTGGTTCCGCCCCAAAATGTCGGCAATGTCGGCCAGCACATGCGGCCGGTCGAGCACCTGGAACCGCAGGTAAAAGCGACTCTCGATCTTCTCCCGCGGCTGCAGCGAGAACGGCGCGGGGGAGCGCCAGAGCTCCAGCCGTTCGAAATTGATCCGTGTCCGGCCCGCCACCGTGTCGATCAGGTCGGCAACCACCGCCGAGGCGGTCGGCATCTGGCCGGCACCCGGTCCCGAGTACCAGGTTTCTCCCACCACATCTCCCACCAACCCGATCGCATTGAACGGCCCATGGATCTGTGCGAGCGGAGTCTGGCGTCGAACCAGGGTGGGCTGCACGTGCAGTTCGATCTGCTGATTGACCAACCGGGCGACAGCGAGCAGTTTGATGGTGTAACCCAGTTCCCCGGCAAACCTCAGGTCGGACAGGTCGAGCCGGTCGATCCCCTGGCGATGCACATCGGCGAGCTGGGCCCGCACTCCAAACGCGAGCCAGGTCAGCAGGATCAGTTTCTGGGCGGCATCGCTGCCATCGACGTCCAGGGTCGGATCGGCTTCGGCGAACCCCAACTGCTGCGCCTGGTGCAGAGCCTGGGCGTAGTCCCAGTTCTCCCGCGCCATCTGGGTCAGAATGTAATTGCTCGTGCCGTTGAGAATGGCCGAGATCGAGGTGATCTGGTTGGCCGCCAGTGACTGAGCCACCGTGGCGATGATGGGAATGCCCCCGGCAACGGCCGCTTCAAAGGCAATGGTCCGCCCCAGATCGCGGGCGGTGGTGAACAATTCCTCGCCGCACTCGCAGAGCAAGGCCTTGTTGGCGGTGACGACATCTTTGCCCCCCTTCAGCAAATCCAGCAGAATCTCCCGCGCGGGATGGATCCCCCCCACGAGGTGGACCGCGATGTCGATTTCGGGATCATCGATGACGGCCGAAACCTGATCGGTGACGGTCCCCGGGGGCAACTCAATTCCACGAGGCTTCCCCAGATCGCGCACGACCGCCCGCCGCAACTCCAGACGTCGCCCGGCCCGGCGGGCGAGGCGTTCGGGGTGTTCCGTCAGCACGCGGGCGACACCGGTCCCCACGGTTCCCAGGCCAATGATGCCAATGAGGATGGGTTTGGACGCGTGGGAGGCGGAAGGGGGCACGAGCTGGGTGAAACGAGGGGGCGAAATCACGGTTGTTTCAGAAGAGTCCTGACCAAGCGACCATCCTACGGCCCCTCCCCAAGGTTTGACAACGGCCACTGTTTGGGATTGATCGCCGGGTTGGCTAAAATGTTTTGAGTCTGGATTCTTCGGACTGATTTCCCCTTCTGCGAGCCGGCGTTCCTGTCAAATCATGCACGATCCTCATTTTCAGTCGGGCGGGCGGCGGCTGCGGATCGGAGCGGTCAGCTACCTTAACTCGAAACCTCTGGTCGAAGGCCTGGCCGACTTGGCTCCGCACGCTGAGCTCTGGCTGGATTTTCCCAGTCGACTGGCCGACCAACTGCAGCGGGGACTGATCGACGTCGGTCTGGTCCCCTCCGTTGCGACGTTGCTCAATCCTGGCTACGAAGTTGTCTCTGACGCCTGCGTGGCGACCCGGGGACCAGTGCTCTCTGTGAAATTGTACAGTCGGGTACCGGCGACGAAAATTCGCCGGTTGTCGCTCGATGAGGGCTCCCGGACCAGTGCGACACTGGTGAGAATTCTGCTGGCCGAGCGGCACAATGTCTTTCCGCAGATCGAGAAGCTGCCACTCGATTGCACGCTGGAATCGAGTTCTGCCGATGCCATTTTGTTGATCGGCGATCGTGCGATTCTGCCTCCGGCCGAGCGATTCGAGTTCACCTGGGACCTCGGCGAAGAGTGGACGAGGATGACCGGGTTGCCCTTTGTCTTCGCCCTGTGGGCCAGCCGGCGGGGAGCCGAGCTGGACGGGTTGGAAGAGGCTTTGAGCGCGGCCCGGGATCGGGGCGTGGAACGCCTGGACGAGATCGCCCGGCGGGAGGCTCCCCAGCTCGGTCTGTCCGAGCAACTGACTCTCGATTACCTCCGCGACAACCTGTACTACCATTTGGGAGAGGCCGAGCGGCGGGGCCTGGCCCGTTTTCAACAACTTGCCGTGAAGCACAACCTGGTGCCCGGAGGAATTCCCCTTGTCTTTCGACATTTCACCGCTGCTTGACAAGGCTGTCGCCGGTGAGCGACTGACCCCGGAAGAAGGAGTGCGGCTGCTCGAGTCGCACGACCTGCAGGCGATTGGTCAGGCGGCCGACGCGGTGACCCGCCGGCTGCATCCCGAGCCGTACCGCACGTTCAATATCGATCGCAATATCAACTACACCAACGCCTGCACGGCGGTCTGCGATTTCTGTGCGTTCTATCGACCTCCCAAGCATCCGGAAGTCTACGTGCTGAAGCGGGAGGAGCTGCACCAGAAGATTGCCGAGACGATCGAGCTGGGGGGCGATCAGATCCTGATGCAGGGGGGCCTGCACCCGACGTTGCCTCTGGAGTGGTACGAAGAGCTGCTGCGCGACATTCGGGCGACGTTTCCGCAGATCAACATCCACGCCTTCAGCCCCCCCGAAATCCACCACTTCACCAAGATCAGCAAGCGGCCTCTGCAGGAGGTGCTCGAGCGGCTGAAGGCGGCCGGGTTGGGAAGCCTGCCCGGGGGGGGTGGCGAGATTCTGGTCGATCGGGTGCGGGCCGCCATCACCCGCGGCAAAGTGATGACGGACGATTGGCTCAACGTCAGCCGGGTCTGGCATCAACTGGGGGGCAAGTCGAGCGCCACCATGATGTTCGGCCATGTCGAAACCCTGGCCGAGCGAATTGAGCACCTCGACCGAATCCGCCAGCTCCAGGACGAGACGGGAGGCTTCACCGCCTTCATCTGCTGGACCTTCCAGCCCGAACACACCGACATGGCCCATATCCCGCCGGCCGGGGCATTCGAGTACCTGAAGACCCAGGCGGTCTCACGGCTGTATCTCGACAATGTGCCCAACATCCAGTCGTCGTGGGTGACTCAGGGAGAGAAAACCGGCCAGGTGGCGCTGTTCTTCGGCGCCAATGACATGGGCAGTCTGATGATTGAGGAAAACGTCGTCTCGTCGGCCGGCACGGTGCACTACCTCACGCTCGACTCGATCAAACGGTGCATTCGCGAGGCGGGCTACATTCCCCGCCAGCGAAATGTCTTCTACCAGTACATCGATGAGGACCCGTCGGCCGATGCCGCAGTCCCGGGAGAACCGGTTTTGGCGTCTTGAGGTGCGTGGCCATGCCCTGCGGGGCTTGGACTGATGACAATCGCCCAGGCCCGAAGTCGACGTTGACTCCGGGCCTGGACTTTTTCTGGGCTCGGGGCTGGGCGACGGCTGATCAGCGGTG
>CAIOTJ010000681.1 GCA_903861195.1 uncultured Planctomycetaceae bacterium | reverse complement strand
CGGCTGAGGTTGACATCGCCGGCGGCGAAGCCGAGGGGGTCTTCGCTGAGGAACCGGCCGGCGCGGGGGTCGTACCAGCGGGCGCGGTAGAAGTAGAGGCCGACGGCGGGGTCCCATTCCCGGCCGGTGTAGGCGAACCAGGGTTGGAACTGGCTGTTCGTCTGGCTGACGATCTGGCCGAACGTGTCGTAGCGGACGTGGTTGACGACCGTGGTGGTGCCGGTGGCGGCGGTGTATTGCACCAGGTCGCGGATGGTGCCGAGGTGGTCGTCGAGGCTCCAGGTGACGATCCCCGCGGTGCCGGTGGAGGTCGTGCCGAGCTGCTCGTCGGCCAGGATCTCGTCGGTCGCCGGGCCGTAGAGGTAGCGGTTGGTGAGGGCGTTGGTCGTTCCTGAGAACGCCAGGATCAGGTCTTCGCCGTCGTAGACGAACCGTTGCGTGGTCTCGAAGCCCGCAGTCCCGTCGGCATCGACCTGGCGCGCGATCCGGCGGTCGAAGAGGTCGTAGGTGTATTCCACCCGGCCCAGACGATTGTTTCCGGCGTCGAACGTGGTGACGCTGGTCAGCCGATTGCGGTGGTCCCAGGGGGGGAACTCCAGACTCCTGTCAGCCGACGGCGGGCGAAAACGCCTCGATGTCGCTGGTGAGGTTGTCGCCGATGTGGTCCTGGTCTCCCATCAGCTTTTTGAGATCGAGGGGGGAGGTGTTGTAGAAGAGTTGCCCCGACTTCTTCAGCAGGAACGGCTCGGGATTGACCTTGGCTGCCTCGCGCTTGGCCTTCTCGGCCAGCACCGCTGACTTGGTGGGCTCAAGCACGCAATCGAGCCGGCGAAGGACGGTGAATGGCAGAATGACCCGCCCAAACTCAGAACGCTTGTATTCTCCCCGCAATCGATCGGCGATCGACCAAATGAAGGAGGAGATATTGGTCTGAGACATGGAGGGAGCGATTGCTGGAGGGGATCGGGACCGCAGCCACCCTTAGTCCGGTCATGGGATGGCCGGAGGCGGTATTCGGTGATTCCATCATTGCAAGGGAGAGGCCGGAGTGTGAGTGACCATGGAGAGGCTGCGGGGATTGAAAGCCGGAGATTATTCGGCGACCCCCAGTTGCTTCAGGATGGCGCGTTCTTCACCTGGGATCGAGCCAATCTTCCCCGCTGCTGTTGTCGGTCGCTCGGTCCGCTCCAGCAAATCGAGATTCGGGATCAGAGGAGTCCCCTGTGATTGAAAGCGTCTGCGGTTATGGTTGCAAGTCGGATTCCGAACGAATCTTATGCCGAATGAGCGATTCGCGGCCGGTCCGTGCCGGGCCGCGATGAACAAGGGATGTTCTCGGTCACACTCTCCTTGAGCAGTTCATGAAACGAAACTCACCTGTGACTTGCTGCTCTGGAGACCGATTCGAGTGGCCGACCAAGAGTGCCGGTCTGATTGCAGTTCAAATCTCTTCCCAAAGGAAGGCACGGCTGCGTTGTCCCGTCCGCAGGAAATCCGACGCAATCTGTTTGACCGCCTCAAATGACAGGCAGAATCGTGGGTCAATTGGCGTTGCTGTGTCACCCGCCAGGAATTCCACGACCTCTGAAGTCGCCGGTGTGTGTGGTGCAAGAGCGACAAAATAGGGAGGATCCCCGTTGTCTGCACTGTACTGCACGAAACCGACATTCGGTCCGATTCCGAGAGTCAGTTTGAGATCGTTCTGCCCCACCATCTCACAACAAAACGGCTGCCTGTCGCGGACGCTATCAAGAATCGTTCCCAACTCTTCTGGGGAGTTCACTGTTATGCCGGTAAGGCCGCTGTCTGGATCTTGCAGATCCCTGAACATGACTTTCAAGGTGTGGCTCCTGTGAACGTAACACATCTCCCATCGGGTAGCACTATAATCAACGACTTGTCGGGTGCTAACATACGAGGCAAATTCCTGTAGCAACTTTGGCAAATCGTGGGATTGTTAATTTCCAGTATCCCTTCAAGGATACATTGCTGCTCCATTGCGGCCGCAGCGTGCCCCTCGACATGAGTTCGTGTTACTATGTCAAATCCTGACCGACCTTTCGCAACGAGTAGAGCAGG
>CAIOTJ010000680.1 GCA_903861195.1 uncultured Planctomycetaceae bacterium | reverse complement strand
TTTGTCCATATCTGGAAATGAGGCACAAATTCAATACAGACAACCGGTTGCGACCAATGGTCCGCGAGGCAGGGTCCGATCCAGCCCGGATCCTCGGGCACAGACCAACCCTCCGGGCGAACCATTCCTGAAGGGAATGCCTGGGGGGGGGGCCGGCGTTGGACCCGGTTCATGAAAATGACCCCTCATCGCACCCTGCCACGTCGCACGGTCCACGGTGCGCGGTCCACGGTCCACGGTCCACGCGGTCACCCCGGAGTCGGCCGTCGTGTGTTGGTCCGAGCCGAATTTCGGTTCCCAGGGGGGGCGTGCTGCAGAAGCACAACGTCGTGTGTCTCACGGACACCGAGGGTGGGCAGTTTGTGGATTCTGTGAGGACCTGGGGGTCGAAGACGGCCGTCTCAAACTCAAGTCCATCGACACAAGGTCCTTGAAGTGACCAAGCACGCGAGAAGGGCAGAGCTTCCGCTGGCTATCTGACACCCGGGACAAGCGGGTCAGTCGGGCATGGGAATGGGGGCGTCGGCAGGGGCGGGTTGGGGAGGGAGGTTGACCGGCGGGGGTGGCGGGGCTGGTGCGGGGGCCGCTTCGCGGGGGGCGGAGCCGGCTTTGAGGAACGCCACCGCGGGTGAGGTTCCCTCGGTCAATTGCACGGCGGTGGCGAAGACCTTGCGGGCGGCATCGAGGTCTTCGTTGAACCAGAGCAGAACGCCCATCACCAGCAGGCGATCGGGATCGCGGATGTCGGCCTTGGTCCAGGCCAGAGCCCGCTGCAGGAGGGTGTTTTTCGCGATGTCGTTGTCGGGACCGAACAACTCGTCGAGACTGGGCCCCTGCTCGGGCCACCGGGGCTCGAGCTGCAACACCATCTTGAAGGCGCGGGCCGCTCCCCGGAACTCACCCAGTCCCGCCAGGGCCATTCCGAGGCGGATCCGCGGCCCAGGCAAGTCGGCGGCCGCCTGGGTGGCCTGGCGGTACTTTCCAGCCGCCGAGAGATAGTCGGCTCGCTGGAAGTGCTGATCTCCCTGCAGGAGTGCCCGCTGGGCGCGCAATTGCTGTTCCGCATTGGAACGCTTCAAGAATAGCTGGGGATTTTCCTGATCGGGCTGGGGCAGGACGCCGGGAACCGCGGCCCCCGCTCCCGCGCGAGGCAGTCCGGGCGCGACCAATTCCTCACGGCCCAGATTGCGCAACTGATCGCCCACTTCAGGTCCCAGTAATGGCAGCAGCCGGGGGGGGCGGGGGCCAAAACCCATCACCTCGGGATCAACGAAAATGGGGGCGGCCGAGGTATAGCCCCAGGCGGGATCGCTGATCACCGGACCGCGATACACATTCCAGCCCCCCGCGGGGCCCCAGGACGAGTACCCGCCCCAGCCCCCGGGCCAGGTGTTCGTCCAGCCGGCGGTTCCACTCCACAGGCCAAACCCCCGGCCGGGCCAGGCTCCCACCGCGTTTCCGGTCCAGTTCCCGGACCAACCGACTCCCGAGCCCTGGGGGCCGTTCCACTGGCCGTGGCCCGAGTAGCCACCCGGGCCATGCCAACCCCCCGGTCCCTGAGCGAGGGCGACGGATGCCCAGCCCAGACAAAGCGAGGTCAGCCACACCATGCCGCCGATTGAGAATGGGCGCACCATCCAGCTCCTTCGTGCAACCTTGCAGGGGTCCCGACGCGATGGCACGCCACCAGCGTGCTCAACTCCCGGGATGTTGTCAGTATCGATCTGCCGTTTCCAGGGGTCAAGCACCGGTCGGTGGGGTTGGGGGGACGGCTGGGTGGGGACTGCGGCCGGGATGGCTCGCAGATGGAGACCGAAGTCGTGACGAGGTATCATGGCGGAAGCGGTTCACTTCGTCTTCCCCGGCCGGCTGACAATGTCGCACTCCGAGCTCCACCAGGCCTTGCGTTCCCCCTTGTTGTGGCCGCGGCGAACCCTGTTGCAGGCGGGGGCCACTGGTCTTTTGGGGTTGGCGGGACGGCGTGTCTGGGGAGCCGATGAAGCGCAGAACGCTGGTCGACCGCGGGCGAGGTCGGTGGTGTTTCTTTACCAGTTTGGCGGGCCCAGTCATGTCGACACGTTCGACATGAAACCCCAGGCTCCCGATGGGATCCGCAGCCTGTACTCCCCGATCGCGACGAGCCTGCCGGGAGTCGAGATTTGCGACCGGCTGCCCGAAACCGCCAAGGTGCTCGACAAGGTGACGCTCGTGCGCACCGTGCACCATGCGATGAAAAACCACAATTCGGCCTCGTATCAGGCGCTCACGGGCCGGGCCCCCCCAGTCGACGACATTCGCCTGAGAGACACCATCGAGCTGTTTCCCGCGTATGGCTCGGTGGTCGATCGACTGGCTCCGAACCAGGACGGGATGCCGACCTTTGTGGCCTATCCCCACGTCATTCGCGATGGGGCGATCACCCCCGGTCAGCACGCCAGTTTCCTGGGCAAGACCCACGATCCGCTGCTGATCACGGAAGATCCGAACCGGGATGATTTTCGGCTTCCCGAGCTGAATCTTCCCTCCCAACTCAGCCTCGATCGGCTGCAGAACCGGCGAGCATTGCAGCAATTGGTCAACCGCCAGACCGAAGAACAGGGGACAGCCGCTCCCTCGGGGGACCTGCAGCCGTATTACGATCGCGTGCTGACGATGCTGCAGTCGCCGCGTGTGCGGGGGGCCTTCGATCTGTCGGCCGAGAGCGCGGCCACCCGCGAGAAATATGGCCGGACCACCTACGGCCAGGGGTGCCTGCTGGCCCGGCGGCTGGTTGAGGCGGGGGTGAAATTCGTGAACGTCTATTTTTCGTCGAACATCGGGGGTCAAAGCACAACTACGGGAGGCTGGGACACGCACGGCTTCAACAACACCCGGCAGTATCCGATCCTCGATGCCTGGCACCTGCCGCTGACCGACCACACCCTGCCGGTGTTTCTGAACGATCTCGACGAACGCGGCCTGCTCGACACGACGCTGGTGGTCTGGATGGGAGAATTTGGGCGAACACCACGGCTGAATGCCAATCTCAGCCGTGATCACTGGCCGCAGTGCTACACCGTGCTGCTCGCGGGAGGGGGGGTCAAACGGGGCTATGTGCATGGCCGGTCGGACAAGACGGGTGCCCTGCCCGATCGCGACCCCGTCCCGCTGGAAGACCTGGCGGCGACGATGCTGTCTTTGCTGGGAATCGATCCGGCGACGGAGTTGTACGACAGGCTGAACCGTCCGCTTCCCGCCGCGTCGGGCCGGGTGGTGACGGGACTGCTGGCGTAAGGCCCCGAGTCGGGGTGTCTGCAATCGCCCTCCCCCGCTACACTCGGCGAGATTCCCCGGAGGCTCACCAGCATTCGGCCACCCGGGGAACCGGGATTCACGACAGGATGCTGCGGAATGTGCGGCTCCCCGAAGCCTCGGGAGACAGCCGCTGCGAGGGAAGGAACGCCTCATGGCCATGTTTGGCGCGCGGGTCGACGTCAAGACGTATCTGGACCGGGTTCACCAGGAGATCGACCGCCTGGACCATGCCGAGATTGAAGCCCTGGCCGACGCGATTTATCGTCGGTACCTGTCGCGGCGGTTCGTGTACATCATCGGCAATGGCGGCAGCGGGGCGAACGCGTCGCACTTTTGCGAAGACCTCGGCAAGAGCACCGTGCTCGACTTCGAGACGCAGCAGCGGCTGAAGGTTCTGAGCCTGACCGACAACACCCCCTACATCCTCGCCTGGGGGAACGACACCAGCTACGACCGGATCTTCTCGGAGCAGCTGAAGAACTTCGGCGAGCCGGGCGATTTGTTGATCGCGATCAGTGGGTCGGGGAACAGCCCGAACATCATCCGGGCGGTGGAATGGTCGAAGCAGCACGGGATCGAGACATTTGGAGTGACCGGCTTCAGTGGGGGGAAGCTGCGGGAAATCGCCGACCAATGTCTGCACTGTCCCCTGGATGACATGGGGATGGTGGAGTCGCTGCACCTGATTGCCTTCCACTACGTGCTCGATGATGTGCACGGGCGGATCAACGGCTTGAAGAACAAGCCCGTGAAGGCCTGAGGCGGTCGTGGAGATTCGCCGGAGCGGGTCTGCGCGGGCACCCGTTTCCGGCGGTCGGGACTCGATCGCGGCCGTCTGGTCGAGAATCGCTCACGGCGGTCGCGTGGGCCTTAGCGGGTGCGCTTCAGCCGCGACTGCACGCCGTCGGGCAGATCCTGCAGAGACAGCCGTGCTTTGGAAAGTTGCCGCAGGATGCGGTCTTCGAGGGGGGTGTCGATGTCGGTGCCGGGGTCGGGGTCGGGCCACGTGCCGTAGAGGTCAGCCCGCCAATCGGCCAGAGCCTGCCGGGCCAGTGTGGCGGGGACGCCATCGAGCAACGTGGTCACTTGCCGCTGCAGTTGCTGGCGGGTGGAATCGCGCCCACTGAACACCTGACAGATTTCGGCGAGCAGGCGGTCGACCTCGGGATCGTCGGCTGCGGTGAGGGCGGGACGCCGTTCGCGGGGGACCAGGGGCGTGTTGAGCGGGGCTGAACCCTGGCGTTGTGGAGGGGGGCTCGTCTCCCGGGACAACGGCGGAAGTGGCTTAGCGCGACCCTCGTCTGTGGGGGTCCCCCTCTGCGGGAAGGCGTCCCGGATCGCCTCGGCGACCTGATTCTTGAGCCGTCCCACCAGGGCCCCGGCGAGATCGTTCCATAACGGGTCAGCAGAGCCGTTCTGGTCGGCCGAGGTCTCTTCTGCGGCGTCTTGGGGAGCGGTCTCGGACGCGGCCAGGCGGTTGGTTTCCGGATCCTCCCCGACAGGGGTTTCGGGGTCTTGTTGAGTGCCGCTGTCGGGCGCGGCGTGGGCCCGATCTTCGTCATCATTGCGGGGGTCGAGATCGAAGGGGAGTCCCAGGGGATTGGCGGATTTTCCCTGCCGTTCTTCTTCGACGGCGATCTCGATCAGTTCTCCGCCAATTTTGCGGAAATGCGGAGCCAGCCAGCCATCGAGTTCCCGCGGCAGGATGCCATCGAGCTGATAGAGCAGATACCCGGCCAGTCGCCCTCCCGGACGCCGAAGGACCTGCTCCCGGGCCGCCTCCGAAATTGTGACGACAAAAAACGTCATGATCAGGCAGAGGGTCGCCCCTTTCAGAAACCCCATCACCGCCCCCAGATGGCGATCGAATTCCTGGAAGCGGAGTGTTTCCAGCAGCCCCCGGATGGTCCGGGCGGCGGCGAAACTTCCTAGGGAAAAGAGCAGGTAGATCGCCAGCATGGCGACGTACCGGTTGAGCGGCGGATCGAGTTTGATGAGGGGTGCGACCTGGATCGACAACGGGGCGGCAAACAGGAAACAGAGCAGGATCGCGGCGATTCCCGCCAGTTGCCAGGTGACCCCCCGAGCGGCCCCCCGCCAGGTGTTGTACAGCAGAATCAGCAGCAGCAGGGCGTCGTAATACATGGGGCTCTTCTGAAAGGACGCCAGGACCGATCCGTGGCGGCGGAAGTATATGTCGTGATTCGCTCGAGGGAGAAGATGATTTGCGGCGTTCCTGGCGGGGGGGCTTGGATCCGGCCCCTTCCAGCCCATCGTCAGACCAGGGGGGGGCTTCACCGGCGAAAGCCAGACCCCAATCTGCCGACCCAGACCCAAATCTGCCGACTTGGGGAGTCAGACTCTTACCCCGGCGAGACTGTCGATTAGAATAAGAGACACAGGTCGAGCGACCTGGCCGGCGTCGGTTCCCGACACGGCGGATGCCGTGAGTTGGCCCTGGGAAAAGAGTCTGCGACATGCCTCTGTTCGAGTACCGCTGCGAAACCTGCAGCCAGGAATTTGAGATTCTGGTCCGTGGGGGGGAGCCTCCCGCCTGCCCGGATTGTGGTGATGTTCACCTGCAGAAGCTGTTCAGCGAACCGGCCGTCGCCCAGGTGGGGGGGATGTCTCAGAACCTGCCCATGGCCCCCAGTTGCCCTCCCGGACCGCTTCCCTGCTCTCCCACCTGTTGCCGACTCCCGTAACGGGGGCGAATCGAAAGGCCGGCGATGTTGCAGGTGTCTCGGGCCAACTTCCACGAGATGACACCGGCGTTGGCCTTGCTCTATGGTCGCTGGCCGGCCGTGGAACGGGATCGTCTGGTGCGGGAGGCGTTGCAGTCAGCCGCCCAGCAGGCGCTCGACCTGAAGCATTTGTTGATTGTTCGGGCGTCCCCTTCGGATCGTGTGCGGGGAGCCGTGCTGGGAATCGAGCGGCCGGGGCGCGAAGCGGTCGTCTGGCTGCCGGCCGTGGCCGAGGGGGAATCGCTCGACGGCGTGGCGGGACTCTTGCTGACCGCGTTGTCTGAACGTCTGGATGCGGCGGGAGTGGTCTGCTCGGTGGTGTTCGTCGAACCAAGCCTGCGCACCGAGCGGGCGATGCTGGATTTTGCCGGTTATCCCAGTCTGGCCGACCTGTGTCTGATGCAGGCCAACAGCGCGTCGCGGACGGCCCCCCGGCTGGTGCTGCCGGAAGAGCTCGAGTGCATTCCCTGGAATGACAATCTGGCAGGAGAGTTTGCCACGATCATCGAGCAGACCCAGCAAGAGGCCCATGATTGTCCGGAAGTCGGAGCGTACCGGACCGGCCAGGATGTGCTGGCCTCGCACGCCGCCAGCGCACCGCCCCAGCCCGATCTCTGGCGGCTGTACCGGGCGCGGGGATCGACCGAGCCCGTGGCCGTGCTGCTGCTGGGCGAGGCGGGGGGTCCCGATGAACTGGAAATCCAGTACCTGGGTGTGGTTCCCCACGCCCGTCGTCGGGGGTTGGCGCGGCGGTTGCTGGCCGAAGCGCGGCAAATTGCCGGGCAGCGGGGAAAACGCCGGCTGCATGTGGCGGTGGAGAGCCGCAACGAACCAGCGCGGGCCCTGTACGAGGCCGATGGATTTCGTGAGATCCGGCGTTACGCCATCCACCTGCGTCTGAACCCCCATGCAGCACCGGTTGCATCCTGACGACACCATCGCCGCCCTGGCGTCGGCTCCCGGTTCCGCCCGACGGGGGATTGTGCGCATTAGCGGCCGCGCGACGGGGCAGCTGCTGGCCGATTGGTTCCACGCCCCCCCCAACCCTTCCACAGCCAACCCTTCCACAGCCAACCCTTCCACAGCCAACTCCTCGGTAGCCGATTCCTCGGTAGCCAATTCCTCGGTAGCCGACGCACCCCGTCCGCTGGGGCGTCTGCCGTGGCGAACGGAAGGAAGCGTGACGATTACGGGTTTTTGGACCCCCTGTCCGGTCGCCCTGCATTACTGGCCCGGTCCCCGCAGTTACACGGGCGAGTGCCTGGCCGAACTGCACACCGTCGGATCGCCCCCCCTGCTGGAAGCCTTGCTGGGAGAGGT
>CAIOTJ010000679.1 GCA_903861195.1 uncultured Planctomycetaceae bacterium | reverse complement strand
CGCCCGTCGGGAATGTGAGTTCGTGGTGGTCTCGATCTTCGTGAACCCCACGCAGTTCGCGCCGCACGAAGACCTGGCGAAGTACCCCCGGCCGCTCGCGGCCGACCGCCAGGTCTGCCGGCAAGCCGGGGCCGATCTCGTATTTGTCCCCCGCGTCGAAGACATCTATCCCGCAGGCTTCACGACCTATGTGACGGTGGAGGGGCTCTCGTCGATTCTCGAAGGGGTAGCGCGGCCCACGCACTTCCGCGGGGTCACCACCGTTGTCCTCAAGCTGTTCCAGATGGTTCCGGCCGACATTGCCTACTTTGGGCAAAAAGACTACCAGCAGCAGACGATCATCCGGAAGATGGTGGCCGATCTGAATCTGCCGATCACCATCCGCGTCTGCCCGACCATCCGCGAGACAGACGGTCTGGCGATGTCGAGCCGGAATGTGTATCTCAATTCCGAACAGCGGCAGGTCTCGCTCGCCCTGTTCCGCACGCTGGAAATGGCGAGGACCGAGCTGGCGCGGGGGGCACGCAATCTGCCCGCCCTGCGGCAGCGATTGCGGGCCTGCCTGGGTTCGGATCCGGCCGTGCAGCCGGACTATGCGACCCTCGTCGATCCCGACACGCTGGCCGAGCTCGACACCCCGGGCCCGCGCGTCGTGGCCCTGGTTGCGGCCCGCGTCGGCACCACCCGCCTCATCGACAACGCCGTCATCGACCTGCGTTGACCGCGCCTCGCGCACAAAGGCTGCCTCATGCGTTCCATCCTGTTCGAAATCCCTCTCAAGGGGCGCGTCTCCCTCGGGCCCCTGGGGGACGTACCGGTCTTTGGCTTCGGCCTGCTGCTGGTTCTCTGGGCGCTTGCCGGTGCCGGTTACTGGTGGTTTCGCCAGCGCAAGACGACGGCCGAAGCCCCGGCCGACAACGGCAATTGGATCTTCTGGGCGATCGTGGCCGGGTTGATTGTCTACGCCCCCGCGAAAGAGAACATTCCGATCTATGGCTTCGGATCAATGCTCTTCCTGTCGTATCTCTCGTCGGCGGGGCTGGGAAGCTGGCGGCTGCGGCGACGCGGTTTGCCGGGAGAGATTGCCTGGGATGCCGCGATCTGGGTCTTCCTCTCGGGGCTGTTTGGCGGACGGCTGTTTTACATCGTCCAATACCACGACCGGTTCTTTGAGCCGGGGGTGTCCTTCGGCAGCAGCCTGCTGCGCATGTTCAACCTGCCCGATGGGGGGCTGGTGCTGTACGGCGGGTTGATTTTCGCCCCCCTGGCATTCTGGGCGTTTGCCCGCTGGAAGGGGTTGCGGGCCCTGCCGTTGGCCGACCTGCTGATTCCCTCGGTGTTCATCGGGCTGATGTTTGGAAGGCTCGGCTGCCTGATGCACGGGTGCTGCTTCGGCGACTACTGCGAGCTTCCCTGGGCGGTGACCTTTCCCCCCGACAGCGCCCCCTACATGGCGCAGGTGGCGCGGGGTTACCTTCCCCCCGACCTGTCGTCGGCCCACAGTCTGCCGTTGCATCCCACGCAACTCTACGACGCCTTCAACGCGCTGGCGATCTGCCTGCTGCTGCTGGCGTTCTGGCCGTATCGGCAGCGGGATGGCGAGGTGCTGGCGCTCGGTTGGGTGCTGTATCCCATCAACCGGTTCCTGATTGAACTTCTGCGGTGGGATGAACTGGGGCAATTCGGCACCCGGTTCACCATCTCGCAGTGGGGCAGCGGGGTGATTCTGCTCGCCGGGATCGCCTTCTGGCTCTGGCTGCAGCGCCGCCCCGCCACGCACGCTCCGCTGAGACGCGATGTGCCGGTGGCGGGGTAGAACTGCGGTCAGCTTCTACTCAGTCAATTGCGTGTCGTCGGAGAGCAGTTTCAGGTAACGCTGGTACCCGTAGACCTGGTCCCGTTGGCGACCAGTCCGTTCCGCCAAAATCCCGACATCCTGCAGCACCTCGATCGCCTTGGTCGCCGTTGGTTTGCTTGCCTGCAGCAGGTCACAAGCCATCGCACGGCTGACGATCGGATGCTCCGGCAACAACTCGAGCAGCCGAATGGCCGAGACGGTCGCACTGGTGTGAGCAACCAGCTTGGCACGGTCGGAATGCAGCAGGCGGAACACCTGGCCGGCAGCCACCACGGCATCATCCGCGGCTTCCTTGACGCACTCCAGAAAGAATGCGATCCAGCCCTCCCAATCTCCCTCGGTTCGCACCGCCCCCAGGCGGCGATAGTACTCATCCCGATGTCTTTTCAGGGCGAGGCTCAGAGAGAGCAGCGGATTGTCGAGCAACCGCCAATACTCCACCAGCAGGGTGACCAAGAGTCTGCCCACCCGACCATTTCCATCGAGGAAAGGATGGATGGTTTCGAACTGCACGTGGGCGAGGCCAGCCCGGACCAGCGGCGGGAGGTCGCTCGGGGCATGGATCCAGCGGTCCAGTTCTGCCAGTGCCTCGGAGACCACTTCGGGAGGGGGGGGCACAAACGCTGCATTTCCCGGGCGGGTCCCCCCGATCCAGTTTTGTGATGAGCGGATCACCCCCGGCTGCCGGTCGGCACCTCGCACGCCACGCATCAGCCGTTCATGGACCCGGCACAGCAATCGACTGGAAAGCGGCAGTCCCCTGGGGCGGCGCAACTCCTGGCGGGCGTATTCCAGAGCAGCGACGTAGTTGCAGATCTCCTCCACGTCGTCCGTGCGGTCTGAAACCTGAGTCGCCTCAAATTGGACCACATCTTCGAGCGTGGCCTGCGTCCCTTCAATCTGGGAGGAAATCACCGCTTCCTTGCGGACAAATCCATAAAGAAACCAGGTCAGACTGGGGACTGTCAGCGTGGCGACCGACAGTCGTTCCACCGCAATCGTCGCGGCCACATGCCGGTCCAACAGCTCCCCTTCGATCACCAGAGGAGGATTCGCCGGCGGGAGGGGATGGGGGACAAACGCCCGAATTGTCTCACCGCCAACGGTCTGCTGGCGATACGTACCTGTGGAACGCGGCATGCTACGAAAGTCCCGGACCCGGAAAGGCGTTAGTAAAGAAGTCTTTACTAACGCCAACCCTTAGTCAAGAGTTCTTTACTAACGAAATCCCCCCCCGGTTTTCTGGGGCGTAAGCCACTTTTTCGCCTTCCGCCCGCCGCTTTTCCCCTTCGACTGGCTCCCCTCACTCGCTCTCGGCCGCTTCGAGTTCCTTCAGCAGCGGGCGGTAGCCGTATTCGTTGAGGACGGCAATCACCCCCCGGTCACTGTTGCTGCGGGCGACCGCCGCCTGGGCGTTGAGGGCGTCGAGCATGGCGTCGACGGCCGCCTGCAACTGCGTCGCCTGCTCGGCCTGGTCTCCCCCCCGCTTGGCGATGCCGGCCTTTTTGAGCGCGGTGATCGAATTGAAATAGTTGAACGCGAAGTCGAGCCGGCGGGCCATGTAGAGGGTGAATGCCCGCCCCTCGAGCTTCGACCGCTGGTTCGCGCGGTACGCCTCGTTCATGGCATTGAGATACTCGGTCGAGGCCGCCCCCCACCACTCGGGAACGGCATCTCCCGACTGATAGTGCTTCAGCACCACTCCCGGAATCGGAAACGTGAAGCCAATGTCGTTCTGTTCGACCAAAGCGGTCGCCGCCTCGATGTGATCCACCATCTTCTGCACCGGGTCGACCGCACCGGGACCGCAGATCGGTGTAATCAGGTCGGCCAGGGCCTGCCGCGGCGTCACCTGCGCGTCGAAGCTCGACCGACTGAGGAAGTACGCGCTCAGTTCCAGGTCGCCAGGCATCCAGTACCGCGTCGAGAATCCTTCGAATCCCTGTTGACGCAGGTCCCCCGCCAGTTCCCCCAGGGCGACCACCGACGATTGCGGCAAGACCCCGACGTTGTCGTCGGCCAGCGTCAGAATCAGGCTGCTGGGAACCGCCTTCGCAGGAATCTGTTGCAGCAGGTGTCGGTTGGCCACCGTGCGCCGGGCGGTATAGTCGACGAAGTTCAGCGACCGCGCCCCCTTCGGCAACACCTTGTCGAGCACCGGGAACAACGCGGGATCGACGTCGATCAACACCACCTCGGCCCGCTTCCCCTCGGTCAGCCGCAGTGTGCGCTCGTCGGCCAGCAGCGTCTGCAGAAAGTCGAGCGCGGTCAGGTTCCCCTGCAGGGCGGCGATGCCCCGTGCTCCCGAGGCCAGCGTCTTCCGGTCCCGCGCGGCGGTAATCAACCCGTCGAGCGTCACGCTGGCGGGCAGTTTGGAACGCTCGGCCAGCCGGCGGAACGCCTCGGCATGATGCGTCGCCCAGCCGGGAAACTCGGGCAGCGTGAGATACAACGCGTCGAGCCTGGGATAGGTGTCGAGCCAACCCCGGATCTGCGCCAGCGCCAGGCCCTGCAAGGTCGCATCGCCGGGCTGTTGCTGCGGGCCGGGACCAATCGTCAGCGTTTCGAGCTGATGCACCGACTGGGCGGCCGGCAAGACCGCGGCGAACTCTTTGGGAAATTCGAGCGGAGACATCGCCAGTCCCACCGTCATCCCCAGAGAGTGCGCGCTGTCGATGATGCCGGTGATCAGACTCTTCCCCGCCGCGAAGCGCTCTTCATAAGTCGTCTTCCCGACAAAATCGGGATTCTCGAAGAACCGCGCCCCCTTGAAGGCACCGCGCCCCGCCGTATCGCCGTCGACCCGGTATTGGTACCCAAACCACAACAGCGAGGTCTGCTTGGCGACGCCGCCAAACTCGAAATGCACGAACGGCTGCCAGGCATACGTGGAGATCAGCAGCCGGTTGTACTTGAGCTTCGCGAGCTGGCGGATGAACTTCTGCTGCTCGGCCAGGCCCCACGATTCGGGCCCGATGGGGAAGTCGTTGACGGTCCGCCAGGTGCGCAGCTTCAGCGACGGCTCCCAGGTCTGGTTGAAGCCATCCACGTGGAACGCCGCCGGTTCGTCGGGCAGCACATCTCCCTGCAGCAGGTAGCGGGCGCCGAACTGGTGTCCCAGCTCGTAGGCACCCCACAGTGTGGCGACCGGGCTGCCCCCCCCCACCACCAGCACGGGGTTCGCCCCCAACGTGACGCTGCGCAGCAGGTGCCCCTGGTCAGACAAGGTGGGCCAGTCTTTGGCGAGGGGCTTCAAGACCGGGTTGGTGGCCGGGCTCCCCAGGGCGATGACGGCCGAATCATTCCCCGGCAGCGTGCCCGCCGTCGTGACCTCGGCGTCGTACATCTGCCGCAGCAGGTCGGCCAGCTCGCTCGCCGCGGTCTGTTCGAGTGCCGGTGCCTGCGGCGACACCACCAGCGTGATCTTCGGCCCCGCCCCCTGGGCGGCGGCGGTCCCAATCAGTGCCGCCAGCAGCAGCAGTCCCAGCGTACTCCACCTCCGCAGTCGGCCCCACGAGCGAATGCCACGCATGCTGTCTTGTCTCCCAAGCTGCCCCAGGGGCGAAATCTGCCAGCGAATGCTGGGCGTGTGTTCGGTCGAATGAAGAGTGCGGCGACAGGGTTTCGCCAGGCTTGCGGCTCATTTCCCCTGGTTCATGACGAAGAGACCCCAACCCAGACAGCCGCCGCGAGTGCCGCCGCCGCCGATTACTGTTCCGAAATGCAGAACAGTTTCTCGCGGGTGCGGATGTAAAGCCGTCCGTCGGCGATGGCCGGGGTCGCCACGCAGGGCTCGCCCATGTCATTCCGGGCCAAGACTTCGAGCTTCTCTCCCTGCGCCAGCACGGTGATGAAGCCGTTCTCGCCAGTGACGTAAATCTTGCCATCGCCGGCGATGGGAGAGCTGTAATAGTCCCCCAGGTTGCCGATCCGCGACATTTTCCAAAGGGTGTCCCCTTTGGTGATGTCGAAGCTGCTGGAGATGCCCCCTCGCTTCACGATGAACAGTTGCTGCCCGACGACCACGGGCGACACCATGTTGGAGGGGGAGGTGTTTTTCAGGTTCCAGAGCAGATGGGTGCTGGTGACATCTCCCTGGCCGCCGCCGCGGACCGCCTGAATGGTGGTGCCGCCCCCGACCATGTTCTGGGGCGACTGGAACGCCGTGTCGAGCTCGGCCCCCTTCAGGATGCCATCGCCATCTTTGTCGGACACCACGAATCGCTTGTGGAACTCTTTCGGAACCTCGTCTTTGGCCAGTTCCCCATCCTGGTTGGTATCGAGCCATTCGAGCAGGGCGAACTTGAGGGTCCGTTTTTCATCGCCATAACTCTGGCATGAGATGTAAATGATTCCATCGCGAACCACCGGCGAGGTCATCATGGTGCGGATCAGGGTGTTGCAGGTCCAGCGCTCGGTCCCGTCGGCCGGGTTGTATCCCTTGAGCTTGCCCGAACCCGAGACGACGATGTCGGTCTGGCCGTTGGCTACGCAGATGACCGGCACGGCATACCCCGCGAGCATGTCGGGACGTTCCGTCTTCCAGGCGAGCTTGCCGGTCTTTGCATCGAAGGCGTAGAGCGTGGGGGCCAGGTCGTCGTCCTGGCAGAAGATCACCTTGCCGTCGTGGACGATGGGTGAAGACGCGGCTCCCCAGTCCATCAGGTACGCCGGCTGCTGCACCGGTGCCGTCCAGAGATGATCGCCCGACCGGGCATCGAGCGCTACCAGACCCAGCGTGCTGAAGTAGACGAAGACCCGTTCACCATCGGTGGCGGGAGTGGAACTGGCGTGGCTGTTGGGAGGAGTGATGCGGGGCAGCTTTCCAACCTCGAACTCCCGCCGCCAGAGGGGAGCTCCGTCGGCGGCGTCGAACGCCATGACCGCGAGCTTGCGCAGTTCGTCGGCCATCCCCGTGGCGAACACCCGCCCGCGCGAGACAATCGGGCACGAGACCCCATCCCCCAACGGGGCCTGCCAGCGCATCTTGTGCTCGAAGCTGAACTCGACCGGCAACCGGGCCGACGAAGTCGTCACCCCACTGGAGTTCACTCCGCGAAACTGCGGCCAGTCTTCGCCCCGCGCCCATGGGGAACCGGCTCCCGCCCAGGCCAAAAACAGCGCCAGGCTCGCCACACAAGCAGACACCCGCCAGCCAAAAACACGTTCGCTCATGGGGGGACTCCAATCGAAGGGTGTTGATCTGTGTGGGATGGTATCGACTGTGCCCGCTTGACACAAATTGCGGGAGGAGCAACTCCCCTCGGGTTGTGCGGAACCACAGAGATCGAGTCGCACTGGACGACTGTTGCGAACGCGAGTTCGATTTCTGTGGATTGAGCGGTCTGCTGGATGGGACCGGCGCGGTTGCCGAGGAATGAACCGCTTCTCGGGAAGTCGCCCCCCGCGCAGGTCGATAAACCAACGCAGGCAGCAGGGTGTGTTGCTGTCGCCTGGCAGGGAGGTGTGCGGCCGATCCCGCTGGTCTTTCCGTCGGGGAGGATGCGGCATTGCGGACCGCGCAGGTTGTGTCGAATTCGCCGGGGAACATACTGCCCGATTCGAGTGGGTGCGGTGGTGGTGCAGTCAGCCAGAACGACAGCGAGGAGATCCGGCGGTCACCAGATGCGGGTGGTCGTCACCGGCGTGGGAGTGGTTTCCGCCGCCGGCGTGGGGCGCCAGGCGCTTTGGAGCAGCCTCATGGCCGGGCGTTCGGGCATAGGACCGCTGCGGTCGATTCCCACCGGGCAATTGCCCTGCAAGCTCGCGGCCGAGATAGAAGGCTTTCAGGCGGCCCAGTTCTTGCGGAACCGCAAGCTGCAGAAGGTGATGTCGCGCGATATCGAACTGGGGGTGGGGGCGGCGGCGCTGGCGGCCGAAGACGCCCGGCTGCGGGTGGGGGACATCGATCCCGAACGGTTGGGAGTGGTCTTCGGAGCGGGGCGCATTTCGCCCACGCCGCACGAGCTGGTGCGGGCGGCTGCCGCGTGCAGCCGGGATGCCTCTTTCGAGTTCGAACGCTTCGATGAAGAGGCGATGGCCCACATCTATCCCCTGTGGCTGTTGCCTCAGTTGCCCAACATGCCCGCCTGCCACATCGCCATCGAGCACGACGCGCGGGGACCCAACAATACGATCACCAGCCGCGAGGCCTCGGCCCTGCTGGCTCTGGCCGAGGGACTGCACGCCATCCGGCGGGGAGTGGCCGACCAGATGATTGTGGGAGCGTGCGGTTCGGAGTTGAATCCGCACGACGTCGCCCGGCTGTCGCTGGGGCCCGACCTCACCCGGCATGCCGACCCCACCCGCTGCCACGGACCGTTCGACCTGTTCCGCGACGGCTGGGTTCTGGGGGAGGGGGCGGCGGCGTTTGTGATCGAGTCGTACACCTCGGCGGTCCGGCGGGGGGCCGAGATCTATGCCGAAGTGTTGGCAGTGGCCGGTGGGGCGGACGGCGCGGGAGACGAGAACGCCCGCCGGGGAATTGGGCTCGTGCGGGCGATTTCGGCAGCGCTGCGGCAGGCGGGAATTGAGCCGGGCGAGCTGGGTCACATCAACGCCGACGGCAAGGCGACACTCAAGGACGACTGGATTGAGGCCGGGGCGTACCACCAGGCATTGGGCAGTGCTGCCGAGCGGATCCCGGTGACGGGGCTGAAGAGTTACTTCGGGACCTTCGACGCCGGCTCGGGAGCGGTGGAACTCGCCGCCACGCTGCTGGCCCTGAAGGAGGGTCAGGTGCCGGGGACCCTGAACTACGAGACCCCTGACCCGCTGTGCCGTCTGAACGTCATCGCCAACGAACCGGCCCGCCTGACAAGTTCACTGGCCTTGAAGGTGAACCGCACCGCACTGGGGCAAAGCGTGGCGGCAGTGATCCGGAGGTGATCCGAAGGTGATCTGGGGGGGTGATCTGGGGGGGTGATCTGGGGGGCATCAGGCTGTCAGGGAATCTGGTTCAGATTCGAAAGATGGCCGGATCGGATCCAACCCTGGTTGCAACGGGCAACGCCTGGAAGTGCGACCGAGAGGCGGGTCCTACAATCCTGGAGACCGTCTGCGTGTCAGCCGCGGACGGAGTCTGCCGGGGAATCTGCCCAATGCAGAGTTGTTCGCCTGAGCTGTTTGTCGCCTGCAGAAGTTCACGATGTCCGCGATCATGCATCCGCTCGATCAGCTCGATCCGCTGGCCGAGTATCGAGACCAATTTTTTCTGCCGCCTGGGAAAGTCTATTTCGATGGCAATTCGCTGGGGCTGCTGTGCCGGTCGGCTGAACAGGCCGTGCTGGAGACACTGCACGACTGGAAGACCCTGGCGATTGAGGGTTGGACCGACGGAGAGGCGGACTGGTTTCACCTCACCGAGCGGATTGCCGCCCAGTTGAGCCGGCTGACGCAGGCCCCGGCCGACAGCATCACCCTCACCGGCTCCACCACACTGCATCTGCACCAGGTACTGGCGACGCTGTATCGCCGTGATGATTCCCGGCCGCACATTCTGATCGACAGTTCCGCCTTTCCAACCGATCGCTATGGGGTGGCCAGCTTTTTGAGGAATCTGGGCCGTGATCCGGCGGAACATCTGCTCGAGGTGGCGACCGATGACGCGGGTCTGCTGCGGGAAGCCGACATCCTGGAGGGATTCCGCCAGGGGGTGCAACTGGCCATCTTGCCGTCGGTGGTCTTCACGACGGGGCAATTGTTGGATCTGGCCATGGTCACCGCGGGTGCGGCGGAATGCGATGTGCGTCTCTGCTGGGATTGCTCGCACTCCGTGGGCGTTGTTCCTCTGAATCTTTCGGAACTGCAACCCGATGCCGCGATCTGGTGCACCTACAAGTATCTCAACGGGGGGCCGGGATCGGTGGCGGCCCTGTACCTGCATCCCCGTTGGCACGCGCTGCGTCCCGGGTTGGCTGGCTGGTTTGGGGCCGACAAGTCGCGACAGTTTCGCATGGAGCCCGAACTGGTTCCCGCGGCTGGGGCGGGGCGCCTGCAACTGGGCACACCGCATGTGCTCAGCCTGTCGGCATTGCGTGGGGCGTTGCAGGTGATTGAAGCGGCCGGTGTGGACCGGCTACGGCGAAAGTCTCTGCAATTGACCGGTTATCTGCGCGACCAGTTCCGGGGACGGCTGGCCGAGGCGGGTTTTGTCTGGGCCACACCGGAAGCCGACGACCGGCGTGGCGGGCACCTGGCCCTCCGTCATCAGCGAGCCCGAAGTCTGTCGCTGGCGTTGCGTGCCCGCGGGTTTGTGCCAGATTTTCGCGAGCCCGATCTGCTGCGAATGGCTCCCAGTCCGCTGTACTCACGGTTTGCCGACTGTGATGATCTGGTCGCGGCGATTGGTCAGATCCTGGCCGACCCCCCGGACCTGCCGGGTCTGTCGGCGACTCTGGTCACTTAAACGTTCGGCAGTTGTCGACAGGGGTTACCCATGACCTGGATCGATGTGACGCGACCACTGCAACCCGATCTGGCGGGCTGGTCCGGAGACACGCCGGTGCGGCTTGAACAGCGCTGGAGCCGTGCGCGCGGCGATACGGTGACGGTCGGCTGGTTTCAGCAAAGTCTGCATGCCGGCACCCATTGTGATGCGCCGCTGCATTTTCAGACCGATGGAGCGGCTGCGGAGTCGCTGGATCCAACCGCGCTGTGTGGTCGGGCACTGGTCGTGGACGCGCGGGGCCGGGAGTTGGTGGACATCTCGGCCATCGAGTGGCAGGCCATCGGGCGGGATCAACCGTGTCCCCAGCGGGTTTTGTTGCGAACCGATGCCTGGCCCGATTCGCGAACGTTTCCGGCGAAGATTCCCGTCATCAGCCTCGCGACCATCGGCCGGCTGGCGGAAGCCGGGGTCCAGGTGCTGGGCGTCGACTTGCCGAGTGTCGATCCCCTGGACTGTTCCCTGCTGGCGAATCACCACGCTCTGCACCGGGTGGGCATGATGATTCTCGAAGGGCTGGATCTCACGCAGGTGGCCCCGGGCCATTACGACATGCTGGCCCTGCCCATGCTGATCCCGGGAGCCGATGGAACTCCGGTGCGGGCTCTGCTCAGAAGATCGGTTCCCTAAAAAGGGGACAGGTCCATTTTAAACACCACAGACCGGAAAGATGTCTGCGCACGCGTTTCCCCCGCCAAGAAAAGCAATCTGTCCGAGGCCGGGGCCACCCTTCCAAGGCTGGGGCTTCCCTGCGGCGCGAGGCCGGGGCCAACCTACGAGGCTGTAGCGGGATGCCGGGGCCACCCTTCGACGAGGCCGGGGCCAACCTGCGGGATGCCGGGGCCACCCTTTGTCTATACACGAGGCCGGGGCCGCCCTTAGGCCGGTGCCACCTGTCCGAGGCCGGGGCCACCCTTCCAAGGCTGGGGCTTCCCTGCGGCGCGAGGCCGGGGCCACCCTGCGAGGCTGCAGCGCGATGCCGGGGCCACCCTTTGTCTATACACGATGCCGGGGCCGCCCTTAGGCCGGGGCCACCCGTTGTCTGTGCGCGGCCCGGCAGGCCAACTGGTCTGGTGACGAGCGAGGCCGGGGCCACCCTTGGAGCGAGGCCGGGGCCAGCCTTGTGAGGCCTGATGAGGCCCGAGTCCGGCGCCACCCGTCCGAGACCGGGGCACCCTTTGTCTGCGAGGCCGGGGCCAACCTGCGAGGCTGTAGCGCGATGCCGGGGGATGCCGGGGCCAGCCGGATGCCGGGGCCACCCTCTGTCTGTGCAAGGCGCGGCAGACCAACTGGTCTGGTGACGGACGCACATGGTTTGGTGATTGTGACCGCCAGCGTAGGCAGTCACCCAACGCGTTCGTCCCTGATCCGATTGACCACGGAGCGCCACACGGCGTCGCTGGCGGGCAGGTTCAGTAAGACACCGCGCGACGATCCTGACTGCGAGCCCCACGGTCGACCTGGAGACCACGACCGCGGTTGGCTCAACCCATTACGGGGGATCCGACGGGCGATCGGCGGTGGTGACTCCGAAGATTTCCCGGCTGAGAGCGATCCCCTGAATCCATTTTTGCCCCCGCTTGGCCGCCTCGGCCTCCAGGGCGGCCGGCCGGCCGATCGCCCGCCGCAGCCGGCCCCGTTTGTCGGTGAAGCTCGCCACCAGCTTCAGCCAGCCCTCCCCTTCGACCCCCAGTTGCCGCAAGATCGAGGGTTGATCGGCCGGGATCCGGCCAACTTTCCCCTGCGCGACTTGCCGGCCCGTCCACTCCAGCAGTTCCAGGTACTGCGTGAAGGTCATGTTCAGGCACCCCAGGTTCGAGGTGCGGGTGCCGGGAACCGGTTGCTGCAGAGCCGGCTCGGTGATCTCCAGGGGAGCCAACCAGGATCCCCGCCCCGCAAACGCCGCTTGCCGGGCGGCTGCGGCCACCAGGTTTGGGGGGATCTGGAACAGAGACCCGGAAGCGACCGTCCCTGGTTGGCCCTCCTTCGCCCCGCCACCCGCTGCCGGGGCTGTGCGAGCCCCGCTGGGTTCGTTCCCGACTGGGAGGGCATCGATTGTGAGCACTGGGGCGAAGCTCTCTTTTGATCCGACCTGGTCGGTCGCCGGCATGGTTGGACCCCCTTCGTCTTCCGTCTCCAGGCCATAGTCACGCCGCTGCCGGGCTGTCAGGGTGGTCGCGAAGGATTTCATCACCCCGGCCAGACGCTCAAAGATCGAGGTGTGCTGGCTTTCCGACAGCTTGGTCGTGAGACCGGCCCGGATCGGGTTCAGATCGACATACACCAGGCACGCCGCGACCGCCCATTCATCGAGCAGCCGCTGCATCTTGAACCGCCCTTCCCAAAACCGGCCGGTGGTCTGGTCTTCCCGATTGGCGACCCGGGCGAGCGCCTCCGTCAGAAACCGCATCAACCACGAGGGGTTCGACAGCCGCAGCCGCAACTGTTCCACCCGGATGGGATTGTTGATGATCGCATCCAGATCGGCCTGCGAGGGAGTCTCGGCCACCTCGCGGGTCCCGGGCTTGTAGGGGGGACACAACTGCAACCACTTGCGGGCGATTTCTTCGGCAGACCACGTCGCGGCCACATCGGGCCGATTGCGGACGATGAGATGCAGGTGATTTCCCATCGTGCAGAACCCCTCGATATCGATCGCCATGACCGAGGCGAGGAACATCAGACGGTGCTGCAACCAGAGCTGGCGGTGTTCGTAGGAGCGCTGAGTGAAAGGATCCCAGCCGCACAGCATCGACCGGCGGACACAGCGGTTGATGCAGTGGTAAACCCCAACCTCCTGCGGCTCGAACACGAACTTGCGAGGCAGCCGTGACATGGGACACCCGGGGGGAAGCGAAGGCAACAGAGGAACGCAGAGTGAGCCAAGAGAACCAGACACGTTCTGATGGATACTGTGTACGTCCGATATTTACGGATATCTAGTGTACACACACGAAATATGTCCACCCGTTAAGGAGATTTTGTAAGTCATTACCAGACAGTGTGTTATCGCCGATTTGAGTGGCACTCTGACAAAGGGTGGCCCTGGCCGCCGTGACAAAGGGTGGCCCCGGCCGCCGGGGTGGCCGTCCAAACAAAGCGTGGCCCCGGGTGGCCGTGGCCCCGGGTGGCCGTTTCCACGGCGGACGATGCCGACTGTCCGAGAACACCATAAACCCCATCCAGAATGAGACTTGCAACAAGCAATGAGGTCGCTTCAAACAAAGGGTGGCCCCGGGTGGCCGTGGCAGGAAGG
>CAIOTJ010000678.1 GCA_903861195.1 uncultured Planctomycetaceae bacterium | reverse complement strand
TCAGCAGCGCCGTCGGCTGGACATTCTCGTTGAGATGAACGGCCGCCCCGTGGGAGACAAGTGGAGCTTCGACGCCGACAACCGCCAGAAGCTTCCCAAAGGGCTGGACATTCCCCCGCGCTCGGTCCCCAAGGCGACCGCCGAAGTGAAGGCTGCCCGGCTGTCGGTCGCCCGCGACTTCCCCCACGTCCCCGGTGACCCCGGGCAGTTCGCCTACCCCACCACTCCCGCGCAGGCCCGCCAAGGTCTCGCACACTTTCTCGAGCAGCACCTGCTGTCGTTCGGCGAGTACGAAGACGCCATCTCTTCCACCGAGACCTTCCTGTTCCATTCGGTCCTCACTCCCGCATTGAACACCGGGCTGCTCGCGCCCCGCGAGGTCATCGACAAGGCGCTCGAACGGCAAGACGACATCCCCATCAACTCGCTGGAGGGTTTCATCCGGCAGATCATCGGCTGGCGCGAGTACGTGCGGGGGGCCTATCTCTGTCTGGGCCGGCGGCAGCGGCGCGAGAACTTCTTCCAGCACACGCTCCCCATGCCGCGGGCGTGCTACGACGGCACCACGGGCATTGAGCCCGTCGACACGGTGATCCGCCGGGTGCGCGACTATGCGTACTGCCATCACATCGAACGGCTGATGATCCTGGGGAATTTCTTCCTGCTGTGCGGCATCCATCCCACCGCCGTCTACCAGTGGTTCATGGAGCTGTTTATTGACGCCTACGACTGGGTGATGGTTCCCAACGTCTACGGCATGAGCCAGTACGCCGACCAGGGTTGGATCACCACCAAGCCGTACGTCAGTGGATCGGCCTATGTACTCAAGATGAGCAACTTCAAGCGGGGGCCGTGGTGCCCCATCTGGGACGCCCTGTACTGGCGGTTCATCTCCCAAAACGAATACCGGTTCATCAACATTCCCCGCATGAGCCTGCCGGTGCGTCAGGCGGTTTTGATGGGGACGAAACTGCGGGATCACATCGACACGGCGGAACGGTTTCTCGACCAGTTGCATGGCGGTTCGGGAGCACGGGCTGCTGTTGGAAAGGACCAAGATGATTAGCGCACCCACCGGCCACGAGCCGCGCGGACGCATGCTGTTGACTGGCGCCACGGGCTACGTGGGGGGCCGGCTGCTGCGGCTGCTGGAAGAACGGGGAGTTCCCGTCCGGTGCCTCGCCCGCCGTCCCGCAGCCCTGACGGGCAAGGTCGGCCCCACCACCGAGGTGGTGGCGGGGGATGTGCTCGACGCAGCCTCGCTGGCCGCCCCGATGGCGGGCATCGACACGGCGTATTACTTCGTGCACTCGATGGGAGACCAGAAAGACTTCGAGGCCCAGGACCGCCTGGCGGCGCAGAACTTCGCCGAGGCCGCCGCCGCGGCCGGGGTGAAGCGGCTGATTTACCTGGGCGGCCTCGGGAACCCCGACGAACGGCTGTCGAAGCATCTCCGCAGCCGGCAAGAGACGGGAGACGTGCTGCGGGCCAGCCATCCGCAGGTGATTGAGTTCCGCGCGTCGATTGTGATTGGCTCGGGCAGCCTGTCGTTCGAGATGATTCGGGCCCTCGTCGAGCGGCTCCCCATCATGATCTGCCCGCGCTGGGTGCAGGTGAAGGCCCAGCCGATCGCCATCGAGGATCTGCTCGAATACCTGCTGGCGGCACTCGACCTTCCGCAGGGCCTGTCGCTGGTCTTCGAGATTGGCGGGCCCGACCAACTGTCGTATGGCGAGATCATGCAAGAGTATGCCCGCCAGCGGGGGCTGAAGCGCTGGATGATTCCCGTCCCGCTGCTCACGCCGTATCTCTCGAGCCTCTGGCTGGGGCTGGTCACCCCTCTGTACGCCCGCGTGGGCCGCAAACTGGTTGAGAGTCTGCGGAATCCCACGCTCATCTCGAACAACCTCGCCGAGATGACCTTCAGCATCGAGCCCCGCTCGCTCCCCGAAGCGATCGCCCGGGCCTTGATCCACGAAGACCGCGAGGTGACCGAGACCCGCTGGTCCGATGCGCTCTCGTCCGCTGGTCAGCCCCGCAGTTGGGGCGGCGAACGCTTTGGTTCCCGATTGGTCGACTCGCGGACCATCGACATCCCCGTGCCCCCCGAACAGGCGTTCGCTCCCATCCGGCGGATTGGGGGCGACACCGGCTGGTATTACGCCAACTGGCTCTGGACCATCCGCGGGTTTCTCGACCTGTTGGTGGGTGGGGTGGGAACCCGGCGCGGCCGGCGCGATCCCGAGCACCTGCAAGTGGGGGAACCGCTCGATTTCTGGCGGGTCGAGACATACGAGCCTCCCCGCCTTCTCAGGCTGGCGGCCGAGATGAAGGTTCCCGGCCGGGCATGGCTCGAGTTCGAAGTCGAGCCCACCGCCACCGGTAGCCGGATCCGCCAGACGGCCATCTTCGACCCCCTGGGACTGGCGGGGTTGGCCTACTGGTACGCGATCTATCCGCTGCATGAATTCGTGTTTGCCGGTATGCTGCGGAACGTGGCGCGGGCGGCGGTGCCGGGCCCCTACAACCCACCCGCACCCCAGTTCGACCGGGTCACCGCCGGGGCCCTGCAACAACAGGCCCGCGGGGCTTCGCTCCCCAGTTCTCATCAGGCCTGACCGCCGCGCCCACGGGGGTCCCCGGCTCTCGCCGCTCGGCGAAACCGGGGGTCGGTCAGGGGGTCTTTCAGGGGAGCAAGTGGCGCAGTGGGACCCGGGGCCAACGTGCCCTGGGGCCTGGGTTCCGGCGGTCCCCGCCGCTTCCGCTTGGCAACTTGAGCAAGGACAACAACCAGCATGCACGACGTGGTGATCATTGGAGCCGGACTGGGCGGGCTGTGCTGTGCCCGCGAGCTGACCCGCCGGGGCCAGCACTGCCTGCTGCTGGAAGCGAGCGACCGCGTGGGGGGACGCGTACGGACCGAGATCGTGGAGGGTTTCCAGATCGACCGCGGATTTCAGGTGCTGCTGACCAGCTATCCCGAAGCGCGGGCCGTGCTCGACTTCAACGCCCTGCACCTGCACGAGTTCCTTCCGGGAGCCCTAGTGCGGTATGGTGGGAAGTTCCATGAACTGACCGATCCCTGGCGGCGGCCCCTCGCGGCACTCAAGTCGCTGGCCTCTCCCATCGGCACCTTCACCGACAAGCTGCGCGTGGCCGACTACCGCGGCAAGGTGCTGCGCGGGCCGCTCGCGGAAGGGTTCGAAGCGCCCGAGACCACCGCTCTCGAAGACCTCCGCGCAGCGGGCTTCACCCCCGCGATGATCGACCGGTTCTTCCGCCCGTTCCTGGGAGGCATCTTCCTCGATCCGCAACTGGTCACCTCCAATCGCATGCTGCGGTTCGTCTTCCGGATGTTCTCGCTCGGACCGGCCACGCTGCCCGCCGAGGGGATGCAGGCCATTCCCCGGCAACTCGCCGCCCGTCTTCCCACGGGAACCCTGCGTCTCAACACCCCGGTCACGTCGATCCGGGCCGATGGAGTGACTCTGGCGGATGGGTCCCAGATCCCGGCCCGGGCGGTCGTCGTGGCGACCGAGGGGCCCGCCGCCGAACGGTTGCTGCAGACCCTGCCGTCGGCCACTCCCGAGACGGGGCGCTTCAGCGAGGCGATCGCGACCGCCGGGCAGGGGGTCACCTGCCTGTCGTTCGCCGCCGCGCGGGCTCCGGTCACGCAGCCGATCCTCGTGCTCAATGGCGAAGGAACCGGACCGATCAACAACCTCTGCGTCCCGACGGCGGTCGCCCCCTCGTACGGTCCCGCCGACCGCAGCCTGGTCTCGGTCACCGTGCTGGGGGTGGGTCACGAACCCGCCGCGCTCGAGCGCGAAGTGCGCGAGCAACTGGTGGCGTGGTATGGCCCCGCCCCCCGCGAGTGGAAGCTGCTGAAGATCGACAGCATTCCCTACGCTCTGCCCCGGCAGGCTCCCCCGGCGCTTTCGGTTCCCGAGCGGTCGGTCCGCTGGCGTGCCGGCGTGTATGTCTGCGGCGATCATCGCGACAATGCCTCGATCCAGGGAGCGATGGTCAGCGGGCGCCGGGCGGCCGAAGCGCTGCTGGATGACCTGCCATGAACGACAGCCTGTTGCGGGGCACTCTCTTCGCCCAGCTCGCCGCGACCCTCTATATGGTGGGGGTGATCTGGATGGTGCAACTGGTGCATTACCCCCTCTACAACAAGGTGGGCCGCGAGGCGTTTCCCGAGTACGAAACCCGCCACAACGACGGCATGACGCTGGTGGTCGGTCCCGCCATGCTGGTCGAGGCGGCAGCCGTGGTCTTGCTGGCGCTGCTCCCGTCGTCGCGCGTTCCGGCCGGCAGTGTCTGGCTGGGGGCGGGACTGCTGGCGATTGTCTGGCTGTCGACCGTCGGCCTGCAGGTTCCCTGTCACAACCGGTTGGTCAGCGGGTTCGATCAGGCCACTTACGAACGCCTGGTGAATACCAACTGGATCCGGACCATCGCCTGGAGCCTGCGCGGCGTGCTGGCGCTGTGGATGGTGTGGCGGGACCAGCCCCCCGCGGCGTGACCGGCGGCCCGCGTCCCGGATGCCGATCCCTCCCCGGCCCGCCCGCTGGGCGATAGTCTCTGCCGGACGTTCGTCCTGGCTCCTTCTCTCCCGCGCGTTGCGGTTCCTTCTGCGGCGGATCTCTCTCGCATGCGACTGGCCTATCTCGACTGCTCTTCTGGAATCTCGGGTGACATGACGGTCGCCGCCCTCGTCGATGCCGGAGTGGATCCGCAGGCGATTCTGGCTGGAATCGATTCGCTGGGGTTGCCGGGAGTCCGGCTCGAATTCGTGCCGGTCATGCGGTGCGCCTTCCGCGCGCTGCACCTGCGGATCACCCATCCCGAACAGCACGCCCACCGCCACCTGGCCGACATCCGGGCGATTGTCGAACGGGGCCGGCTGCAGACCCGCCAGAAACAGCTCGCCCTGGGCATCTTCCAGGAAATCGCCCAGGCCGAGGCGACCGTCCATGGCACCACGGTCGACCGCATCCACTTCCACGAGGTCGGGGCGATCGATTCGATTGTCGACATCATCGGGGCGGCCATCGGGTTCGACCTGCTGGGAGTCGACCAGGTGGTCAGCAGCCCCATTCCCACCGGGCGCGGGCAGGTGCTGATCGCGCATGGCGTCTGCACCGTCCCCACGCCGGGAACCGCCGAGCTGCTCAAGGGAATCCCCCTGGTGGATGTGCCGGTGAACCTCGAACTGACCACCCCCACCGGGGCGGCCATTCTAAAGACGGTGGTCGACCGCTTCGGCCCGTTGCCGTCGATGACCATCGAGCGGATCGGGCATGGGGCGGGAACCAAAGATCTGAAGGATCGTGCCAACATGTTGCGGATCCTCGTGGGGGAGACCGCCGACGTGGGGCAGCAGACCGACGAAGTCATCCTGCTCGAAACCAATCTCGACGATGTGCCCGGGGAGATCGTGGGATACACCTGCCAGAGGCTCTTGGCGGCCGGCGCTCTCGACGTTTTCACCCAGCCGCTGCAGATGAAGAAAGACCGGCCCGGTCTGCTGCTGAGCGTGATCGCCCGGCCCGGCGACCAGCGCCGCCTCGAAGAGATCGTCTTCGCCGAGACCCAGACCCTGGGAATCCGCCACTCCCGCCTGCAGCGAACCACCCGCAGCCGGGCGAGCGTCTCGGTCGACACCCCCTGGGGTGCGCTCACCGGAAAGGTCTCGCGGCTGGCCGGCGGCACGGTGTTCACTGCCGAATACGAGGCGTGTGCGCAGGTGGCCCGGCAATTCGCCATCCCCCTGCGCGACGTCTACCGGGCCGCCGAGCAGGGCTTCGCCCAACTTCTCCCCGCAATCGTCGAGCAGGCCTTCACTCCACCCCCGGCTCCCCCCGCGTCTGCCGTCTTGCCGACGGGGCACGACCACGGGCACGACCACGGGCACGACCACGGGCACGACCACAGTCACAGCCATGATCACGGTCACGATCATTCGCATGACCATGGCCATGATCACGGGCACGACCACGGTCACGATCACGGACATTCCTGAAGACCGCATTCCTCCGTGGCGGTTCGG
>CAIOTJ010000677.1 GCA_903861195.1 uncultured Planctomycetaceae bacterium | reverse complement strand
TGCAGGGAGTTTAACGGTCCCCGACTGCATTTTCACTCGCTCTCACTATTCGAGAGAGATCGCGGGGGCATCCGTTGATTGGTGGGTGATGTCCCCGGAGAAAAGACTCTCCATCTCGGAATTTGGCCCCATTGGCAAACTTTGACGGTCAGCGACTCTGTTGGGGTTCGAAGCAACACGGCGAACATTCCGCTCGCAACGGTCGATCCTAAGAACAACAGTCGTTCCTGCTGACCGGACAACCGGAGGCAAACTGTGGCGCGATGGATCGCTGCCGCAACTGCTCACCAAGTCCACCCAGGTACGGAGGCTGGGGCATGACGCTCAAGCCCAGACGGTATTTATCTGCCCTCGCAGCTCTCGTGATGGGGATCGGCTCGTTCGCTCACGGAGCGGATGGCTCCTTATTCAGTGACGAGCCCGAGCCGCTCATTGATCTGACCGCAGCTGAAGAATTCGCTGTCGCTCCAGCTGAGCCCGAACTCGCGGAGCCGCAGGATTCCGTCGCAGAACTCCAGGCCCTGCGGTCGCGTCTCGATACACTCGAAAAGGCCGAAAAGAAGCGATTCGAATCGGAAACGAAGAAGGCCGACGAAGAGAAGAAAAAGAAAGAGGCCGAGGCCGACTGGCTCGACCTGTCGACCGACAAGTGGACCGTCAAACTCGGTGGCCATGTCCAGCTCGACTACATCAACTGGGCGACAGCCGATGATGCGATCGTGGGGGCCAAAGACTACTTTGCGTATCGACGGCTGCGGCTGGTCGCGGACGGGACCGGGTACGGAGTGTTTGATTTCCGGCTGCAGATGACACTGGAGCCGGGCTCCTCGGCGGACATTCCGGCGGGAACGGGCCTCTCGCCGGACGTGAAAGATGCGTATATCTCGGTCAACGAGCTGCCGTGGCTGGGGCGGGTCCGGGTGGGAAACTTCTTCGTTCCGTTCGGTCTGGAGCAGGTGACCAACGATACGAACAACATCTTTATGGAGCGTTCGATTCCGACGCAGGGGGTCTTCTGTGCGGACCGTGAAGTCGGAATCGCCAGCTACAACTGCACCGACGATCAGAGCCTGTCGTGGGCGACGGGGGTCTTTTTCGACAACATCACCGATACCCAGAAAGACCGGCAGGACAGCAATCAGGGCCTGCGGATCAGTGGTCGACTGAACTGGGTTCCGTACTACGATGAGCCCTCTGGCGGGCGGTATGCGATCCACACCGGTATCGGAGTGATGCACACTCAGGATCACGACAGCCTCGTTCGCTTTCGAGCCCGGCCACAAGTGAACCTGGGGCCACGGCTGATCGATTCAGGGGTTCTCGACTCCGACAACAACACGATCGGGAACCTGGAGTTTGCCAGTGTCATGGGCCCCGTCACGCTGCAGAGCGAAGCGTACCTGACTCACGTCCACATGCTCAGCGGCGACTCGGAATGGCTGCATGGAGGGTACGCTCACTTGAGCTACTTCCTGACCGGCGAACACCGAATCTATGAGCGGTTCGGCCAGCACGGAGCTCAGTTCGGTCGCAACGCTCCCTTTAGCAACTTCTTCGGAACGCCTGCCGGGTTTGGCTTGGGAGCCTGGGAAGCGAAGACCCGCTGGTCGTACCTGAACATGAACTCGGTCGGCGCGGGGACCTACAACGATCTGACGGTCGGCATGAACTGGTACTGGTCCGACCGAGTCCGAGTGATGTTCGACTGGATTCATCCGATCACGAGCAACGACACCGTATTCGGGTCGACCCAGTCCAACCTGCTGGCCACACGTATGGACTTCAACTGGTGAAGCCAGGTGAGAGAAGAGGGGTTAGAGGTTAGAGACCAGCAGCCACAGCGACGTAGCAGAATTCGTGGGAATTCTGCGTCTTTCGACCCGCCTGCAGAACTCTCACGAGTTCTG
>CAIOTJ010000676.1 GCA_903861195.1 uncultured Planctomycetaceae bacterium | reverse complement strand
TCATTCAGGCGGGCGGTCTTGTGCTGGAGTTCCTCGCTCATCCGGGCCACCACCTGCTGCACCCGGGCCCCCTGCAGCGCCACCCGCACCACCTGGCCCAGCGAGCCCAGAAGCAGCAGATCGTCGGCTGTGAACCGGGTTCCATTGCGCTTGGGCCCCAGCATCAGGGCTCCATCGAGCCCTCCTTCCGATTCCAGGGCATGCACCAGTTCGACATCCAGTTCGCGCAGCACCCGCAGGCTGCGGGAACTTTCGGAGGGTGGCCCCGATGCTCCCCGTCCTCCCCTCGTCTCTGTCTCGGTCTCCAGAATTTCCAGCAGTTCCTGGTCACTGGCGAACCGCAGCGGAGCCCGCTCGAGGTTCATCGTGGCGATCAGCGGGAAAGCGCCGTCTTCCCCCTCCCGCAGATACAGTGCCGCCCGCTCGACTCCCAGCAGATCCTGGCAGGCCCCCAGCAGGCGCTGCGCCATGGTCTCGGGGTTGCCCAGCCCGGCGGCCCCGTTGACCAACGGCACCATCGCCTGGTCGAGGGGAAACCGGCTGCGGTTGAAACTGCGGTCGATCACCTGCTGCAACCGGTCTTTCGCAAAGGTCAGGATGCCCAATGCCGCAATCACCAGGGCCAGCAGCATCGGAGCCTGACTGGGAAAATGCTGATACTGCCAGAGCCCCAGCAGGCAGCTTCCCAGTTTTCCCAGGGAACTGACGGTCGAGAGGGCCGCACTGAGGGAGTAGTAAGTGATGCCCCGATCGACCACTTCGTCGAGCAGGGTCAGCTTGTGGCGCAGAATTCCCACGGCATAGGCCACCATGAACAGCAGGCTGGCGACGAACATGGGGATTGTGGCCGAGCCGAGGGCGAACGACTCTTTGTCGAAGCGAGCGAGATACAGCGTGTAGCCGACGGGAATGGTGGAGGCGAGGGCCGCCCCGAGGATCCACCGGACCTGCTGCAGCTTGAGGGTGTTGCGCTGGGAAAAGAAGCTGTCGGCCAGGGCGACGAGGGTCAGGGCGAATTCGGTGGCGGCCAACACCAGAGACCAGTGGACTCCCTGCATGACCCATTGGAGCTTGGTGCGCACCTCCATCGGTTGGGCCCCGGAGCGCTGGGCCAGGTTGCTCCACAGGATCAGCCCCAACAGCCCCGCGGTGGCCAAAACCGGCAAAGCATAGAGGGCCAGAACACTCTGCCACGGACGCTGTACGAGCCAGGGTTGCGGGTCGGGATAGAGGCAGAAGAAATGCAGAGACACGACGGGGACCAGCATCGCGGCCAGCGCGAACGGGATGGTCAGCCATAAGCTGCCCGAAATGGTCCACCAGTGAAATCCCCCCACAAACCCCACCATGGTCACGAGACACATGGCGAAGAAGACCTGCTCGGCGCGATCGAACGGACGGGCCCATAGCGCCAGGCCCCCCACGGCCAGAATGCCGAATTGCAGCAGGAACCACGCCAACGTCAGCGACAGGTCGACCAGGGGGAGCGGTTCCAGGGGCATCCACACCTGGAATTTGCGCTGACCCCGTTCGAGCCGCATGCGAATGAAACGGTCTCCCGTACCGGCTTGTTCGACCAAGGGGGGCAACCGCTCAAACTCGGTGACCAACCGGGTTTCCAGCACCGCCCGATTGGACTCCTGGATCAAGCCTCCCGGGGGCAATTCAAACGAGCGCAGTTCGGCCACCACGCCGGTGAAATCCAGAAAGGTGTGGACCGGGTACTCACCCAGTTCCAGTAACCGATCGCCAACGGCCGGCCTGGGGCCCGCCTGCTCGAGCAGAATGGGTTGCCCGACCAGGCGTCGCAGAACCACTCCGGGCAACCACTCGGAGTTGCCTGCCAAAGGAGTTTCGGACAACAGCACGCGGACGCCGGGGTCGGGCGTTGTGGAAACAAACCACAAGACCGCCAGTGAATAACAAACAGCCAGCGAGCCCGTCAGAACCAGTCCCAGGCGAATCCAGAGGATGGACCGAGAGGCCGCCATCGATCACCATTCCGAAGAGGACCAGGTTGCAAGATGCTGAAAATGAGTATGGTAGAGGCAGCGCCGAAATTCAATTCAGCGCCCAAACATCCCCAACTTTCCATTCTCTTCAGCGCCGAAATTTATTGTTTCGGCGCTCCGCAGGATTCTGGGAAATCCTTAAAATAATCCACAAGTCTCTTATATTATTAGGTTTAAGGTCGTTTGTCGGGATTCCGTCGACGACCAACTCGATGGTTTTGGCATGGGACCTGCTACTTGCCGAGTCAGGATATGAGTCGGGCCAGTTCAGATGGGAACTGGTCGACGGTGCATCCGCATGAAAGCGTTGGCGAACAGCAGATGTTTGCCTGTGAACTTACCCAGCCAGACCCTCAGGATGAGGATCCTGGTCGAATTGACAGTGGTGTTCCGAGTTGGTGTTGTGGTTTGACCCACTCCGCAACTCACACGGAAGACTGCGGGCTGTTGATTCTCCAGGTTCCGGACCCTGAGGGTCTTTTTATGCGCCGCCGGAGTGGACTGGAGTTTACTTGGGCGGACACGAGGATTGTTCGGAGACCGGGCTGGGAGCAGCCTGGCGAAGGGGTTGCGGTGGCGTCACGGTGGACCTGTGGATGGATTCGCAGTGGGGGAGGCTCTGCCACCAATGAGGGTGGCGATTGGAGTTCCCAGGGCACGGAGGCCCCACCGACCCCCGAGCGCGTGTCGCTGGCGGACCGGCGGACCCACGACCGGCCGGGGCGCCATCCGCGATCTCGGCCATCATGGCCGTTGGCCCACCGAAGAGCGGTCGGCCCTGGAAGTCGAGGACTGTCAGGACCCGCGGTAGCTGGAACTGGAACGGGGGGTCTCCCAGAGTCGGACTTCCTGGATGGGCAACCCCATGTGCCGGCCTTGTTCGAAGATCAGCCGGGCGATGTTCTCGGCGGTGGGATTCGACTGCATCACGAAGACGGGCTGTCCATGATTCTGCAGGACGGGCAGCAACGGATCGTCGACCGACAGCAACATCTTGTGATCCAGCGACTCGTCGACCCAGGTCTTCAGCAGCCGCTTGATGTCTCCAAAGTCAATCAACATTCCTCTTGAGTCGAGGTGCTCGCCCCCCAGCAGGATTTCCAGACGGCCGTTGTGGCCATGCAGGTTTCGGCATTTCCCTTCGTAATTCAGAAGCCTGTGTCCATAGCAAAAGTCCAACTCCTGCATTAAGTAGAACATGGTTTTTGTGAGGTCGCTGCGGAGAGGTGGTCGGTTGTCGCGTGGTGGTTTGTTCGTCGAATGAGTCTAGTCTGGGTCGGTTGGTCGCGGCCAGCGAGCTACCGGTGAATCGTCGTCAGGGTGAGTCGTCGCAAGAAGGAGCTGGAGTGATGCCTGTCCCCGGAAGTCCTGGAGTCCCTCCCTCGACGGTGAAGCGCCGTCGCAGGTGGTTGTTGAATCGTGCGGCGACGGGCAGCACCGAGTCGCCCCCTCTCAGCGAGCCAGCCTTGTCGTGTCCCCTGTTGGCCGCCATTCATCGCCTGTTGCAGGATGCGGCCCCCATCACGTGGGTCTTCACGGGAGACAGCATTACGCATGGGGCCCTGTATACCGAGGCCCAACGGAGTTATCCCGAGCACTTCTCGGAGCGGGTTCGCTGGGAACTGCGGCGGTTCCAGGATGTGGTGATCAACACGGGCGTCTGCAACGAACGGGCCGAAGGGCTGCTGGCGGCCCTCGATGCCCGCATTCTGCGGTTCCGCCCGGAAGTGGCGTTCATTCTGATTGGCATGAACGACTGCATCGCGGGAGTTCGGGGTCGTGAAGCGTTCCGCAAGAGTCTGACCAGCATCGTGGAGCGGCTGCGCGAAAACCAGGTGCTGCCCGTCCTGCAGACCCCCAACCTGATCTACACGCCAAACGCTTCTTCGCGCACCGATCTGCCCGCTTACATTCAGATCATTCGCGAAGTGGCCGTGCAGATGGAGACGGCTCTTATCGATCATTGGAATGACTGGTGCCAGGCCCGTCCCGAAGTCGGGGCGATCCTGCCGTGGCTCCAGGACGAAAGCATTCACCCCAATGGACTCGGGCACCGGGTGATGACGCACAGCATCTGCCGGGCCCTGGGGGTCTTCGACCCGCACAGCCTTACCTGTTCGCTCGCGACGTCTTGACCGCATCCCGAGGCTCGGTCTGGGCGGCGGGGTGGGCCGGGTCGGGGCTGTTGGCCTGTGCGGGCGCGGCCGACCCGGAAGTTCCCGTGTCCGAGACGACGGGATCATCGCGATAACTTGGTCCCTCCCACAGATTGAGCCGGCTGCAGCCCAGCCCGGGGATCAGGGCGAGCCCGGCCAGCCAGCTCACGCACACGCGGCCAATCCAGCTGCGGAGCATTGGGGCAGAGTACATCACAGACTCCTCGGAGGATTGGTTGGGGGGCCGCCGGTTTGGTGGCCACCAGGCGGTTGGGCATCGGGTCCACAGACCAGACGCCCTCCCGGAAGGGGCCGCTTCAACCGTGTCTTGTAACTGAAAATCATGAACCGCGGCCAGATGAGTTGACCCTCGGACAGACCCCTGGAGTTGGCACTTTCGGCAACCGCGGGGGGTTGGAGAATGGCGCGGCTTGCGAATCGGCGGCTGGTGTGCCAACCGTCACCCGGCGCGTCTGGGGTTGAATTTCCCGACGACAACCTGAAGGATGGCCAGACCCTTTGGTTTGTCTCTTCGGAAGTGTTGACATGTCGGCCTCGCACGCACTGCTGAAATCCCTGGTGACCCAGGTCTCCAATGCCGCCCTGGGCACCCTGGACGGGGAAACACCGTTCGTCTCGATGACGCCGTTCGCCGTCGCCGCGGATGGGCGGTCGTTGTTTGTGCATGTCAGTCGGCTGGCCGCTCACACCCGGCACATGCTCGCGCACCCGGCGGTCAGCCTGCTGGTGATGGAACCCGAAGCGCCCGGCAAGATGCCACAGGGGCTGGCCCGGGTGACCATTCAGGGACGGGCCCGCACGCTCTCGTCGCAGGATCCGGCCTATGCCGGGGGCAAAGACGTTTACCTTGCGAAGTTTCCGTCGGCGGTCGAGTTGTTCCAGTTTCCGGATTTCGATCTGGTGCAGATTGAGGTCTTGTCGGCCCGGTTGGTGGGGGGATTTGCACAAGCCAGCTCGCTGTCGGCCGAGACGTTCGCGCGGGCCGTCGTGAATTAAACCGTGGTGCACCAGCCGGTCAAAAAAGCGCCAACACGCTTGGTTGCACAACCGGCACCTTGGGCACCGGGTTGGCCGACCGGACACTCCTCTCGCGGATTTGTCACGCCAAGGGCGGCTCTGGTAAAACTAGGGAATGACAACTCTGACCGACCGCCAGACCCGCCAGCGTGATGAGCTGGTGTCTCGAATCGCCCAGTGGGGGCGGGTGGGAGTCGCGTTTTCCGGAGGCGT
>CAIOTJ010000675.1 GCA_903861195.1 uncultured Planctomycetaceae bacterium | reverse complement strand
GTGCGGTTGGTACAGCGGCGGACGCTGCGTCGACACTTTCGCCGCGGGGACGCCGGCAGGAGATTGTCGAGGGGTTGCTGGCCGACATTCTGGCGGGACGGTTCGCCTCCGGCGAGCGGCTGATTACAGAAGAGCTGGCGCAACGCTTCTCGGTCAGTCATACTCCGATTCGGGAAGCGCTATCGACGCTGGCGGGAATTGGCGTGGTCGAGCTGCGGCCCAATCGTGGGGCCGTGGTCCGTCGCCTGGGACCTCGCGATCTGCTCGATCTGGTCCATGTCCGGCGGGTGCTCGAGTGCGAGGCGGTCCGCAAGGCGTGCGGTCAACTGCCGGCGGATTTGCTCGAAGAGCTGGCCTGGCAGTTTGGCCGGCTGCTGACCGCCCGCGACCTCAGTTCCAGGCGAATCGTCGATCTGGCCCGCCGTCTCGACAACCAATTGCACGATGCCATCGCGTCCGCTTGCGGCAATGCGCTGCTGGTCACCGAGCTGAATCGGCTCAAACTGCTGTTTCGGGCGGTGCGCGATGCCGCCTGGCGGCGGGTGGGCACCACGTTGAATCTGCGTCTGCGGGAAGAGGCGGAAGAACACCTCGCCATCGTGGCGGCCTTGCAGGCGGGTGACCGTCGGCAGGCCCAGCGGGCCATGTCGAGGCACATTCGGGCGGCCATCCGGTATTGGTTGCCCCTCATCAGGACTCCCACTCCCTCCCCCCAGACACCCTCCGCTTCGTCTGTGCCCCCCTTGGGACGCTCATCGAGGAACACTCCATGAACTGGCTGCTGTTTGCCTGCTCCGGCCCCTGTGGTCTTGGTTCCCAGAGGTCTCGGTTCGGGTCGCCGTGGTTGGCGGCGACCCTGTTGATTTCGCTTCTGGGGCTCGGTCGCCCGGCGTTGGCCGCCGACAAGCTGCAGTACAACCGCGACATCCGGCCAATCCTCGCCGAGAACTGCTTCGCCTGCCACGGCCCCGACAGTGCCGCCCGCAAGGCCGGGCTGCGGATCGATCAGCGGGCCGCCGCCATTGAGGGGGGAGCTCTGGAGCCGGGGGAACCCGACCAAAGCTCGCTGCTGGAACGGGTGCTGAGCAGCGACCCCGAAAAGGTCATGCCTCCCCCGTCGACGAAGAAGTCGCTGTCGGCTGCCCAGAAAGAGATCCTGCGTCGGTGGATTGCCGAGGGGGCGGAATACGAAAAACACTGGTCCTTCCTCACACCGGTCCGTCCGGCACTCCCCGCGGTGAAGAACACCGGCTGGATGCGCGATCCCCTCGATCGTTTCGTACTGGCTGGACTGGAGTCCCAGGGGCTGGAACCCGCGCCCGAGGCGGACCGGCGGACGCTGGCCCGGCGGGTGGCGCTCGACCTCACCGGCTTGCCCCCCGACCCCGCTCTGGTCGACGAGTTCGTGAACGACTCCAGCGAGAATGCCTGGGAGAAACTGGTCGACAAGTTGTTTGAGTCTTCGCGCTGGGGTGAGCATCGCGGCCGTTACTGGCTCGATGCCGCCCGTTATGCCGACAGCCACGGCATCCACTTCGACAACTACCGCGAGATCTGGGCGTACCGGCAATGGGTGGTGCGGGCGTTCAACCGCAACCTGCCGTTCGACCAGTTCACCATCGAACAACTGGCGGGCGACCTGTTGCCCAATCGCACGCTCGATCAGCAGATTGCCTCGGGCTTCAACCGCTGCAACATCACCACCAGCGAGGGGGGAACCATTCCCGAAGAATACCTCGTGCTGTACACCCGCGACCGCACCGAGACCACCTCGGCGGTCTGGATGGGCCTGACGGCGGGCTGCTCGGTCTGCCATGACCACAAGTTCGATCCGCTGTCGCAGCGCGAGTTCTACAGCATGGCGGCGTTCTTCAACAACACGACGCAGCCGGCGATGGATGGCAACATCAAAGACACTCCTCCCATCGTGTCTGTGCCGTTGGAAGAGGATCGGGAGCGTTTTGACGAACTTGCCCGGGTCATTCCCGAGACCCGGCAGCAGCTGGCCGACCGGCGGACCGCCGCGAAGCCCGCCTTCGACACGTGGGCTCGCGCCGTCACCGCCGAGGAACTGGCCAAGCAGATCCCCACGCAGGGTCAAACACTGGCGGCCCCGCTGACCGAAGGGATGGGGACGCAGATCGTCTACACCTTGCGCGGTGAGGCCCGTATGACCAACGCACCGCAGCCCCTCGACTGGGATGAGGGGGCGATTGCGGCCAAGGGACTCAAGACCAAGCCCGACAACGCGGTGGTGCTGGGAGATGTGGCCGATTTCGAACGCGATCAACCGTTCTCGATTGCCGCTTGGGTGAAGAGCACGGGAGGTGGTGCCAATGGTTCGCTGGTCGCCCGCATGGACGACCGCTCAGATTACCGGGGTTGGGACCTGTGGCTGGAAGGGGGCCGGCTGGGGATGCACCTGGTGTCAAAGTGGCCCTCCGACGCCTTCAAGGTGGTGACCAACGCGCCGCTCGAAGCCAATCGCTGGCAGCATGTGACCCTCACCTACGACGGCTCGTCGAAGGGGGGTGGCATCCGCATCTACTTCAACGGCAAACAGCAGCCCGTGGCGGTGCCCGTCGATGTGCTGAAGAGCACGATCCGCACCGGGGTGGCCTGCAAGATTGGCCAACGTGAATCGACCGACAAGGTCAACGGGGTCGGGATCCAGGACTTGCGGTTGTACGACCGGGCGTTGACCCCGGAAGAGTCGCTGCAGTTGGCCACGGGAACCCGCGGAGCGTGGCTGGCTTCGAAGCCCGAGGCCGAACGGAACGACGCCGAGCGGAATGAGTTGTTCGACTGGTGGCTGGCGGGGCAGGATCAGCCGACGCGCGACCTGACCGCCCGCCTGGCCACGCAGGAAGCCGAGCGGGGGCAGATCGCGAGCCGGGGGACCATCGCCCACGTCATGCAGGAAAAGCCCGACATGCCCCGGGCGTTCGTGCTGTTCCGGGGTGAGTACGACCAGCGGCGCGATCCGGTGCAGGCGGGGACCCCGGCGGTGCTCCCCCCGATCCCCGAGGGCTTGCCCCGCAATCGACTGGGATTCGCCCAATGGCTGCTGACCCCCGAGCATCCCCTCACCGCCCGGGTGACGGTCAACCGGTTCTGGCAGGAGGTCTTCGGCACCGGTCTGGTGCGTACGGCGGGAGACTTCGGCATTGCCGGTGAACTCCCCTCAAATCAGGAACTGCTCGACTGGCTGGCGGTGGAGTTCCGCGAGGATGGCTGGGATGTGAAGCGCTTCTTCAAGCGGATTGTCATGTCGGCCACCTACCGGCAATCGGCCCGGGTGACCCCCGAGAAGCTCGAGAAGGATCCGCAGAACCGGCTCTTGTCGCGCGGTCCCCGGTTCCGGATGGATGCCGAGATGGTGCGTGATTATGCGTTGGCCGCCAGCGGCCTGCTGGTCGAGAAGATCGGCGGACCGAGCGTGAAGCCCTATCAGCCCGAGGGGGTCTGGGAGGCGGTGGCGATGATTGGCAGCAACACCCGCGACTACCGGGCGGAAGCGGGGGCCAACCTGTACCGCCGCAGCATGTACACCTTCTGGAAGCGGTCGGCTCCCCCTGCGTCGATGGAGATTTTCAACGCTCCGTCGCGGGAACTGTGCACGGTCCGCCGCGAACGGACCAATACGCCCCTGCAGGCGTTGGTCACCCTCAACGACCCGCAGTTCGTCGAGGCGGCCCGCGTGTTGGCCGCCCGCACTCTGAAGGAGGGAGGGGAGACCATGGAATCGCGGATTCAATTCCTGGCGGGCCGGATCGTGGCCCGGCCGTTCAGCCCGGCGGAACTCGAGATCGCGCGGGAGAGTCTCGCCGGTCTGCTGGAGTACTACCAGCAACATCCCGAAGATGCCGCGAAGGTGCTGAAGACCGGCGCCGCCGCCACCGACCCGGCACTCCCCGCCGAGGAACTCGCCGGCTGGACCCTGCTGGCGAATGAACTGTTCAACCTCGACGAGGTCCTCACCAAATAGTGGTGGCCGGGTCCCGAACCCGCTCTCTGGCATGTCGCCTTTCCCCGGAAATCCTGCTGCTTTTGGACGGTGCCCCATGTCTCCTCTCGAATCGCTGCTGCAAAACCAGACCCGCCGGGCCCTGCTGGGGCGCGGGGTCAACGCCGTCGGCTGGGCCGCGTTGTCTTCGCTGATGGGGCAAAACGTGACCCTGGGAGCCGAGACCGCCGCCGAGGCGGTTCACGGCAGGGGGTTGAACCACTTCCTCGGGAAGGCCAAGCATGTGATCTATCTGCACATGGTGGGGGGACCGCCGCAGATGGACCTGTACGACTACAAGCCCCAGATGGAAGAGTGGTACGACAAAGACCTGCCCGACACGATTCGCAAGGGGCAGCGGCTGACGACCATGACCTCGGGCCAGGCGCGGTTTCCCATCGCGCCAACCAAGTTCAAGTTCGCCCAGCATGGGCAGTCGGGCATGTGGGTGACCGAGCTGTTGCCGAAGACCGCCAGCATGGTCGACGACATGTGCTTCATCCGCAGCCTGAACACCGAGGCCATCAACCATGAGCCGGCCATCAGCTACATGCAGACCGGCAACCAGGTGACCGGCCGCCCCTGCCTCGGCTCGTGGACGTCGTACGGTCTCGGCTCGCTGAACCAGAACCTGCCGACATTTGTGGTGCTGGTCGCGAAGCCGACGAATACCGAGCAGGTGCAGGCGATCTCGGCCCGGCTCTGGTCTTCGGGCTATTTGCCGGGAGAACACGCGGGGGTCTCGTTCCGCTCAGGAGGCGACCCGATCCTCTATATCAACAATCCCGAGGGGGTTCCCGCGCCGATTCGCCGGAAGACGCTCGACGGTCTGCGGCGTCTGAACGAGGTGACGTTCGAAAAGGTGGGGGATCCCGAAACGCAGACCCGCATTGCGCAATACGAACTGGCCTACCGCATGCAGGCCAGCGTGCCCGACCTGACCGATCTCTCCACCGAGACCGAGCAGACCTACAAGCTGTATGGCGAAGAGGCGAAGAAGCCCGGCAGCTTCGCCCACACCGCACTCCTGGCCCGCCGGATGGTCGAGCGGGGAGTGCGGTTCATCCAGGTCTACCACAACAACTGGGACACCCACGCCAACGTGGCGGGGCGGCTTCCCGACCAGTGCCGCGATGTCGACCAGCCCTGCTGGGGTCTGATTCAAGACCTCAAGCAGCGCGGGCTGTTCGATTCGACGCTGGTGATCTGGGGAGGCGAGTTCGGCCGGACCATTTACTCGCAGGGGGGCGTCTCCCGGCAAAACTACGGCCGCGACCATCATCCCCGGTGTTACACAATGTGGATGGCGGGAGGCGGCACCCGGCCGGGATCCATCTACGGCGAGACCGACGACTTCTCGTACAACATCGTCAAGGACCCCGTGCACATCCGCGACTTCCACGCCACGGTGCTGCACCTGCTGGGCTTCGACCACGAGCGGTTCACCTACCGCGTGCAGGGGCTCGATGGCCGACTGACCGGAGTGGAACCGGCGAAGATCATTCCCGAGTTGCTGGCGTAGCCGTCCATTTGTCAGAGGGGCCGTGGGGGAAATTGCCCCGGCCCCGTTCGCAACGGCAATTAGAACAGCTCGCGGATCGGCTGCCCGTTGTTGTCGACGATGGGGCGGGGGCGGCCGCGGTGGTCGAGATACGCCGCGTCGAGAGGAACTTCCATGTGCCGGAAGATGGTCGCCGCGAGGTCCTGTGGGGTGACGGGGCGTTCTTTGATGTTCCCCCCATCCGCTTCGCTGGCGCCAATCACCTGACCGTGGCGCATCCCGCCGCCGGCCAGGCACATCGACATCACCACCGGCCAGTGATTGCGGCCATCGGTGCTGTCCTGCGTCCCCATCTGGGGTGTCCGGCCGAATTCCCCCATGGCAATCACCAGCACTTCGTCCAGCAAACTGCGCTGGTCAAGATCGCTCACCAGAGTGGTGATCAGGTGGTCGAACAGGGGCAGCAGAGGGCCGAGGCCCCGCTCGATCCCCCCATACGGGGGTATGTTGTCGCCGTGCGTGTCCCAGGTTCCCGAAGCGGTGTGATAGCTGAGGTCGAGGGTCACGAACGAGACCCCCGCCTCGACCAGCCGGCGGGCCAGCAAGGCCTGCTGGCACCAGAGGTGTTTGCCGTAGCGTTCGCGGGTGGCCGCCGACTCCTGCTCGATGTCGAAGGCGCTTTGGGCCTGCCGTCCCAGCACCATCTCCACCGCCTGCCGGTTGTAGGTCCCCATCGCCTCCATGGTCCCCTGCTGGTCGAGATCGGCCCGCAGACGGTCGAAGCGTTCCACCAGAGAACGGCGGGTGTGGATCTGCTCGAGGCTGAGGTTGCCGGGGAGGTGAAAGATCTCACCCCCGGCCATCGTCCCCAGGTCGTGGCCGACGTTGTCGTAGACCGGCAACCGGGCCGCCTGGTTCCCCAGGAACGGGTCGTACTGCTTCCCCAGGTAGCCCGCGTAGGCGAGGTGCGAGCGCGACTTCTGAAACGCCACGTAGGCGGGCAGAGCCGGGTGATTGGCCCCCCGCATCTTGGCGATGATGGAGGCGATGGCCGGGTACTGCTCGGCCTCGGGATTGGTGCGGGGCTCGGCTGCCAGGTTGGCCGACTGGAAGACGGTGTTCGGCTCATGATTGCTGAACCGGGCGTCGACCGAGCGGATGAGGGTGAACTTGTCGAGCATCGCCGCCTGCTTGGGAAGGCGATCGCAGATCTGCACCCCCGGCAGCTTGGTCTGCGTCACGCCGAACGGCCCGCGGTTCATGAAGGGGCGATCGGGTTTGGGATCCCACGTGTCGATATGGCTGGGCCCCCCGGCCATCCAGAGCAGGATCACGCTTTTCCGCGAGAGGGGGCGTCCTTCGGCAGCCGCCTGAGCCCGCTGCGCGAGGAGCTCGGGCAGACTGAGCCCCGCCAGACCGGCCAGCCCCGCCTTGAGCATCCCCCGGCGGTCGACCAGAGCCAGCCCCTCAGGCTCGCGGGCATGCCAGCCGCCAAATGCGTGTCCGGCATGTTCGGGCGGCTGGCAGGAAGTCATCGTCATGGGCTCAAACCCCGCCGTCCAACACGGCATCAAAAGACCAAACAACCGCAGCACGAAAAAAGCTCGGCCAACGTGTCTCTTTGAATGTATCGGTCAATTCCGATGGATTCAATTGGAAAGTGCGGGAGAGCAAGGGGGTTCATTTGTTCCCGGCGCGTTGAGTTGCCGGTCGATTCGGCAGAGCGGACTTGAACAGAATTCGTGTTTCGGGCAGGTGAAACTAACGAGGAATTCAGGATTCGTCATAAATTTCCGCTGACTTCACGCTCACGAAGACACTGCCGAGTCCGACTGCGACCGCAACCATGAGGTGTACAGCTGCCAGTACCGGCGTACGATAGGTTTTCAACCTGTCGGTCCAAGGGCCCACAGGCCCGTGGAATCCCCAGTCGATCGAACTCCAACCCAAACCTGAACACCGCCAAACGCTGAAGGATTCATTACGCGGCGGGGCATTCTTGGCCGATGCGTATCGCTCGGCTGCCCGTCGGATTTGTGTCTGCAGAGTGTGCCCAGAGTGGCTTCCCACCAGCCACGACCGAAGCCAGGGTGGTCTCGTATCCGCTCGGAATCCTCGGCTTTGGGATCGGCAGACCTGCGGCAACCTTGCTCCTGTCCGTGAACTGGGGTGTTTCTACTTCGAATTCGCGACGTTCAGAGACCGAATCAATTGCATCGCAAGACTCCCCGACGGTAAAAAATAGAGTTCCGGTTGACGCAGAGTGTTGTCGACTCGTCACACGAATTTTGATCTGCGGAGGTTCGAGCGAAATTCCAACTGACGCTTGGTTACGAGGAGTGCGATGGGCCAACTCTTTCTTACAATCCAAACACTGGTTCGAGATGGCAAATACTTGATCGGACTACATGCTTCTGAACGATTGGAACAGCGAGGAATCATGGACTGGCAAGCCGTTGCAGGCCTCGATCACGGAACTTTGATCGGAGAGCGGGAACATGCGGTCCCTAATCCGATTGTTGAAGTGAGAGAGATGTTGCCCGATGGGACTGAATTTAAGGCGGTGTGGTCGTTCCTGCGCCAAAGCCGCGTCGCCAAGCTCGTGACAGTCCACTTTTTCGACGAGGACCACGCATGAAAATTCCCGGACAGCGAGTTGTCAGGACAAGATTCGTTCAGACAGAGAAATACGTGATTGCCGTCCAAATTGAGATGGTGATTCCGGAAGACGATCCCAGTGAACCGTGTCTTGAATCGGAAACCGTGGAATTTCTGCAACGGGTGCGACAGAAGGCAGAGGCGGATGATCTCACTTGGCTCCGCGCCCATGGCAAGGTCTACGCGGCTCTGGAAGCTGCCTAGTGCCCTGTCACCTCACCAAACAGGGATTGTGATCGATGAGTCGAGATGCGGTACAAGGCGACACCTCACGAGGTGTGCGGTGTCGTCACACAGATCGCTTCCGATGTGGGCTTGATCTCGAATTCCCGAAACGACCCCACGTTTCACGACCCTCCCACAAACTCGAACCACCCGGCCGAACCATTCCTGTCAGGAATGATTCGGCCGGCAGATTTGTGCGTTCCGGGATGTCGGGTGTGAATCGGCGTCGGCCCCGGGTATCCCGGGCCTATCGATTGTCGAAACCCGACTTGGCTCGGCACACCAAGGACGACGACTTGGTCAATTTCGCCATCGACCACATCCAGCATCCGAAGAGAGAACAGCGCACTCCGCCCGTCAGATGAAATCGGATTCCGAGAGAGTCGAGAATTCCAGCCAGTTTGCCAACCGTGTCTTGAAACGCCTCAACCGGAAACATCGGCCAGCCTTCGCTCAATCAATGCCCTGGCCACAGGATCGGCTCCATACATGCGTTTGGCAACCTCCCACTTCAGCCGCGTTTC
>CAIOTJ010000674.1 GCA_903861195.1 uncultured Planctomycetaceae bacterium | reverse complement strand
GGGATGGCGACCTGGGGTCGTCGCCTGCGCGACAACCCCAGGCTGAGGAAAGTATCCCCTACGGGGAAGGCTTTGGGTGGGCGAGGTGGATGCCGGTGCGAACTGGACGAACTCGCGGCGGAATCACTGGATCGATCATTTTCGTGATACGATAAGCAAAGATGTGAATTATTTTGGCGAGCCCCCTCAGGTCTTGAGTGTCGCCCGGCGCGGGTCGTCGACGTGCCCGGTGTGTCAGCACCAGCCTACGGCATAGGTCACTGGATGGCGCTCACGCTGTGCTGCCGTGGTGACAAACCCTGCGAGACGATCGGTCCGGTCACATCTGAGCTCACTGGGAAGGGGCGGCAGCAGACTGCAATTCAGAAAGTCGAGCGTCGAAAGTCGACCGAGGAGAGAGGTTGTGGGTGGGCAGGGTTGCTTGCGGTGGGAGTCCACTTTGTACTTTCCGCTCTCCGTTTGTTTCGCGAACCTTGTGCAGTCACAGATCGCGGTTGAGAAAGTAGAGAGTAGACAGTAGACCGAGGAGAGAGGTTGTGGGTGGGCTGAGTCGATTGTGGCGGGGTCCACTTTCTACTTTCCACTCTCTCCTCTCTAGTTCGCTTCGCGAACTGGGGCTGCTGGGACTTGAACCCAGAACCAACGGATTATGAGTCCGCTGCTCTAACCGGTTGAGCTACAGCCCCCTGGCGGACACGGGGTCCGCCATGTGGGAGAACAGACACGGCGACGCGACGGATGGTTCCAGGGAAGCCCTCGGCGGCGTTGTCGGTCTGCCCGTCCGTAGACTATGGGATCCCCCACGGAATGGGCAAGCAGACCGGAAATGGGGGGCCGTCCTGGGGAAGGTTCGCCATTCCCCTTGAGTCGTGTCCCACCGGGAAACTGGGTCCACCGGGCAACTGGGTCCACCGGGAAACTGGGTCCACCGGGAAACTGGGTCGAGGTCACTTGCGCTGATACATGATCGAGACGTTGGTCGTGTAGTCGGAGGGGACCTTCCCGGGGTTCGGTTGACTGATGTATTGGTACAGGAAGCCCACCCGCAGGCTCCAGCGTTCCCGCTCGTCGAAGGCGTAGAACAGCGAGGTGTTGTTCTGGGCGCGGGCCACCTCCAGCGAGGTGAGGCTGGGGAAGAGAGTGGTCTTTTGTTCCCACTTGAGCCGTTTCCAGATGGGGAGCCGCATTTCGAGTTCGCCGAAGGCGTCGGCGGTCACCCGGCTGTCGGACGGGTCGTGGAAGACTTCGAGCGTCACGCCAGGGCCGACGCGGGTGATGATCCGCCGGGTGTCGTCGAACAAAAAGCGGTAGCCGAGTCCCGCCGAGAACGTGCCCCGGTAATCGAGGTTCTGCAGGGCGTCGTACTGGTCCATGACCTTGGTGAAGGTCAGCCATTTCGCGCCGTGGTAGTAGTCGGTGGTGGAGTTGGCGAACCAGCGGTTGGCGACGATCTTGTTGTTCGACTCGCCGAACTGCCCCCCCAGGTTGATCTGGGTCGCCCGCCACTTGGTCTTGTTCTCGAAATCGGCCAACAGATCGACGAAGTTCTGGTTGCTGTTCCCCGCGAGAGAGCGGCCCCCCAGGCTGACCCGCGAGGCCCATTCGTCAAACAGGCCGGTGAAGCGGCGGTACAGTCGCTCGCGCCAGTTTTTGGGAGCCGTCTCGGCGTCGGGTTCGTCGTCGTAGGCCAGGTCGGCCAGGAGGTAGTCTTCGGGCAAAGCCGCCCGGTCCGGCTGGGCCTGGATGGGGATGAGGGGATCGTCATACGCCGGTTCCCAGGGGCGGTCGAGCCGGGGGAGGAACAACGGCGAGGGAGCATCGAGCGGGGGGAGGAAATCGGTGACGTCGGCCCCGGTCAGATCGACGTCGGTGAGATCGTCGGTGTTGGCTGCGTTCCGCGGCGGTTCGTCTTCCCCGGTCCATTCTTCCCCGGTCCAGGAATCCCCGGGCCATTCTTCCTCGGGCCATTCTTCCCCGGTCCAGGAATCCCCGGGCCAGGTTCCATCCAGGTCGGCCTGATGCAGGCGCTGGGCGAGCGGGCCATCGATCCAGGGAGCGAATAACGAGCGCGAGGCGGAGGAGTCGAACGGGCGGGCGCAGGCGGGGGCTGACGGCAAGGCCACCGTCGCCAGCATCACGCACGACCAGAACCACAACCGAAACATCACGCACACTCGTGTCGAGAACCCAGGAAGCGGCGGGATCGTACGCCTCGCCTCGCACGCGAACAAGACGACTTCCACCGACACCTCAAGCTGGGCAGTTCCGGTGCTTCGGGGAGATGCGGTCACTTCAAACCGGGCAGGCTGGCGAACTTGCGTTGGGCGGCGAAAGGGAGTCTGATCTGCGTCACTCTTCGCATCTTGACATTTCCCGCCCCGCAACCGACATGTCCACTGCCGTCTCCCCTTCGATTGAACCGCGTCCCGTGGGGCTGATTGGGATCGGCCTGATGGGGACCGTGCTGGCCCAGCGGCTGTTGGCGGGGGGATACACAGTGCAGGGTTGGGACGTCGACAGCACCCGCCGGGAGGAATTGCGGCGTCTGGGCGGAGCGGTGCCGGACTCTGTTCTCGCGTTGGCCCGCGTGGCCGATCGGCTGTTGCTGAGCCTGCCCCACCACGAGGTGGTGGCTGAAGTCCTGGCCGAGATTGGTGCCGAGCTACCCGCTGGCAGTCTGATGATTGACACCTCGACGGGGGACCCTGCCGCTGCCGAGGGGCATGCCGCCCAACTGCGAGCCCGGGGAGTCGCCTATCTGGATGCGACGATTTCGGGGAGCAGTCAGGTGCTGCAGGCGGGGGAGGGGGTGTTTCTCGTGGGGGGCGGGGCGGAGGATTTCGAACGGTGTGCCGACCTGTGGCGGGTGCTGGCGGGAAAGGTCTTCCACACCGGCCCGGTGGGGAGCGGGGCCCGGCAGAAGCTGGTGTCGAACCTGGTGCTGGGGCTGAACCGGGCGGCGTTGGCGGAGGGGCTGGTCTTTGCCGAGTCGTTGGGGCTCGACCCCCAGCAGACGCTGCACCTGCTGCGGGAGAGCCTGGCGTACTCGAAGATCATGGACACGAAGGGGCCAAAAATGCTGCGGCGCGATTACACGCCTCAGGCCCGGTTGTCTCAGCACCTGAAGGATGTGCGGCTGATGTTGGCTTCGGCGGGGGAGGCGGGCCTGGCCTTGCCGCTGTCCGACGCGCACCGCCGGATTCTCGAGCGGGCCGAGGAACTGGGCTGGGGCGACAGCGACAACAGCGCCCTGATCGAAGCTCTGCGACCGATTGAAACCAAGGCCCGCTCCGGGTCTTCACCCCCTGTCAACAGGAACACTCCGTCATGATTCCCCAAATGGTTTCCCGTTCGCGTGTCGACGCCACCACCTACGAGCCGTTCCTGGTGAATGGCGTACCGTTTGGCGAAGTGCACTGGCTGCGGACGACGTCATCCGGGGGAGGGACGTTGTTCACGGGGCTGTGGCGGCACCCGGCCGGTCAGTTCGAGTATGTGTTTCCGGCCGACGAGACTTTTCATCTGCTGGAAGGACGGGTGCGGATCGCGCTGGCGGACGGCCCGACTCTCGAACTGGTTCCTGGTGATATGGTTTCGTTTCCCCAGGGAGCTGCGTCGACCTGGACGATTCTCGAACCGATGCAGAAATTCTTCGTGATCTCGGGCTGACCGCTTGCGGACCACACCCCACGGACGACTCCGTCACGGTTCACGCACCACGGACCACGGTCCACGGTCCACCCACCACGGTCCACGCCCTGCGAACCACGCGACACAGCTCAATGACCTGCGGTTCCCTTGCGAGCGGCGAGCACTTCGGGGTCGGCCTCGGTGTGGTCCAGCCACTGGGGCAGCAAGCCCCCGGCAAGCATACCGGCGATGCCCGCCGCCAACCCATAGAGCTGCGGGGGGATGCATTCCCAGAACTGGGCGCTCTCTTCGTCGTAGAAGGTCTCGGCATACAGCCAGACAGCCACGGAGCACACAATCGACAGCAGGGCCGCCTGGGTGGTGGCCCGCTTCCAGTAGATGCCGAAGACGAGCGGGGTGAAGGCCACCACGAGGCTGATCTTGTAGCCGCTTTCGACCATCTCATACATCGTGCTCTCGGAATTGCAGGCGATGATGGTCGCCAGAATCGACACGACAACCAGCACGGCGCGGATCGTCCAGAGCAGGGCCTGGTCGCTGAAGTGCTTCAAGACGGGCTGCAGCACGTTCTCGGTCAGCAGGCTGGCGGGGGCCAGCAGGGTGCCGCTGGCGGTGGAGAGAATGGCCGAGAGAACCGCCCCGAAGAACAGGACCTGGCACCAGATGGGGGTGTCGTGCAGCACCAGCGCGGGGAGAATCTTTTGCACTTCGCGGGCATCTTCGGCCTGGAAATGGGCCTGGTAGGTGGGGTCGATGACGGTCGCGGCATAGGCGATGAACATCGGCACGAACGAGAAGGCGAAGTAGAACAGGCCGCCTCCCAGGGTGCCCAGGAAGGCGGTCTTTTCGTCGCGGGCACTGGTGACGCGCTGGAAGACATCCTGCTGGGGAATGGAGCCCAGCGACATCGTCAGAAATTCTCCAATGAAGACCATCCAGGCCGAAGTGGTCAGGTGGGGGAACAGGGTGAGTTTCCCTTCGGCCTGTGCCGCCGCGACGACCTTGTCGAAGCCCCCCGCCTGTTGCCCCAGCAGCATTGCCACGACGATCAGTCCGATGACGATTGCGGCGGTCTGGACGACATCGGTGAGGGCGATGGACCACATCCCGCCAAACAGGGTGTAGAACGTGACGATGACCGAGCCGATGAGAATCGCCTGGTTCAGCGAGATGGCGGGAAACAGCACGTTGATGACCAGCCCCAGAGCCGAGAGCTGGGCACTGGTCCAGCCGAAGTATGAGCAGGCAATGCCCAGCGAGGTGATGATTTCCACCAGCTTGCCGTAGCGCTGGTGGTAATAGTCGCCGATGGTCAGCAGGCCCAGGCGGTAGAAGGTGCGGGTGAAGAAAATGGCGACCAGCACGAGGCAGAACGATGCCCCGAAGGGGTCGCCCGAGACGAAACCGAGCCCCTTGTGGGCGAACTTGGCCGAGACGGAGAGGACGGTTTCGGCCCCGAACCAGGTGGCGAACACGCAGGCGAAGCTCATGTAGAGCGGGAGGGACCGACCAGCGACCATGAAGTCTTTGGAGTCCTTCACGCGCAGCGAGGCGTACAGGCCGAGGGCCACCGTGGCCAGCATGTAGAGCACGACGCAGAAAATGAGCATGGCAAGGGATGGAAGTGGGGCCGTTGGGGAAGAGCGCTGTGACGGAAAGACCTGTACCGCAACCGGAGACGTTCGAAAAGGCCGACTGACGGCCCAGAACCGAAAGAGCAGCCGGGGGAGATGCGTTGCGCGCTTTGCGGGATCCCGCTCGCGGGTCTAGTTGAGCGTCTGCAGGATGTCTTCGGTGACGTCGAGCCCGTTTTGATAGACGACATCCTGATTGATGAGGGCCAGGACTTCCTGGGGGGTCTTGGAGTCTTCGACGGGCTGGGACGTGTAGCGGATGACGAGGCGGATGCCGCGATCGTCGGCATACCGCTGGATCCGTTCGTTGATGGTCCGCCAGGTCTTGATGTTGAGGGCCTTCTCGGTTTCGAGGACCTTGTTGACGTGGTTCTGCCGGAACATCTCGGCATCGCGGGCTTTTTGCCGCAATTCTTCCCCGATGCGTTTTTGTTCTTCAGAATTCGGCTTGGCCTTGCGTCCCTCCTCCTGCAGTTGCAGCAGGGCTTGTTGTTTTTCCTGGAGGGTCTTCTGGGCCTCGGCGACCTCTTTTTGCAGTTCTTCCCGCTGGGAGACATAGTCTTTGTCGGCATTGAAGAGCTTGACCATGTCGACGAGGGCGAGATCAAGCCGGGGGCGTTCCCCCTGGCCAGCGGCCTGCGGCCGGTGGGCCCAGCTATAGCCCAGCAGCAGGGCCAGCACGGGAACGATGACGGCGTGTGCGGAGGGTCGGTTCATCGCGGGAGGATCCGGAGGGGGGCAGGGAGGGATCGAACCGTGGCTCGACCGCTTAGCGCGAGAAAAAATGGTATGGAGGGCGGGACGGCTTGGCAAATCGCTGCAAGAGCGAACGCCAGTGCGCGGCTGAGTGGCCCGTGATGGGCTGGGCGGCTGTCAGCCAGTCCCAGTGGGTTTGGCCCGGTGAGTTTGGCCCGGTGAGTTCACCACTGGTGTCGCTTCCACGATTGGTCGCGCAGGAGGGCGGGCTCGTGTGGCAGGCCACGGGTCGGCGGGAGACGGGGGTTGGTGGGCGAACTGGCAGAAGATCGCCGTCGCCTGGATGTCGAAGATTGGGGCGGCGACAGGGCGAGTGCGCGGCAGCCGGGGAGGGTCTGCGGCGGCGGGTCAGGCAGCCGGAGGAATCAGGGTCGGATCAGACGCGCTGCGGGGAAGTTCCAGAGATCTGCCGGCGGGGGGTCAGTCGGTGAACAGTTTGACCGCCTCGACGGTGCACTTCGGCAGTGCGGTCCGCAGCTCGCGCAGATCCGCTTCCCCCAGACCCGAGTCATTCATCTCGAGCAGTTCGAGGGTGGGAATGCCGCTGAGATGACTGACGGCCCGCTTGTCGAGCCGTGTTCCGGAGAGGTTTAACACCTTCAGCCGGGGGTGACCGACGAGATGCCGGAGTTCGTCGCTGTTGAAGGGGGACAACTCGGAAAGCTGGAGCGATTCGAGGCTTTGGCAACGGGCGAGGTACTGCAGCCCGGGGCCCTGCACCTGGGTTCCCCGCAACTTCAGAGCGCGGAGGTGTTTGAGATCGCCCAAGGCGCTGAGGCTGTCGTCGGTGACCTCATTGAGGGTGAGATCGAGTTGTTCCAGCCGGGCGATGCCTCCCAGCAGGCGGATCCCCTCGGGGGTCAGGGCGGTCTGCGGCAGGATCAGTTCGCGCAGAGCGGTCAACTGCTGAAGAGACCGGGCGGTGGCGTCGGTGATGAGGGGGGATCCATCGCGAGTGGTTCCCAGATCGAGCCGCCGCAGCCGGGTCAACTGGGCGAGCTGGGCGAGGCCGTCGTCGGTGATCGTCTCGCGGCGGTCGAAGACGACTTTCCGGAGATTGCGAAAGCGGCTCAGTTGGCTGGCGACGGGATCGGTGGCCTGCGGCAGGGTGATTTCGCTGAGGACGTCGCCGGTCAGCAAGGCGGCCAGGCCACCCTCGCTCACTTCACCTCCGAAGAGGTTGAGAATCCTCAGGTTGGGGAGTTTCGACAGTGCCGGTCCGATCGTGCGCAGCAGATCATCGGTCGCTCGCGGTGAGAGGAAGACCACCTCGGTGATCACAGCCTGGTCTGCGGTGGACCCCTCAATCGAAACCACCTGTTGTTTGATGGCCAACCCCCGCTGCCGGAGTATCGCGACGGCTGCGGAATCGTCCTCTTTGGGGACGGTTGGCACGCCGAAACGGGCCAGCAGGGGATCATCCTCGGGACCATTCTCGGGTTCCCCTTGCGGCGGTTGATTGCCATTCCCCGCGGGAACCGCAGGGTTGGCCGCCACGGGAGGTCTGATCACGGCACCACCAACCGGTTTGGGAGAATTCCGTTGGCGGGCCTTTTCAATCAGCTCCTCTTCCTCTTTGAGCCGTTCGGCGGCGCGCTGCATCAACAGCTTTTGTTCGATTGCCCGTTCGCGACGGATCGCGAACAACCCGGCTCCCACCGCCAGCAGCGAGAGGCCCAGGGCCCACATTCCCAGGGATGAGCGGCGGTTGCGGATGAGTCGGATACCGACCAGAATCGTGCTGACGAGAAAGGCCACCACCCCCAGCACCAATCCGGGAATCGCCTCCTGCATCGGGATGCTGACGATCACCGAGAAGACGGCCAGCAGCAGCGCCGCCAGCCCCAGTTGATCGGTGATGTTCTTTCCTTCGGATTTTTCATTGGACTCCCGGCGGCGACGGTGGCGACCAGAGCTGCGCCGTCGCCTGCGGGATCTGTCTTTGCGGCTGCTCCCCGAATCATCACCCTGAGAGTCATCACCCCGCCGTTGCGCATTGCGATCCGCAGTGGCCGGGAGGGAGTCCTGAGAGTCTGCACGCTCGGTCACCGGGACTGGCGGTGGCGAACTGGGCAGGCTGTCTGGTCCCGCACCGCTGGCGGAGAGTTCTCCCGCGCCATCGGGCTGGACTTGACCCTGTGAATCTCCAGATTCGCGACCCATCATGAACAGCGCAAGCCTCGTGAAACAGAGCACACCCATCG
>CAIOTJ010000673.1 GCA_903861195.1 uncultured Planctomycetaceae bacterium | reverse complement strand
GGATCGGCTTCGCGACCCGAGTTGCTGATTTGCCGTAGTGGCTCAATCGCTCCCAAGTGATGGGCCAGGATCGCCAAGCGAAGTCGTAACGCGGAATTCGAGTCGTGGGCAAGTGCCTTGAAGCGAGCGTGCAGGCCCGCCAGAGCCTCATTGCGGTTGGTCTTCAGAGCCGAGATCAGAATTTCCACGTCTTCCGCCGGCACCGCCTCCACCTGATCCAGAAGCGACTCGGTGGAAACCTGATCGAAATGCGTCCGGGCCAACTGCCAGCGCAACCGGTAATCGTCATTCGCATTCACTTCACCCCGCCGTAGTCGCTCCCGGACCTCGGATGCCGGATATTTGCGCAGCTCATCAAGTGTCGATTCGAATGCAGACCCCTGTACAGTGGGGAGCCCATCCACCAGCGATGCGAGCACTTCACTACGGGCAGCCCGATCTCGCTGTTTGGCAAACCCCCACAATAGTCCGACCACCAGTAGTGATACTGTTATCACTTGCGCCAAATGCCCGAGGTGCGTCCGTGTCGCCTGCCGCATCATCGCGGCTTGTTCGGCGGTCCAGATCGCTTGGGGGACATGCCAGCGGATCCGGCAGTACTCTCCCAGGGTGGGCAGCCCCTTGCGCTGCGACGTCGACCGCCAGACCTCACTGGCCTGAGTCAGCAGCAGGCGGGCTCGCCCGGCATTGGTCAGGCGTTCTTGCTGCGTCAGCCAGTCCCTCACGCTGGGAACCAGAAAGTCATGCGTCAATTGATAGGACCGATTGGGGCGGCCTTCCGGTCCAATTGTCAGGCTTTCGACTGGGGTGATCAACCGCAAGGTCTGGTCGAGAATTTCCAGCATTTCCCGGAATTCGGCCGAGTCCACTGGCAGACTGGCAGCCTGCGCCAGCTCCGTTGCCGTACGACGGTGCCCTTTCAGCTCGCTCCCCGCCGGAGGGAGCAGGGCCTGCAAAACCTGCTGAGCCGCCGCCCGATGAGCGCGGTGTCCGGGAGGGGCCGTCGGGGCGGCCAGAGAATTCTCGAGAAACTTGACCCCCAGTCCCGCCGCCCCGCCCATCCCGGCGAGGGCCCCCTGCGTCCAGTTGCGCGTCTTCAGCAACTCGGCCCAGAGCGCCAGCCGGACCGGGCTGACCAGGCCATTCTCGGCCAGTTCCCCGATCGCCTCAGAAACGAAGCCCGCCTGCGATGAAGACAGGTCGGTCCCGTTGGCCGGCAGACACTGCAAGGATCGCCCAAACGCGATCAAGACCTGGCGTGCATGGGGGACGGGCAGCAGATCAACGACCGCCGAGTTGTGCCCTTCCAGCAACGGTTGCTCGATCTCTCGCAGAAATCGGGATACCGAGGTCCAATAGCCATCGTCACGCACCAGCAGCAGGCACTGCAGGTGCTCGCCGTCGCATTGCCGCAGTGCCCCGGCCAATTCGGTTTGGACTGGCAACGGATGGGTACTCAACCATTGCTCGAACTGGTCCAGAACCACCAGGACCTTTTGATTTGGGCCGATTCCCTTGCCATTTCGCAATTGGCTGAACAGCACGGTCAATTCGGCGGAGGCCGGCAAATTGGGGAAACGCACCGCCAGACTCTGACGCAGATCTGGTTCGTTCGTTTCCGCCGTCGCCTCGACAAACACAACCAGCACTTCGGGGGACAGGCGGGGAATCAAGCCCGCCCGCACCAGCGAAGACTTGCCGCATCCCGATGGCCCATACATCAGACCGACGCGAAAGGTGGCTGCGGGATCGCGCGACTCGATCCGTGTCTTCCAGAATCGCAGGCTCTCCGGCAGTCCGCGGGCGTCGCGCGGGCCGGGAACCAGCGAGAGGAAAAACTCGCTGTCGTGTTCATCAAACGCACGCAGTCCCTTCGGTATGACCTGGGGACCTGCCTCGGATTCCAGGGAACTCCCGCCAGGGTGCTCGGTGGCGTCTGCCGGTGTGGAAGGCCTGGAATCCAACTGGTCCAGCACGCCGCGCAGATCGACTGCAAGTTCCGCGGCGGTGGCATACCGATCGGCCTGTCTCTTCGAGAGGCATTTGAAGCAGATCCGCTCCAGCTCGGGGGACAGCAATGGCTCGTACAACCGCAGGGGACGGGGCTCCTGCGACTGGATCTCCGCCAGCAACTGCCGGTTGGTCGAACCCGAAAAGGGACGATGTCCACAGAGCAGTTCGTAGAGAATTACTCCGAATGAGAACAAATCCGAACGGCCATCGACCCGGTGACTCTCTCCGCGGGCCTGCTCGGGACTCATGTAGGCGGGACTGCCGAGAAACCGTTCTCCCTGCCCCACCTCGGATTCCCGCAGGGCGATGCCGAAATCGGTCAGGTAGGGGGTGTTGTGCTCATCCAGCAGGATGTTGGCCGGCTTGAGATCGCGGTGAATGAGTTGGCGCGGGGCACGGTGAGCGTAATCGAGCGCATGGGCAATTGGGATCATCAACCGGACGGCCTCGACGGCAGACAGAGGGGGCCCATTCCGCCGGGTGGCGAGATCGACACCCGCAATGAACTTGCACACCATGTAGCCGGGAAAACCCGGAGCTGAACCAACGTCGAACACCGGAACGATGTGTGGATGATCGAGTTCCGCGAGAATTCGGGCTTCGTAGAGCCAATGCGTCAGCCGACTGGTCGACTGGAGGCGATGCGGGATTTTGATGGCCACATCGCGCCTGAGATCGGGGTCATGGGCCAGATACACCTGGCCGAATCCCCCCCGTTTCAGGGGTCGAATGATCCGATATCGGCCAATGGTCTCCCCCTCCCGCAGCTCCCTCGGCACATCGTCCTTCCCTGTGCCGATACCTGACCCGCCCGACTGTTGAGGGGCTGCCTCAATCCGGGCTGCGAGCCCCGCCAACCAGGAGGCGGGAGCGCCGGCATATTCCTGCAGGTCAGACGATTTGCCCAGGCGAACCCGGTTGGCAAAATCAATCCAGAGCAATTCCACCCCGGCGTCGTCACCGAACTGCTGGGCCTCCTGCTGAACATCCCGCCAGTCGGGAGGAGTGGATTGCCGCCACGCATGTTCGAACCGGTCGAAGAATTGCTCGGCACCAACGATTTGGGACCAGTCAATTGGATGAGATGAATCGGTCATTAGAGCATCTGGTGTTCAGTTGCATGTCCTGGAATGCCTCGCCGTTCATGTCGACGATTCCTCCCAACAGCTATTGGGACATTCCGCAGTCTAGCACCTCGCGCCACGTTGGCCAATGAATGACTCAGCAAAAACCCGAATCCGGAGTGCGCTTGGGTCTTGCGACACGTGCGAAGTTAGCTATCATGCCCAAACATTTGAGGTTGACTTTTGCTGTGTAGGAAACGCTACGCATCGGTCATCGCGACCAGGTTGTCATCCCATTTGGTTCCCCGAGTCAACTGCCGCACCGAATTCGAGACATGCCTGACGAGCTGTCCCAGTCGCTGACCATCACGCAATTGCTTCGGCAGTTGGGCTCGGATGATGCGACTGTCCATGTGCGTCTGTTCCGTTTTTACCATCAGCAATTGCAACATGTCGCGCGACATGCATTGAAGGGATCCCTTCGACGGGTTCAGGATGAGG